>DRKU01000121.1 GCA_011051615.1 Gammaproteobacteria bacterium
CGGTAGGATTGGTGGCCGCGACGCCACCGGAGGCCGGTGTACCGGCCAGGCTGGATACGGTGACATCACCATTCAACTGAAACTTGGGCGTCAGGGGCATGGAGCCCGAGAGTGTGATGGACTTGAAGCGCGCGGTGCGATCACGCGCGAGGCTTTCGATCTGCTCTTCGCTCAGGGTCTGGCGCAGTTCAGCGATGGTTGCGACGGGCTGGCCCTGCAGCGCGTTGTAGGTGGTCAGGATGGGGCTGTTGCGATAGTCCACCACCAGATTGAGCAGACGGTTGCCTTCGAAGAGCATGGTACCGACGAACATCAGGGTATTGAGCTCCCCGTAGTGGGTATCGTAATCGATAAGTGCGAAACCGTTGCGGCCCTGTGCATCGGTATAGCGCCCTTCGGCGCCCACCGCCTGGCGATCCACCATGCCGTCGATGGTCTGGTGAATGAAGAACACGTTGAGATCGAGATTCTCGATATAGCCAGTGAGATCGGCGCTGGCGCCGATGAACTGGCGATCCGTATTGAGGCCATCCGACGAGGTCAGGTTGACCGGGTAACCGGCGACGAGGTTGAGCTTGATCTGACTGTTCAGGCGATAGCTGCCGAGGATACCGTCGAAGCGACCCAGTACGCCGTTGGAACTATGCGTCTGGCGGCCGATGCGAATGGAGTAGTCCTCGATGCGGTTTTTGAAATCCGCATACAGCGAGGTGACGCGACCATCACTCGGATCGTTGGAGTCGAGAAACTCGTAGCGGTGGTTGCCGGCGAACAGGGTGCGGATATCCCATTCCTCGGAGCGGCGGCGTGCCGAGACGAGGATGTCCGAGTCGATGGAGTTATCGACCTCCTGACTGCCGGCGTTATCGCTGGATACGGTCTGGTAACGATAAAACTGGGCGAGGCTGGCAAACAGGTCCCATTGCGCTTCTTCGGCACGTGCGTCCGGTTTGGCCAGCGGCGTACGGGGATCGGCCCGCGCGGTAATGATGCCGTCGAGGCGCTGGCGTACACGAATGGCCCCCTCGCCGTCAGGGTACAGTTTCAGGTAGTTGCGGTACTCCGCCTTGGCGTGGGCGATCTGGCCGTTACGTTCACGAGCGAGGCCGAGAAACTCCAGTGCATCCTGGTGGAACTGTTTCTCCGGACGTTGCAGGATCTTCGTATAGAGCTTGATGGCACGGCGATAGTTGCCATCGATCATCGCCTGGCGGGCCAGTTCCATGAGGCGTGCCGACTTCCCCCGCGGCAGCGCTTTGGGGGGGCGTGCAGGCTCCGGCTCAGGCCTGGCTGCGGGAGCGGCAGGCGTCCCGCTGGCCGCGGGCGCCGTGGGCGCCTCGGCAGGCGCCGCCGGCGCAGGGGTGGGTGTCGGTGCCGGTGTGGGAAGCGGCAAGGGCTTGCGCGGCCGTTGCCGGGCAATGGTAAACCAGCGCTCAGCAAGGGCACGTTCACTGGGATGAATCAGATCTATCCAGGCATTGGGGTAGTCCTTGAGCAAGAGCTTGCGTACGCGCTCGGCCTCGGCACGGGTGGTAAAGAAGCCCAGCCGGCGCCTGTACCAGACCGTGCCCTTGATGCGCACGCGCATCTTGTAGAGTTTGAAGGTATCAAGGATGTCCCGGCGCGCCGTGAGAGGTTCGGTGATCGGCTTGAGTGACGACTCCAGGTTGATGGTATAGGTGTTGACCACCGCACCCCAACTGGGACGGATCACATCTTCGGGGCCACCAATATCGGTACGTTTCGGACTCAGCAGGTGGACGATAATCGTATTGCGTTCTTTACCGCGCGAGACGGCAAAGTGCACGTTGGTGGTAAAGTGAAAGCGGACGTTGAGTGTGTTGGGATCAATGCTCTCGGCGGCCACCTCACGCAGCGGCACCTCGGCGCTGGCCGGGCCACCGAGCGATTCTCCCTCGATATTGATGGCGGCATTCGGCGTCGCCAGGCGCACGGTGATCTCCACCAGCTTGCCCTGCTTGGCGGGGAAGTGGCGCAGGTACGTGATGGGCTCGGAAAAGCTCAGCGTCAGGATCGACTCATTATTGCCCGCTTCAATGTCGAGCTTCTCCATGAAGCGATTGGCGGCCTGTAGCGGATTGCCATAGAAAAGCAGCGATAGCAACAGCGCAAGCACTACTTGCCACCTGCGCGGTGACAGAAGGAAATGGACGGTGCGGTTCATGGCCGGTCCTCATCCATTCCCGTCGAGGATTCGCTGTCCTCTTCCTCGATGACTTCGGCTTCAGGGGGGGCGACGTCACCCCAACGTGGCTCATCGAAGAGGTACAGCACCAGGCTTCGCCAGTCACCACCCTGTTCGATGCGGAAATGCTGGGGATGGGTAAAGCGCAGTACGACCAGGGGAGTCATGGGGTCGGTACCATCGAAGCGGACATCTTCGAACAGGCGTTTCATGTGGCTGTCGAGTGCGGCGCTCTCCTCGCGTACCGGCATGCGGCCTTCAAGGGCATTGGCTTCCAGCAGGCGGATACGTACGAGAACTTCCTGGCGGGGGCTGGGCGGGTGGTGCCACACGTACTGCACCGGGTAGTTGAAGCCGATGCGGATGCGGTAGTGGTCTGCCTTTCTCACCCAGGTAACGTCGTCGAAGACGATCCCGCTAACCGGACCGGCACCGGCCAGGGCCGGCAGCAGGCAGGCGAGGACGAGCACCAGTCGCCGGGCATGATCAGGCCACCAGCGCCGCATGCGGGTCACTGTTGTATCGGGGAGCTGGGACATCGGTTTACATCAGCTGCAACGATTCATGGCGCAAAGCCGGTGCGATGTGGCGAAGCCACACCGCACCGGTTTCCTACCAACCACCCTTCGATGGTAGATGCTTTCCGGAGCGCCGTTTCTTGATCACGCTCAGCGTGTTGTCGGTATAGGTGTGACAGGCACCCGAGCAGTCCTTGAGTTCACCGACGGTGTAGAGGATCTTGGGATTATCGACCTTCTTGTGTTCACCAGCCTTGTAGTCCTTGGCATGACAACCAGCACAGAACGGCTTGTAGGTCGGTGACCGCCAGGTCGGCGCCTCGGTATTGGTGGTGTGGCAACCGGTACAGTTGTTCACCTTGCGGTGATCTCCCGGATAGTTCATCGAGGTGTGCGTGTAGCGCACCGGCAACCAGGCCACGTTGGTATGGCAGGCATTACACTGCAGCGTGGTGACGAAGTGGTTGGGTGTCTTACCCGTGGCTGTAGAGCCATTGTGGCAACTGCTGCAGTTCTCGCCAGCGTTGGCATGGTCGAAGCTGGCCGGGATCCAGCCCGCGGTACGGTGGCAGTCTTCGCACAGATTATTGCTGGCGATGTGATTGGGCGGCTTGCCGGTGGCAGTAGCACCATTGTGGCAGTTGTAACAGCCATTGGTGATACCGGTGTGATCGAAGCCGGTGGCCGGTACCCAGGCGGTGGTACGATGGCAGGCCTCACAGGCATTGTTGCTCTGGATGTGATTGGCCGGCTTACCGGTGGCAGTGGCACCATTGTGACAGTTGGAACAGCCATTGGTGATACCGGCGTGGTCGAAACCGGCCGGAACCCAGCCCGTGGTGCGGTGACAGACTTCGCAATCATTGCCCGTCTGAATATGATTGGCCGGCTTGCCGGTCGCGGTCCTGCCATTGTGGCAGCGCATGCAGTTACCCGCTACGGCGCTGTGATCGAAGCGCGCACCAGCCCAGTTACGCGTGGTGTGGCAGTCGTCGCAGACGTTGTTGCTCTGGATGTGACCGGGTGGTTTGCCCGAGGCGGCACGACCGTTGTGACAGGACTCGCAGGCGCCGGTAACCGAGACATGGTCCACGCGCGCCGTGGCCCAGGTGGTATCCAGGTGGCAGTCGTCACATACGTTGCCGCTGGGAATATGGTTGGGGGGCTTGGCCGAGGCCTTCATGGGCGTGCCCTGTGCATGACAACCCTGGCAGGTATTGGGTATGCCCTTGAAGATACCGCGCAAGTGGCAGGACTCACAGGCCAGGCGAGTATGTTCACCGGAGAGAATAAAGCCGGTGGTATCGTGATCGAAACCTTCCTGCGGTGCTTCGGCTGCCATGGTGCTCGCGCCAAACAGTGGCAGCATCAGCAGCAGAACAATCAGCCACCTCGGTTTGAATTGATTTTTGTTATCCATAACCAGTGTCCTCAGCAAATAGTTTATTTATCTGACGGCTTAGCGTCGTAATTGAACATCTCTGAATGAACGGGTCGTGTGGCAGCGTTCACAATTGCTGCCAAACTGACCATTGTGTGCATCATCGGCCGCGTGGCAGGCATCGCAGGGGCGCGGTACCGAGGCAACCTTCTTCACCTTGCGTCGGTGACAGGCGTAACAATGCTGTTTGGCGTGCTTATGCTTGAGCTTGAAACGCGCCTGGGCATTGTGATCGAACTTCCACAGTTCCCATGAATTGGGCGTGTGGCAACGCTCGCAGTCGAGGCCAAGCCGGCCACGGTGCTCGTCATCTTCCCGGTGGCAACTATGACAGCGCGTTTCCGCATCACGATAGGCGCCGCTCAGGTGACACTCTTCGCAGGGGGTCACGGCATGCAGGCCAAGCAGAGGGAAACGGGTCAGGTCATGGTCGAAGCGCACACGATGTTGCCAGCCGCGTTCATTGTGGCAACGCTGGCATTCCTTACCCTGTTGTCCCTTGTGTACATCGTCCACACGGTGGCAGGCGATGCAGGCGGTATCGGTCTCGTGCTCCTTCGGGTTGCGCTTGTGGCAGGCGATGCATTTCGCTTTCTTGTGTTTGCCACGCAATGGGAAGTCCGTGTCGTGGTCATGATCGAAGCGGGTATGCCGCCAGCCCTTGGGGCTGTGGCAGTCTTTGCATTTCCTGCCGTTGCGACCCTTGTGAACATCATCCTCACGGTGGCAGTTGACGCAACCGGTCTTGAGTTCAACCTTGTAGGGATCTTTCTTGTGGCAGCGCTGGCAGCTTAGATCACGGTGCTCACCGCGAAGCGGGAAGTCCGTCTCGGTGTCGTGGTCGAAGTCCAGATCGTCCCATGCCCGGGTCGAATGGCATTTCTTGCATTTCTTGCCGTTGCCACCGCCATGCGAGTCATTGAGACGATGACAGGAGTAGCAGTCCTGCGGCGTTTTGGCATAGCGATCATTGGGGTGGCAGCTGGCACAGTCGGTTTTCTTGTGCTTGCCGGTGAGATCAAAATCGGTGAGTGAATGATCGAACAGAATGGCCGTCCAGCCGGTCTCGCGATGGCAGACCTGGCATTTCTTCTCATGCTTGCCGAGGCGACCCCGATGGGGATCGGCATCTTTGTGGCAGGCATGACAGCGGCCCGGCGCTTCCCGAAATTTCTTGCCCTTCTTGTGACAATTTTCGCATGCTGTGCGGGCATGCTGACCACGCAGGGGGAAATCGGTCAGGTGATGGTCGAAGGTGGCGGGATTGAACTTGATGATATCCGCATCACGCCCCTGGTGGTCGGTATGGCAACTGCGGCAGGACTGCTTTCGGACCTGCTTCGAGTGGCCATGAAAACCACGGCGTTTCAATACGTCGGCACGAATGTCGTCATGGCATTCAAGGCACAGGCGAGTTTCCTCACGCTCGTCACTGAAAGAGCGATGACAGTTGTCGCAGTCATCTTCCAGGTCGGCGTGTCCTTCGATGAGAGGCCCTGGCATGAGCAGGGACTCGAAGGGATCGGCGCTGACGGCACTAGCATGCATCAGCATCAGTGCCCCGCAATAAAGAAGGTATGACCTCAGGGATGACAGGCGCAAGGTTCTGTATCCTGTCAATACATGTGTACAGCGACGACATGGACGGTCCCCGTTATCATGAGCAACATGAAAAGTGGCAGGTGCAGGAGGTTCCACAAGGCAAAGAAGCGTTCATAGATCTGGAACTCCCCGGCCCGGCGCACGACACGGATATATTCGCGCATGGCGCGGCTGGACTCGCGCATCAGCGTCTTGCGCATGCGGCGGTCCCACTTGTTCTTGCGGGCCTGCTGGCGCAGGCTTTTGTGCAACTGGTGCGTGATGCTCAGGTAGGTGGCAAGTGAGCACAGGCCGAGCCAGGTAAGGCTGAACAGGCCCAGCAGCGGCATGTGCGGGCGTAACATGCGCTTCTCGTATCGCTTGATGCGCTTGAGGATCTTTTTGGAAAGCGTGAAACGGCCATTGAGCTTGCCCATGGAGATCTGCATCTCGTCGCGCAACTGGGCCATGGTGGCCTTATGGCCGGACATGCCGAAATGGATACGTGAATAGAGGTAGCGACCGACTACGCCACTGCCGGCGACCAGCAGCATGCTGAACAGCGCGATATTACTGTTGAGCGATCCCGTCGAGAAGTTGGAGTGATAGAGAATCATCAGGGGCCCGGCGACGCCGAGGAACATGTGTGCGCCGAACCAGAAGCCCACCGGCCCCCAGGTACGCATGAAACGGGCCTTTTTGCGCAGTGGATAGAGCAATAGCAGCAGCATCGAGGAACCACCAAGGATGCCAAGCCAGTAGCCGGTTCCTTCCTCAGCCGTCAGATAGCTGTTTTCACGATTCAGCCAGCCCCAGGCGAGGAGCAACAGGGTGGCCACCGTCATCCACAGGGAACGCCGACGCAACAGCCGGGTGGCGGCCGGCATCATGCTACGCAGGCGCGCCGGCGCGGCGTCGACACGGGCGTTATCAAATACATTTTCGACAGGCACACTACTCATATCAGTGCTCACACCAGGTGGAGGTTTCAGGTTTCGTCGTCTTGACGGCAGGTCTACAAACTGCCAACCGCGTCACGTTTCGTAGAGGATCGATGCCGACAGCGGGCTAAGCAGTATATGTGGGGAGGGGCGGAATGTCGTGGCGTGGTTTCCATCCAGCCTGTGACGGCGGCCACAGTTTGAGAGGCTATTCTGGCAACATTGAAACTTTGGCTCACTGCGGTGGAAACGGGCTCCGGCGGCGCTGAATTTACGTTGTTACCGGGCAGCATCCGGTGTGTAATTTTATTGTCACCGGCAACATAAAAATGTGTGAACTGATTTCGGTTGCTGGCGGCCTCCCTTGTTAGACTGTCGGCGCAGGATCGGGTGACCGCCTCTGCCGGGGCGCGGGGACCGCGACGCCCGCAGTAAGAAATTGCAACCAGAGCAGGCTACTGTCGTGGATGTGAGAACAACAAACGATCGGCGTACCGCCGTCCGTCGGGGCGCCAGTGTCAGGACCTATATCTACAGGAACGGGGAACGCCCGGTTCGCTGCCGTGCGAGTAACCTTAGTTCCGATGGGGTATTTTTGCACACCGGAGCCACCGCGCCGCGTCCCGGTGAAGTGGTCTCGCTCGTCTTTACCCTCGAATATGATCGCATTATCCGTACCTATCGGCGCTGGGCCCGCGTCGCGCATGCTTCCCACGAAGGCATCGGCGTACAGCTGTTTCGTGAACGCCCCGACGATCCCGAGTCCGCGCTGGCCACCTGATTTCCCATCATTTTGCCCTGAATAGTGGCAATCCGGCTGCCCACGGGCTATCTTTCTGATTTCCCGGGTGTTCCTTTTGCGCTCTGTGTGTGTCCCACGTTGTCCCGGCGTTCTTACGAAACCAGCTATTTCAGCAAGTTACATGCGTACCGATCCGTGTCAGAGGAGTAACAAATAAAATCAGCAAAAACTGATATAGATCAGGAAAACCCTCACAGGGACGACTACGCTGTCACTACAAAAACATCCCACCCCGACAGGACGAAGGAGAGAGATCGTGGCCAGATCAGCGTTTACGTTTTTTATACTCACCGGCCTGGTACTGCTGCTCAGTGCCTGCCAACAGGAATCCGATGCCCCACCGAAGAAAGACGCGGCGGCGCCTGCCGCGGCCACTCCAGCCGCTGCACCACCCACTGTCGACCCGGCGCTCGCGGCACAGGGCAAGGATCTCTATAACCAGAACTGTATCTTCTGCCATCAGGCAGACGGTATCGGTAAACCGGGATTTGCTCCCTCTTTGGTGAACCCGGAACTGTTGTCCATTTCCAGTGACCGCTTCCTGCTGTCCACTATCCGCGACGGTCGCGAAGGAACCGGCATGCCCCCCTTTGCACACTTGGGCAGGAAGAAAATCGAAGCCATCGTTGCCTTCCTGCGCTCCCACGCGAAGCTGCCGGACAGGGCCGCCGAGGTGGATGCCGAGCCTCGCTCGCAGGGGGATCCGCGCCTTGGGCGTTTCTGGTTCGACCAGATCTGCGCGACCTGTCATGGCGAGAACGGGGATGGTTATGTCGCCGGCGGTACGGGTACTGCCATCGGTAAAGAGGGTTTCCTGTCCAAGGCCAGTGACGGATTCATTCGTGAGACCATTAAGTATGGCCGCTCCAATACCCGCATGCTGGGTTTCACCGGCCCCGATGCCATGGCAAATCTCTCGGACAGCGAAATCGATGACATCATCGCTTACCTGCGCACCGTACCGAGCAAGAACTAACCGTTTTCAGGAGAGAATGAAATGAAACGCATCAAGATGACACGTAGGGATTTTCTGAAAACCAGCAGCTTCATTACCGGCTCTGCGGCAGGTACCAGTCTGATGGTTGGCGCCAATCCCGAACTCGAGGCTGCGCCGGCGGAAGCGCCCAAGGCCGGTGAACGCAAGACCGCCATCGCCCAGTGCCCCTATTGCGGCGTGGGTTGCGGAACCATAATCCAGGTGGAGAACGGCAAGATCGTTTCCATGCGTCCGGACCGCGACCACCCTACCAATTACGGCCTGCAATGCATCAAGGGCCTGACCGCGGCGGAGCCAATCTACGTGGACCGCATGGAAGGTGACCCGTATGTCCGTAAGGATGTATGGGAAGAGTGGAAGAAACCCGGTCATGGTGACCTGGAGTACATCAGCAAGACCAAGGGATCCTTCGATGAAGAGCATTTCATCCGCGTGCCCTACGAAGAGGCCGAGGAAATGGTGGCGAAAAAGGTCGCCCACCTGGCCAAGAAATATGGCGGTAATTCCATCGGCCTGTATGGCTCCGGCCAGCTGACCATGGAAGGCCAGTACCTTGAAAACCTGTTCATGAAGGGTGTACTGGGCTCCAATACCATCGAGGCCAATGCGCGCATGTGCATGACCTCGGCGGTAACCGGTTACTTTGCCACGCTGGGTTCGGATACACCGCCGCTGGCCTACGAGGATATCGAGCTGTGCGACATGATCATGCACTTTGGGCACAACGCACGTGAATCTCATCCGATCATCTTCTGGCGCGCCGCCGACTACAAGCGCAAGGCCAATATTCCCACGGTGGTGGTCGATCCCCGATATACCGGCACCGCCAAGGGATACGCGGATATCAACCCGGAGAACTCGGTCCATGTGCCGATCCTCAATGGTGACATCAGCTTCCTCAACAGTATCGCCCACGTATTGTTGAAGGAACATCCCGATGTCATCGACTGGAAGTTCCTCAAGGCACATACCACCGGCTGGAAGGAATATACCGATGGCGTCCTGCGCGAATACAGTCCCGAGCAGGTTCAGGATCGCATGGGCGGTCCCAACCACGATGTATCGCCGGAGCTCATCCGTCGTGTTGCCGGGATGTTTGCCGACGCCACGCGCAAGCGCCTGGCGCGCAGCAAGGGCAAGCACGAGGGCAAGGGTTACGGTGGTGTCATCATCATGTGGGGCATCGGTTACAACCAGCATATCCACGGGCAACATAACATTATCGCCATCATCAACCTGCTGACTCTGACCGGTAACCTGGCCAAGCCTGGTTGTGGACCGTTCTCCATGACGGGCCAGCCCAATGCCATGGGTGAACGCTTCACCGGCGGTCTGACCGGACGTCTGCCCTTCAACATGCCGCTGAAGAATGCCAAGCACCGCAAGTGGATGGCGAAGCAGTGGAACGTGCCGGAGGCCAACCTGGTCAAGGCCATGAACTCGAAGAACCCCGGCATGGCGATCGGCATGATGGAGCGCGCGCTCAAGGACGACGTCAAGGCCTTCTTCTTCGTCTATGCAACGCATATCGATCTTCCCGACCAGGACAATCTGATCCGTCCTGCATTGATGAAGACCTTCAATGTCGTGCAGGAGATCTATCGTCACGCACCCAATAACCTCTATGCCGATGTGATCTTCCCGGCCGCGACCTGGGGCGAAGTGGATGGCGTCTATATCAGTTCCGAGCGGCGTATCAACCGCGTGGAGAAGGCCGCCGAGCCCCCTCCCGGCTGCCGCCCGGATCTGGACATGGTCATCGACAAGGGTCGTGCTATTGCCAAACTGCTGGGGCTCGATGCGGAGAAGATTTTTCCCTGGAAGCGTAAGGAAGATGGTTTCTACGATGCCCAGGAGATCTTCCGTGCCGTGGTCGAGGCGTCCGCCGGTACCGATACGGACCTGACCGGAATGCTGGAAGTGGAAAAGATTGATGGTAAATCACTCTACAGCCAGTTGCGTGACCTGCGTGGTATCCAGTGGCCGGCGCCGACCTATGAGATCGCCAGGAATGGCGGTACCAAGCGGCGTTACATGATGCAGGAAGGGGTGTGGAAGAACCGGCCCTATGGTTACTTCCGCACTGCCGACGGCAAGGTGCACATGAAGTTTGTTCAGCAGGACTACTCGCGGCGTGAAGAGATTACGCGCAAATTGATGGAGTTCGGCCACAAGAAAGGGGTCTATACCATCGACAATATCCCGCTGCTCAAGCAGGCGCGCGACATGGGGCTGACTCCGGATATGCCGGATGAGAAGCACCGTGGCAAGGCCTGGAGCGAGGTACCCAAGGACCAGTATCCGTACTGGCTGGGTCTCGGTGTAGTCTACGAGCACTTCCACACCGCCAAGTCCAACCGCAGCCCGACCACGCGTCGCCTGGTGCCGGAGATGTATGTGGAGATGCACCCGGAAGACGCGAAGGAACTGGGTATCAAGGATGGCGACAAGGTGCGACTGGTGACGCGGCGTGGTTCGTTCGAAGCACGGGCCCAGGTGGGAACAAACAGCCTGGTTAAACCGGCGCGTAACGTGGTGCCGCGCGGCTACATGTTCAGTCCCTGGAACCTGTCGGTGGCCGACTCGGCGGATCCCAAACGTAACCGCTGGCTGGTCAACAGTGTTTCCAGCCGCGTGTGGGATCTGGTCTCGGGCCAGGTGGACTTCAAGAAACTGGCCTGTCGCGTCGAGAAGGTCTAGACCGCTGCTTGCCGGGATAAGGCCCCTGGCGGTGATCACCGCCAGGGTGCCGTGGCCCGGTATGCACAATTAGCCAACTGTGATCGCATGCAACGTCGAAACTTTATTTCCAGTTTGATCGCCGGCGCTGCTGCAACGGCAGGTGCCAGTTTTGCACCACGAACTGTGCAGGCGGCGTTCCGACCTTCGATACGTTTTCTGCGGCCCCCCGGTGCGCTGGCAGAGAACGACTACCTTGCACGCTGCATACGTTGTGGTAAATGTGGCGAGGTCTGCCCCAACCGCGCGATTAAGTTTTTTCGTTTCGAAAATGGGCTTGCCTCACTGGATACGCCTTACATCATCCCGCGCGAACAGGCCTGCATACTGTGTATGAAGTGTGGTGAGGCCTGCCCAACCGGTGCACTTGGACGCATCGAGCGAGAGGCCGAGGAAATCATGGCCAGGGTCAACATGGGGCGTGCACGGGTGGATACGACCATCTGCCTTTCTTACCAGGGTAAGACCTGCGGTGTCTGTTACCGTGCCTGCCCTTTACAGGACATCGCCATCCGTGTGGGTATGCTGGAACAACCTCATGTGCTTGAGGGTTGCGTGGGCTGTGGGCTGTGCGAGCGTTCCTGTATCCAGATCCCGCAGGCGATCCGTATTATTCCCAATCAACAGCGAAAGGTCGTATAGCATATGCAGCGTACGTGGCAGAGGCATCTCAACAAGCTGCGGTGGGTTTCATTGAGCACAGTTTTCCTGATGCTTATTCTGCTGCCGTTCCTGCACCTTTACCAGACCTACGCCGCGGCGCATGCCTATGATCTCCTCAGCCCGGGGGAGAAGAGCATCTATGACAGCATGGAAGTGCTGGCCGCACCATTTATCGATGACCCGGTGACGGATCTCAACGCACTCAAGGGCAACACCTGGTCGGGGACACTGTTCGGTTTGAAACTCAGTGATCCCCTCGCCGTGGTGGGGCAAATGGCGGCCGGCCTGACCGTGTACTGGCCGTTTTTGCTTACCGCATTGATCCCTATCGCTATCACCCTGGTACTGGGGCGGATCTACTGTGGCTGGATCTGCCCGGCAACGTTGATCTACGAGTTGCACGACAACCTGGCTGCCTGGTTGCGTAAGGCCGGCCTGCCGGTGAGCCGGCGCAAGCTGGATCGGCGCCTGAAATACCTGGTGCTGGCGGCGGGGATCATTATCTCGGCCATCAGTGGTGCGGTGGTGTTTGCCGCCATGTACCCACCGGCGATAATCGGACGCGAAATCTACTACGCAATTGCCGTCGGTGGTTTTGGTGCCGGCAGCGTCTTTTTCCTGTTGACGCTGTTGTTCGATCTCATGGTGACGCGGCGCGGCTTCTGCCGTTATGTCTGCCCGGGTGGTGCGCTGTATTCCCTGCTGGGACGTTTCCGTGTCCTGCGCATTCGTCGCGAAGTGGCGCAGTGTAACGATTGCGCCAAGTGCAACGTGGTGTGCCAGTTCGGGCTCGATCCCCTGCACGATGATTTTGGCCAGGAGTGTAACAATTGCACGGCCTGCATCGCCGTGTGCCCCACGGATGCACTGAGTTTCACTGCGCGAATCAAGGATGTGCCGTTCCAGGGACCGGGTCATCTGGGGCACGAGTATCGACGCCGACATGACGAGGAAGCCGGTGAGACCGACGGTAGTCGAGGTACCTCACCATGAGGCGGCGCACCTTCATGCAGAAAGTGGTGATGGGTGCCGGGGTCGTGGGTTTTGCCACGTTACCCTTTGGACTTGCACGTCTGCTGGCGCCAGAGGTGAAAGCCGAACCCCATCGCCGTGTGCCGCTGCCGGGCGCCCTGCCTGACGCAGATGCTTTCAACGAGGCCTGCATCGGTTGTGGCCTGTGTGGTGAGATCTGCCCGGTCCGTGCGGTGAAGTTTCACCGCAACGACGGAGCGGGTGGCGTCAACACACCCTATATCAACCCCGAGCAGAAGGCCTGCATTCTGTGTGGTCTGTGCATGGAGGTGTGTCCCACCGACGCGTTGACGGTAACGCCTGTCCGTGAGGTGGATATGGGTACCGCGCAGATCGATCGCGTCGCCTGTTATCCGTGGGTAGATGCAGGTGTGTGTGGTGCCTGCGTGGGGATCTGTCCCCTCGGCTCTTCGGCGATCGATTTCGAGTTCGGTAACTTTTATCGTCCTGTGGTTCAGGACGGTTGTGTGGGTTGCGGGCTTTGCGTCGAGGTATGCCCGGAACCGAGCCTGCCCATTCGCATCGTCGATCGCAGCAAGGGCACGGTTGCGCACCATGGTATTGGCGTACGCAGGACCATCGAGTACCGTTGAGCTTTGTTGTCGCGCAGTTTCAAAACTGAAGAAATCAATGAAGGTTGTTGAGAAAAGATGAACGTCCGTTTGCGGTACATGTTGTTGACAGTCGTCACGTTCCTGCTTCCCACTGCCTCCCTGGCCCATCATGTGCTGGGCCGGCCCGCTTACAGCCTCGATGAGGAATCCAACACGCCGCCCTCCATGCAGGTGGAGACCCAGCTTGGCCGATACTATATCAACTTCATGGCATTCCCCGCTTTTCCCGAACCCAATGAACCCGGCCGTGTGCACCTTTATGCCAGTCGGATCGCGGACGGTACGCCCTTCATTGGCAAGGTAACCTTCAAGGTACGCGACGACAGCTGGTTCAACACCGAGCCGGAGGAAGTACTTGGTGTGCAGGAGATAGATGACGGCATCTATCGTCAGGGTTTCCTGTTTCGCAAGGAAGGTGACTATGTGATCAGTGCGGTATTTGAATCCGACGGCGAGCCCTACGTCATCGACTTTCCCATCACCATTGGCAAGCCACTGCCCGTGGGCCCCATCGGTGCGGTAATCATTGTGCTTGCCTTCGTTCTGGTTGGTGTCAACATCATGCAACGCCGGCGTTTGCAGCGCTTGCAGGCCCAACGTCACCACGAAGATGCCAGCGATGCTTGAGTCCCTGACCGACACACTTGCGCGGCTGGTATACGTGCCCGAGGCAGGCATGGTTCACCCCGGTCTGCCGGTGGAATGGGTGCTGGCCATCCTGCTCCTGATGGCGGGACTGCTGGCGGCCAGTCTGCGTCCGCTGGTGAGCGGTGCAGCAGGGTCCGGCGGCATGGCCTTTCCACTCTACCGCGGCGTTTTTTCCTGGCTGCTACACCATAAATGGATACTGCTGAGCCTGCGCATCGTCATGGCGGCGATTTTTCTGCTCGTCATTGTCGCCGGCCTGTTTGGCACGCCTGTCCCCGAGCGCAACCTGGCCACCATGTTGACCTGGACCATCTGGTGGTCGGCGGTGGTCATCAGCGTGTTCTTTATTGGTACCGCGTGGTGCGCGGTGTGTCCCTGGGATTCCATCGCTGGCTGGCTGGTGCGCCGCCGCCTGTGGCGGCGTGGCAGTGCCAGCAGCAGTCTCGGCCTACGCGTACCACGCTCGCTGCGTAATATCTGGCCAGCGCTGTGGATGTTCATTGGTCTGACCTGGCTGGAACTGGGCATCGGTGTCACGGTCAGTCCCTATGCCACTGCCCTGCTGGCCCTGCTGATGGTGGTGCTGGCCACGATCTCGCTTGCGGTCTATGAGCGCAAGGCCTTTTGCCGTTATTTCTGTGCCGTGGGTCGAACCCTGGGGGCCTACACCGGGATGTCACCGCTGGCCCTGCGGCCCATCGATCAGACCACCTGTAACAACTGCAAGACGCTGGAGTGTTTTCACGGTACCGCTGATATCGAGCCCTGCCCGACCCACCTGGTGATGGGCAGCCTCAGTCAGAGCACCTACTGCACTTCCTGTGGCGCCTGCGTGCAGAGCTGTCCGCACCAGAACGTAGCCTGGCAAGTACGTCCGGTGGGAAGTGAAATCGTGGCTGCTGCACGTCCCCATCGAGATGAGGCCTGGTTTGCCCTTGGCCTGCTGGCGTTGACCCTGTTCCATGGTTTCACCATGATGCCCTACTGGGAAGGCATCATGAGCCGGCTGGCCATGGCCATCGGTGATTCGGGACGCCTGTTGACCAGTTTTACGCTGGGTATGATTGTTTCCATCCTTCTCATCGTGGGTCTGTATGTGGCTACGGTCTGGCTGGTACGGCGCCTGGCACGCATCGACGTGGAATACTGGCGTGTGTTCGCGGCGCTGGCCTTCATCAACCTGCCGCTGGCGTTTTCATTCCATCTCGCCCACAACCTCAATCACCTGGTGCGCGAAGCACATGGTTTCTGGTCCGTGGTGGCCAATCCCCTCGGTGAAGGCACCCTGCCCCTGAGCATGGGGGAGCTGCACATGCGGCACATGAATCCCCTGCTGTCCGGCGACGTGGTGGCCACGCTTCAGTCCCTGCTGGTGTTATTTGGCTTCTGGCTGGCGCTGCGCATCGCCCGCGTGCGCATGGCGCGACTTTGTGATGATGGGCGTTCGGCCACGCTGGCCGTCATCCCGGCCTGGGCGTTTATCCTTGTGGTCAGTCTTTCGAGTCTCTGGTTGCTGATGCAGCCCATGGTTATGCGAATGTAATTATGAAAAAGAAATTCAAGTCACTGCTGATGAAACTCAGGCAGACCTACCTGTGGTTGCTGGGTCGCTGGCCGCGCTGTGTCGGCGTGGGGCTGGTGATCTTCGGTATTCTGTTCTGGGGTGGATTCAATACGGCCATGGAATTGACCAACAACGAGAGTTTCTGTATCTCCTGTCACGAAATGCGCGATTATGTATTCCGGGAATACAAGGAGACCATTCACTACAAGAACCGTACCGGGGTGCGCGCCACCTGCCCCGATTGCCATGTACCCAAGGAATGGGGCCACATGGTGGCACGCAAGATCGCCGCGACCAACGAGCTCTATCACAAGATCCTGGGGTCGATAGATACGCCGGAACTGTTTCGCGCCAAGCGCCTGCAACTGGCGCAGTATGTCTGGAAGGGTATGAAGGAAAGCGATTCACGTGAATGCCGCAACTGCCACAGTTTCGAGTTCATGGCCCTGGACCGTCAGCAGGAAGCCTCCAGCATCAAGCACCGGCGTGCTCTCAAGGACGGCCTGACCTGTATCGACTGCCACATGGGGATCGCCCATCACCTGCCGGAAAATTTTGATGCCGATGGCGCCCTGCACGACCGTTTCAAGAAAGAGAAACGTCCTTGCAGTGACTGCCACAAGGGCATGGCAGAGTCCTTCGACTGGTAGTCATGGACCGCCGGCAATTCTTCCGACGCGTTACTCACAAGGCCACCGAAACGGCCTTCGATCATGTGGATGAAAAACTGCGCGCGCGCGCCGCGCACTGGATTCGCCCGCCCTTTGCCCTGCCGGAGCTGGATTTTCTGCTCAAGTGCACCCGTTGTGGAGATTGCCAGGACGCCTGTCCTCACGATGTCATCTTTGCCCTGGCTGCGCGCCTGGGCCCTGATGTGGTGGGGACCCCTGCACTGGATCTGGCCACGCGTGGCTGTCACCTGTGTGCCGACTATCCCTGTGTCGCCGCCTGCGAGAGCGGCGCCCTGCAACTGCCGGAAATCGAAGCCGAGGCGGGCGTCCCCCTGCCGTTACTGGCGCGTGTGCGTGTCGATACCGGTACCTGCCTGCCGTTTCTTGGCCCGGAGTGTGGCGCCTGTGTACCGGCCTGCCCGGTGCCGGGCGCCCTGACGCTGGAGCGTGAACGACCGGTGATCCACACCGAGCTCTGCCCCGGTTGTGGCCTGTGTCGTGAGGCCTGCATCGTGGAGCCACCGGCCATCGAGGTGGCCTCCCGGCATCGGGAAGCGGAACCTGTGGTCCCCCCACCATGAAACAGGCCGCCCGGAGGCGGCCTTTTCACGGAAAAACTTTATTCCTCAGATCACACCGTAGTAGATGTTCTGCGGGTGATTGGCCTGTGCGAAGAAGAACCAGCGCTCGAACAGCAGCCCGATGTACTGGATGAGGAAGCCGGTCAGCAGGATGCTGCCGCTGTTCTCGGCGAGTCCCAGCCACAGGATGGCCAGTGGTACGGGGAAGACCAGCACCAGGAAGACCCACTTGATGGCGCGGAACATCCATGCCGGTGCACCGTGGACGTACTCACGTGTGTTGTAGGAATCCCCCATGGCACCCTGCGCCTTCTGGACGATGGTGGTATGGCGTACGCCGATGGCCGACTGGATGCTGGACTTGTGCTTGATGCGCCGGTTGCGCATCAGGGCCGCGGTGCGGGTAACCAGCGCCGCGAGCGTGATAATGGCGGTCCAGATCCCGTAGAAACGCATCAGCTCGGGCGCCGCCCAGGCGGCAAAGGCGGTGGCGAAGAAGAAGCCCGAGGCCGTGCCCAGCAACAGGTAGTTGATCACGGTCAGTGAGCTGGCCCACTCCTGCAGGAACTTGATGCAGGCATAGATCATGCCGGTGCACAGGAACAGGATGAAGGTGGCGATGACACCCAGCACGCCCACCACCAGGCTGGCCTGCAGGCGCGCGCCGGTAATGCTGGTGAACAGCACCGTGTCCCACTGGAAGTAGTGCATCACGGCATAGACAAAGACCAGGGCCATCAGTGTTGGCAGGGCGATGACCTCACGCGACAGCCAGGAGGTACGCCACATGGCCGCCGCTCGCCAGGCACGCTCAGGGTGGCCAAGGTGAAAGACCGAGGCGATGAGTCCGCCGATGAGAAACAGCAGGGCGAGAAAGCCGCCGATGCCGTAGAAATGGGTGCTGTCCTGTGAAGGCAGCAACTCTACCGCCGAATAACTCTGGCCGGTGAACAGCGCCAGGAACAGACCCTGGCCCACGCCGATGAGCGTGGTCAGAAAGATTACAGAAAATGCCGGATGCATTCTTCTCTCCTATATCGAAATTTAACCACGGGGAGCACGGGGTGCACGGGGACAGGAAAAATGCACAACAACAATTCCCCCGTGATCCCCGTGTCCCCCGTGGTTGTATGTTTTGTTACCAACTGGTGGAATCATCAAGGGTCGGTTCGGCCACCGGTGCGCTCGGTCCGCGCTCTTCCTTCTTGAGCGGGTTGTCGGCACGAATGAGTTCATCCTCATGGATGTGCATGCGCGTCTTACGCCGTGGCAGGTAGTGGTTGGCCGGCTTGGTGCCCCACTCGGGCATCAGTGGGTAACCCCCTTCCTCACGGATCGCCACCGAGACCTCTGATTCCGGCTCATGCACGTCCCCGAACAGACGCGCATTGGTGGGGCAGGCCAGCACGCAGGCGGGCTTGCGCTCCGACTCGGGCAGGGACTCGTCGTAGATGCGGTCCACGCACAGGGTACACTTCTTCATGACCTTCTCGTGTTCGTCGAATTCGCGCGCACCGTAGGGGCAGGCCCAGGAGCAGTACTTGCAGCCAATGCACTTGTCGTAGTCCACCAGCACGATGCCATCCTCGGGACGCTTGTAGCTGGCGCCGGTGGGACATACGGGCACGCAGGGGGCGTCTTCGCAGTGCAGGCAGCTCTTGGGGAAATGTACCGTCTCCGTCATGGGGAAGGTGCCCACTTCGTAGGTCTGCACACGATTGAAGAAGGTGCCGGTGGGATCCTTGCCATACGGGTTGTCATCGGACATGGCACCCGCCGGCCCGGACGTGTTCCACTCCTTGCAACTGGTGACGCAGGCGGAACAACCCACGCAGACGTTGAGATCGATTACCAAAGCTAACTGAGTCATCGTGATTTACTCGTATCGTATGTTTAACCACGGGGGGCACGGGGCACACGGGGAGATGGTGCTTTCGTCACGTGGGTTTCCCCGTGTTCCCCGTGACCCCCGTGGTTCAATGGTTTTTAACGGCCCCTGGTAAATTTACCGGCGAAGTAGGCCAGCCATTTGGGCGTCTTGCCGGTGCCGGGCAGGGCAGGCATGGGGTCGAACTGCGGTGAGGTTTCCGCTGGCTCGTCGTCGCCCGCCTTGTACACACGCACGCGCACGTCGTACCAGCCGGCCTGGCCGGTAATGGGATCCGAGTTGGACAGGTGCTCGCCGTCTTCGTTTGCGGGCAGCTCCTCCGAGATCAGGTGATTGAGCAGAAAGCCCTTGCGTGACTCGTTGGCATCTTCCGACAGGCGCCACGCACCGCTGGCCTTGCCGATGGCATTCCAGGTCCACACGGTGCCGGGCTCGACGGCCTCACTGAAGCGACACATGCAGCGCACCTTGCCCCACATGGACTCGACCCACACCCAGTCTCCATCCTCGAAGCCGCCCTGTTCACCCAGCGAGGGATGCATATAGAGGTGGTTGTGTGCATGGATCTGGCGCAGCCAGGCATTCTGCGAATCCCAGGAGTGGTACATGGCCATGGGCCGCTGGGTAATGGCATTGAGCGGATACTTCTGCTTGTCGCTGAGCTGCGATTCCAGCGGCTCGTAGTAGAACGGCAGCGGATCGAAATAGGTCTCGACGCGCTTGCGCAGATGATCCGGTGGCTGTTTGCCGTCGGTCTTGCCCTGGGCAGCGAGACGGAATTTCATCAGTACTTCCGAGTAGATGTGACAGTTGATGGGCTCGGCGTAGCGCGTCAGGCGGTGTTCCTGCGCCCAGTTGAGGTAGCCGCGGTTCCAGTTACGCATGTACTGGAAGGACTTGGGCAGCTCGTAGTGGAAGACGCAGTTATTCTTGGCATACATCTCCCACTGGTTCGGGTTGGGCTCACCCTTCATGAACTTCTCGCCGCCCTTGCCGCGCCAGCCGGCCAGGAAGCCGATACCGGAACCCGGTTCGGTCTCGAAGTTGACCACGAAATCCGGGTAGTCGCGGAACTTGCGGCTACCGTCCTCGCGTGTAAAGGCCGGCAGCTTGAGGCGCGAACCCAGCTCGATGAGCACTTCCTGGAAAGGCTTGCAGTCGCCCATCGGGGGAACCACCGGGATGCGCACCGAGTCCACCGGGCCGTCGTATTCGGAGATGGGTCGATCGAGCATGGACATGACATCGTGGCGTTCCAGGTACGTGGTGTCCGGCAGCACCAGGTCGGCGTAGGCCACCATCTCCGACTGGAAGGCATCGGCAACGATCAGGAAGGGGATCTTGTACTCACCGTTCTCGTCCCTGTCGTTGAGCATCTTGCGGATCTCGCTGGTGTTCATGGACGAGTTCCAGGCCATGTTGGCCATGAAGATCAGCAGGGTGTCGATCCCGTAGGGATCCTGGCGCCAGGCGTTGGTGATGGCATTGTGCATCAGGCCATGGGCGGCAAGCGGAAATTCCCACGAGAAGGCCTTGTCGATACGCACCGGTTCGCCCTTGTCATCGACGAAAAGGTCGTCGGGCTCGGCCGGCCAGCCGAGCGGCATGCCGCCCAGCGGGGTCTCGGGCCTGACGCCATCGGGGCTGTTGGGCGTCTTGGCGCAGGGCGGGATGGGACGCGGGAAGGGCGCCTTGTGGCGGAAACCACCCGGGCGGTCGATGGTGCCGAGGATGGTCATGAGGATCGACAGCGCGCGGATGGTCTGGAAGCCGTTGGAATGTGCCGCCAGGCCGCGCATGGCATGGAAGGCCACCGGGTTGCCGGTGACGGTGTCATGGTCCTTGCCCCACACATCGGTCCAGGCAATGGGAAGTTCGATCTTGTCGTCACGCGCGGTGATGCCCATTTCGTAGGCCAGTCGCTCAATGGTCTCCACCGGGATGCCGGTGACCGTCGAGGCCCACTGCGGGGTGTACTCCTCGACGCGCTCCTTCAGTAACTGGAAGGCCGGTTTGACGCGGCGGCCGTCGGCGGTGGTGAATTCACCCATCAGGTAGGGATCCGCACCCTCTTCGCGGGCATGTACGGCCTTGTCGGTGTTGCGATCCCACCAGACCGTGTCCTGCGGATCGAAACAGTCCTTGGGGTGCGGGATGTCGCTGCGCACGAACAGGCCGAAGTCGTCGGAGGACTCGTCGATGCTGACCAGCTCGGCGGCGTTGGTATACTGAATGAGGAAATCGCGATCATAGAGCCCCGTTTTGAGCAGCTGGTGGATCAAGGCCAGCAGCAGGGCGCTGTCGGTGCCGGGACGGATGGGTACCCATTCATCGGCGATGGCCGAGTAGCCGGTGCGCACCGGGTTGACGGAGATGAAGCGTCCGCCGTTGCGCTTGAAGCGCGACATGGCCACCTTCAGGGGATTGGAGTGGTGGTCCTCCGCCGTGCCCAGCATGATGAAGAGCTTGGCGCGATCCAGATCCGGGCCACCGAATTCCCAGAAGGAACCGCCGATGGTGTAGATCATGCCGGTGGCCATGTTGACCGAGCAGAAGCCGCCGTGGGCGGCATAGTTGGGCGTGCCGAACTGCTTGGCGAACATGCCGGTCAGGGCCTGCATCTGGTCACGGCCAGTGAACAGGGCGAACTTCTTCGGGTCGGTCTTGCGAATGTGGGCCAGGCGCTCCTCCATGATCTGGAAGGCCTCATCCCAGCTGATCTCCTCGAACTCGGCCGCGCCACGCTCGGCACCGGGTTTGCGGCGCAGGGGCTTGCTCAGGCGCGCCGGTGAATACTGCTTCATGATCCCGGAGGCGCCCTTGGCGCAGATCACGCCCTTGTTGAGGGGGTGGTCGGGGTTGCCCTGAATATAGCGGACCTCACCGTCACGCAGGGTGACGCGGATCCCGCAGCGGCAGGCGCACATGTAACAGGTGGTGTTCTTGGTCTCGATGCGGGCATCCGTATCGTGGGCAAGGGGGTTGTGTAGGGGCATATTCCAGGACCTGCTATTGGAAAGGGGGGCGATTATAGAGAGCTATGTCCGAGTTAGCTAATCAGCAATTCTAGCTTATTCATAAAATTAACATATCCTAATATTCTAATTACTGTTGGCTCCCCGGACAAGCCGGCCCACCGGGTTTCCCTGAATAAGTTATGGTTTTTCAGCGGCTTAGCTGTACCAGGCGGGGGTAGAACGGGCGCGGGACCGTCCCACGGTAGCGGCCAGGGCGCCTGAAAAAATAAATACATTTTATGCCGAGCAAGATAAATATGACTTGAGTTTGCAGGCCTGATCCTTCACTGTACGCATTCCCGAAAACGCGCCGATCACACCCTTTTTTCTTTTAAGAATCATCGGTTTACTTGAGTCGTGGAGTCGGGTTTTCTGGCCGGCCAGGCGTTCCGGCGGGGAGAATAACACTACCCGTTTTGGCGTTTTTCCCGCGACAGATATGCGCTAGATTGCGCTGTCGCCAGGTGCCGGGCGGCCAGAATAAAAACGAGATTTCCATACACCTTATATATAGCGTCATCCGCGTAAGGAGGAGACAACGATGGCAGATATCGTTGCAACGAATGAGACCATTCTCGTCGTCGGGGGTGGGATCAGCGGTATGACTGCCGCCATCGAGGCGGCCGAATGCGGCAAGCAGGTCATACTGGTTGAGAAGAACCCCGCTGTCGGTGGGCGTGTCAGCCAACTCTACAAGTACTTCCCCAAGCTGTGTCACCCGACCTGCGGCCTGGAGATCAATCTCCGTCGTATCAAGGCCAACAAGAACATCCGCCTGATGACCATGACCGAAGTCGCCAATGTTGAAGGCGAAACCGGTAATTACCAGGTCACGCTGAAAAGTACGCCGCGCTTCGTCAACGAGAACTGTACCGCCTGCGGTGATTGCGCCGCTGCCGTGGAAGCCGAGTTCGATGACGAGTTCAATTACAACCTGAAGAAGCGCAAGGGTGCCTGGCTGGTCAGCAACATGGCCTATCCGCAGCGCTACGTACTGGACCCGCGCATCATTGGCACACCCGATGCCGATAAGGCAAAGGCGGCGTGCAAGTATGACGCCATCGATCTCGATGATAGCGAGAAGGAAACCACCATCACCGTTGGTGCCATCATCTGGGCCACCGGCTGGAAGCCGTATGACGCCAACAAGATCCAGCCCTATGGCTACGATCGCTACAAGAACGTCATTACATCGGTCGAATTCGAGCGCATGATGGACCCGGCGGGCCCCACCGGTGGCAAGATCCTGCGTCCTTCCGATGGCAAGGAGGCGAAGAACGTCGCCTTCATTCAGTGCGCCGGTTCGCGTGACCGCAATTACCTCAAGCACTGTTCACGCATCTGTTGCATGGCCTCGCTCAAGCAGACCACCTACGTGCGCGAGCAGTTCGGAGACGAAGGCAAATCCACGGTCTATTACATTGACATTCGCGCCATTGACCGTATCGATGACTTCTACCAGAAAATCCAGGCCGACGAGAACGTCACCTTCATCAAGTCCAAGGTGGCTTCGATCACCCAGGACAAGGATGAGAATCCGGTTCTCAACGGCGTCAATACCGAAGGTTATCAACGCTATGCCAATGCCCACGACCTCGTCGTGCTGGCCATTGGTATGGAGCCCAGCACCGCGGGCAGCGACTTCCCCATCGATGTCGTTGTCAACGAGCACGGGTTTATTGAACAAGATGAAAGCAACGGTTCCATCTTTGCCGCCGGTTGTTCGTCCGATGCCCTGGACGTCAACCGTGCCGTGCAGAGCGCCACAGCCAGTGCGCTGCGCGCTATTCAGGTGATCAACCGCGTTGCGTCTACGGAGGGTTAAGCTGTGTCTGATGTGAAGATTGGAGCTTATATTTGTCAGGGTTGTGGTCTCAGTGACCGGCTTGATACGGCCCAGCTGGCACAGGTTGCCCAGCGTGATGCCAAGGCCGCGATGGTCAAGGAACATGAGTTCCTCTGTTCCGAGGCCGGTGTAAAGATGATTCAGGACGACATCGACAACGAAGGTGTCAACCGTGTTGCCATCTGTGCCTGTTCACGTCGCGCCAAGACCGAAGCCTTCAATTTCGAGGGTGTGGCCATCACGCGCGCCAACCTGCGCGAAGGCGTTATCTGGGTTCGCCCCGATACCGACGAGGCCCGCGAGACCACGCAGGACATGGCCGACGACTATGTGCGCATGGCCGTGGTCGAGGCCAAGCATGCCTCACCGCCTTCGCCCAACCAGGAAACCAGTTACACGCGCGACATTCTTGTCGTTGGCGGTGGCGTCAGTGGCATGACCGCGGCACTTGAAGCCTCGCGTGCCGGTTACCCGGTCACCATCGTCGAGAAGACCGGCGCACTGGGCGGCCATGCAGCTCGTGCCTGGAAAGGCATCCCCATGCATGCGCCTTACAGCGACCCGGCAGACAACATCGTCGCAGACCTGATCGCAAAGGTCGAGGCCGACGGTAATATCACGGTTCACCTCAACGCGACGCTGTCACGTACCGACGGTGCCCCGGGGCGTTTCATCGCACATATTTCCACCGAGAGTGGTTCCACCACCGAGGCCAAATTCGGTGCCATCGTGCAGGCCTCCGGTTATCGCGATTACGATGCCAACGAACTGCCGGAACTTGGTTATGGCAAGCTGCCCAACGTGGTCACACAGGCCGAGCTTGACCTGATGGCCAAAGAGGCCAATGGCGCACCGCTCAAGACCAAAGACGGCAAGGACGTCAACAGCGTGGTCTTTGTTCAGTGTGCCGGTCAGCGCAGCGACAAGGAGGGTCACCTGCCGTATTGCTCCGGTCATTGTTGCCTGACTTCCATCAAGCAGGCCATGTACTTCAAGGATGCCAACCCGGATATCGACACCAACGTCATCTACACGGATCTGCGCACCCCCGGTGCCGGTGGCGAAGATTTCTACCGCTCCGGTCAGAAGAAGGGCGTCACGTTTACCAAGGGTCAGGTCAATGAAGTCAGTGCCGAAGGCGATCACCTGGCGGTGAAGTTCAAGGACATGATCCTCGACGAGGATGCCGTCGAAGCCGCCGACCTGGTGGTGCTGGCCACTGGCATGGTACCCAACAGTGGTGTCGATATTGAGGCTATTGCCAAGCCGGCCGAGGAAGAGGCCGAGGAAGTCGAAGATATCGACATCAGCCAGATCGAGCTGCCGGTGGAGTCCATCCTCAACCTCAGCTATCGCCAGGGTCCAGACCTGCCGCATCTCAAGTACGGCTTCAACGATTCGCACTTCATCTGCTTTCCCTATGAAACCCGTCGTACGGGTATCTACACCACCGGTCCGGTGCGGCGACCCATGGATGCCCAGCAGGCCATGGACGATGCCACGGGTGCTGCACTCAAGGCCATCCAGGCCGTGGAGAATGCCGGTCTCGGCCGCGCCGCGCATCCGCGCTCCGGTGACCTGTCCTTCCCCAGCTTCCGTCGCGAAGGCTGTACGCAGTGTAAGCGCTGCACGGTGGAATGTCCCTTCGGCGCCATCGATGAAGACGAGGAACGTTATCCCAAGTTCAACGAGGCCCGCTGCCGCCGTTGTGGTACCTGCATGGGTGCCTGCCCGGTGCGTGTCATCTCCTTCGAGAACTACTCGGTGGATACCGTCGGCCAGCAGTTGAAGAACATCGACATCCCCGACGAGTTCGAGGAAAAGCCGCGTATTCTCGTACTGGCCTGTGAAAATGACGCCTATCCGGCGCTCGACATGGCTGGCATGAACAAGGTGGAATACAGTGCCTTCGCCCGTATCATCCCGGTACGCTGCCTCGGCTCGGTCAACCTCATCTGGATCACCGACGCCATGAACAGCGGTTACGACGGCGTGATTCTGATGGGTTGCCAGAAGGGCGAGAACTACCAGTGCCACTTCGTCAAGGGTTCCGAAATCGCGCATGTACGTATGAGCAAGGTGGACGACACCCTGCAATCGCTCAGTCTCGAACCCGAGCGTGTTGCCACGTACGAAATTGCAATCACCGACATCGAGCGTGCTCCAAAGCTGATCAACGACATGGCAGAGACCATCGAGAAGATCGGTATGAGCCCGTTCAAGTTCTAGGAGGCAGACGATGAGCGCCAACGTACAAGCAATCGAAAGCTACCGTAACAGCTTCCTCAAGGAAGTCGAAGCCAATGTGGAAGAAGGCAACTGGGTCAAGATGTGCATGCAGTGCGGCGTCTGCTCCGGTTCCTGTCCGCTGGGGCCGTACTGGGAGCATCCGCCCCAGGAGATCTTCATGCTCATTCGTGCCGGCAAGCGCGAGGAAGTGCTGAAGTCCAGTTCCATGTGGATGTGTACCTCGTGCTACAACTGCATCGCCCGTTGTCCGCGTGAGCTGCCCATCACCCATATCATGCACGGCCTGGCGACCTACGCCGAACGTCTCGGCATGGCGCCGAAGAACCAGCCGACACGCAAGTTTGCGCTGAAGTTCTGGGACAATCTGACCAAAAAGGGCCGTGTCAATGAACTGAAACTGGGTGTCTCCCTGTATTTCATGAATGGTTTCATCGAAGGTATCAAGACGGCGCTCAAGGCCATGCCGCTGGGTCTTAATATGTACAAGACCAGGCGCCTCAATCCCATGGAGTACTTTGGTGGGCACGGTGTGAGCAAGCCCGGTGATCTGAGGGCAATCCTGAAAAAGGCGGAAGAGATCGAACTCGCCAAGCTCAAGAAGACCGATGCCTAAGGAGATCAAGTAATGGCCAAGAAAGAATATTCCTTTTACCCCGGTTGCTCCTCACAGAAGGGTGCCTCCGGTTCCAACTACCAGGTCTCGGTCGATGCCATGTGCGAGACGCTGGACATCCAGCTTAATCCCATCCCGGACTGGAACTGCTGTGCCGCCTCCATCGGTTATGCCGGTGGCGGTGAGCTGCCCCGCCTGGCGCTTTCCGCGCGCAACATGGCGCTCTCGGAGCAGGCCCACCCGGACCAGGACATCGTTGCCACCTGTGCCGCCTGCTGGCTGGCCACGCGCGAGACCAAGGAACGCCTCAACGACGACGAGGACCTGATGAAGGAGACCAACGAGGCGCTGGCCGCCGCCGGTCTTGAGGTCAAGGCGGACAAGAACGTGCGTCACATGGTCGAGGTGCTGATCGAAGACCTGGGCTACGAAGAGCTGGGCAAGCACGTCAAGAAGCCGCTCGAAGGCATCAAGATCGCCGGTTACGTGGGCTGCCAGACCAACCGCCCCTTTGGTATCCACGGTGAGTCTTTCGAGAACCCGGTCTATCTGGACAAGCTCACCGAGACCATGGGTGCCGAGGCTCTCACCACTTACGAGAAGAAAGTGCAGTGTTGCGGTGGTGCGCTGGCCTTCTCCGAGCCGGAGAAATCCCAGGATCTGGTCAAGGGTATCATCGAGGCCGCCTATGACGGCGGTGCCGACATGATTGTCACTCCCTGCCCGGTCTGTCAGATGAACGTGGAGGTCTACCAGGATCAGATCAACGCCCGTCATGGCACCAAGTTCAAGATGCCGGTGGTCTACTATTCCCAGCTCATGGCCGTGGCCTATGGCAGTTCGGCGAAGGAAGCCGGGCTTGATGGCAACATCATCAAGGCCAAACAGCTGGAGGATATTGCCGGCAAATGACGACAGTCTGGCATTATCTGCTGCAAAAAAGGCCCCATCGGGGCCTTTTTTACACGGGACGCCGGACCAGGCGACAGGTCCATCAGTAGTCTCTAAAACACTTATATATAGTACGAATGAACTGGTTAACTTTTATGCAAAATACTGTAAAAATTGCCGGGTTGGCCGATATATCAGACATTGTAAATTTACTAACATAGAGGTGTGGCGCGATGAAGAATTCTCGTTTCTGGATCAGCTTGCTGGCTGGCAGCCTGCTGACCATATTTGCGAGCGGCGCCGTTTCAGCGAAAGAACCCACCGCGCTCCTGTGGGCCGGTTGCGGTATATCAAAAAAAGCATTCATGGCTGAACTGGCTGCTGCCTATGAAAAGAAGACCGGTATTCACATTACCCTCAAGGGTGGGGGTGCAACCCGTGGGATCCGTTCCGCTGCCGCAGGCAAGATCGATATCGGTGGTGCCTGCCGTATCACCATTGACGGTCATCCCGAGGAGCGGTTGGCTGAGCAGATCCCGGTAGCCTGGGATGCGCTGGCGGTCATCGTCCACAAGGACAACCCGGTCGACAACATTACCTTCAAACAGCTCAAGCGCATCTATCTTGGCAAGATCACCAACTGGAAGCAGCTGGGTGGCCGGGATGCACCCATCGAGCTGTATGTACGCAAGGGTTTCAATTCGGGTGTCGGCCGTACCCTGCGTGAGCTGGTGTTTGCCGACTACGAAGTGCGCTTCCCGGCGGCCAGGTTCGTCGTCAAGTCCTCCGGCCCGCTGGAGAAGGGCATCGTCAAGAATCCCAATGGCCTTGGTGTGACGGGCATCAGCAGCGCCAAGCGCCGTGCGGTGAAGATCCTCAAGCTGGAGGGGCATGAGCCGTCCTATGCCAATATCAAGAACGGCTCCTACCTGCTCTACCGGCCGCTGTACCTGGTGAGGAAGCGTGGTGCCGAGAACCCGGCGGTGGATGATTTCATCCGCTTTGCACTGAGCAAGGAGGGTAAGGAAGTGATCCGCCGTGCCGGCACGGTACCCTATTCCGATGCCCTGGTGCTGGTGATGAAGCAGCTGGAGCAGTACAAACGTGCCTCGGCGCTGGGTCTCTGACCGTTTCAGCCTGATTCAGAACCACGAAAAAGCCCGCTTTACAGAGCGGGCTTTTTTGTTTTGACCATAGTGGACACAGGGTTCATATCAGATATGCTGCCTGAACGACCTGTGGTTTTGTAATGTATTCTCTATGGTAAATTTATCTTCCGGTCAGTCTTCGATGTATTCCTCGAAGGGTGCCTTTTGCTGGTGCAGGGCGATCTCCGCCTGGCGGCGGGCCTCGAGGATCTCGCGGCGCTCCTCCATGCGTTTTTCGTAGGCATCCTTGTGCAGGGGAACGGTGTCCTCACCGAACAGCACCTGTTTGAGAAGGTCGTAACCAAACTTGAGGCGTTCGATATCGTCGGCAAGGATAGATTCGTAGAGCTCATCGCTGATGTCGTAGACCTTGCGGAAATTGGGCGAGGTGAGGAATTTGACGAAGCGATCCGTGTCATAGCAGACCATGAAAAACAGCTGGAAACTGGTCGGTGAAGGCTTGCCGATGGCAGGGCCGGCGGATTTCTTTTTCAGGATCAGCTGCAGGTAGCCGCGATTGAGTTCGTCATATTCGATGACACCCTGTTCTTCGCGGTATTCCTGTACCGACAGTTCGCGTTCTTCCTCATGTCCCCGGCAGTGCTCTTCCTTGACGATAGCGTAGTGCTGCTCGTCATGGTACTCGTCCTGCTTGCGCGAGGCGAGCAGGCCCATGGGGTAGTAGCGGCAGGCCGCCGGGCGATCTTCGTAGACCGTGCAGCCTTTCTCCTCATCCATCAGCAGGCACACGGGCTCGTCGTCGGTGGTGCGCAGTTTCACGCCGGGCAGGCCGTGAGCGTCGATCTCGAAGGGCACCGTGTGTTTCTTGAGAAATTCGGTGGAGCTCATACCGAGGCGGTTCTTGAGACGAATGATGTCGTAGGGCGCCAGGGTGATGTCCGCCTGCTTGCAGCAGGCATTGAAACAGGAGATCCCCGGGTAACAGTTGAAACAGAACTTGCTCTCCGGCTTGAGCTGCGCGGGCAGCACCGGGCTCTGGTTGGGCAGATCGAACTTTTCTTCGCTCATGGCATTCTCGGGGTTCGGACGACTACGGGAGGCGTATTATAGCTGATCCCGCGAGGGATCCGGACAAAAAAACACCATATATTTCAGTAGCTTAAGTAAGGTAATGGACAAGATTATCGTATTGACCACAGAGGAAACAGAGAAACACTACTAACTTCGACACACCTGCCCGAGGCTACTGCATTCTGCATGGCGACAATTCAGAACCGGGTATTGCGCTTGCTTGAGGTGGTACCGGTCGCGGCCAGCAGGGCCATCGATCAAATCCCCGCCCCCTGACCCCCGCCCTGAGGGCGGGGGAACCGCTTTTTCCCAATCCGAGCGTACCGTCACCAGGGCTCGGTTCTTTTAGTGAATCGTTTTTCTCTGTTTCCTCCGTGCCCTCTGTGGTTAAAAAATTGACGCACAAAAAAACCGGGACCCTTGCGGGTCCCGGTTCTCTGACTCCACTGTTCGTGAGGCTTACTTGAACAGTTTGGACTTGTCCACCAGGTCCTTGTGAGCACGCTTGAAGCACGTC
>DRKU01000122.1 GCA_011051615.1 Gammaproteobacteria bacterium
CACTATTCCATCCTCACCCTCATACCTTATCCCTGGCGCTGGGATGCCAGCCCGCAGGGCTGGAAGAAGATGTTCTACCTGGATCCGTCGATACGCTTGTTGAGTATCGGAGCACGGGCAAAAGCCCCGACAGGGCATGCCGGATAAGGCACTGGTAAAGGCCGACGTGTCGGGAAAAAGATATACCGGTTGGACCAGTTTTTTTCCGAAAAAACGTACGCGAGTGACGTGTTTTGCTATTTTGGTGAAGGGGAGCCTGGCGGGCGGGGTAGTGATAGCTGGCAGGCAGATACACCGACTCCATAAGCAGGGATAACGGGCGCCGGCACCTGCCAACCGAGCAGGGAAGGCAATGACTGAGAAGAATTCAAAGAAGAGTCAGGGTGAAGCGCGGCAGCCGTTCCACTGGGTGGATCGCTTTCTCAAACCCCTTGCAAGGCTCGCTGGCCGGGTTCGCAAATGGCCAGACCAGCATGTCGAGGCGGTCTTCTGGCTGCTTGTCTTCCTTGTCATTACACCAGTGCTGCGCGCGGGGATACTGTTTCCTCCGGAATGGGCGCAGGGGCCTGGCTTAAACTACTCGGTAGCCTGGTTCGATGTGCTGTTTCCCGTGTCGGAAGGGGAAGGGTTTCGCTGGTGGCCGGTGAGCGTTCTTGCCGCCGTCCTGTTACTGGTGGGTTTCGTTCTGTTTGTCATCGCCGTTGCCAGACGGCGCCGCGCCCACCTCGTGGTACTTCTTCCCTGTGTCGGCCTGTTGTCGGCGTATATTTCCTTCACCACCCCGGCCCTGTCCGGCTATTTCTCCATCTTCAATACGGTCTACGCAATCTCGTCCCTGGTGGTGTTCCTGTATTTCATCGTCGCGGGTCGCGTGCGGTCGCTGTATTTTGCGGTTTACATGGGTTTTCTCATTGGGCTGAGCTGGATCGATGGCCTGCCCAGCTGGCATCACATCATGGAATTCCTGGTGGTGGCGGTCGTGCTGAGCCTCATATACGAGACAGTTCGCCAGAACTGGCCGTTGCTGAAGCAGATAAGCCAGGGCGGAAAACGGATCTTGATCGTTCGCACCTTCAGCCTCTGGTCGCCAAGCCTGCTTCTCATCGCGGCGGGTTTGTGGATCAGCAACCAGATCACTTCCACAGCCGAGCAACTCTTCTACGATTCAGGCATCGTGATCCCGTTCTGTCAATCGTCGGAACTGGGACCGGCGAGTAACGAAAATAAAGGTTATTTCACCTATACGGGAAAACGTTATACCAGTATATACGCCTTCGTGAGAAACGGCTCCGGGATGACGGTTCCAGTTAAGGAAGAGGGCACACCTTATTTTCAATGTCCAGAGGGTGCATCCGAGCTCGATCGCAGAAAGTTCCTGTCTGTCGATAGAAGGGAGATACCTGGCGATGATTGCGCCTATTTGCCCGAGGTCAACGGGGGTGTGGGCAGGCTGCCAAGGCAATGGGCAAAGATTGTCTTGTGCCCGAAGGGCATTCGAGAGAGTGTTTCGGGAGATTTTGCCTTACCCTCCTCTGCCTACAGGATGAGTTTCTCCGGGATCCCCTTCTTTCTAAGCCTGGATGAGACGCTGGCAATGAAGTTTGCCGTCATGCGCTGGCGGATAGATGGGATGGGTTCGGGAATTTCGGGCACGCGGCTCAATGATTCGGCCTGGGTGGCGATGGAAGCGGAAAGGGCCTTCCGTGTCGTGCCGCGAGGCATGGGGCTGTACCAGGTCAAATGCAGGGGGAGGGGTTATCTGAAATGCGAGGCCTCCAACTTGGTAAAAGGCATTCTGACCGATGCCTATGTAAGACTCCGTAGCAACGCGGAAAGGCGGTTTATTGCAAAAGCGCGGGGGCTGGCTGACAATGGCGTGGTGACTGCGCAGAAAGCTGTCAGTCGCGCTGTAGAGATGTTGAAAGGGCAGCTCGATGCCATGCGGGCAGAGTTGCGTGATGTGGTAAATGCAGCATACCAGACAACAAAGGTCATTCAGTTGATCTTTACCGCCTGGTTGATCGTCATTGCCATCAAAAGTTTTCTCTATGTCCTTGCGCGGGTCATTTTTGACAAAAGCACCGATATTCATGTGGATCTCGTTGAAGATGAAATATCCGCAAAACAGGGCAAGGTCAGGCATCATCAGGAAATCGAGATCCCGGGCGATTATCCTTACACCATGTACTACAAGTCGAACTTTCAGCCTCTGGGGCCGGCGCCACGTTTTAGCATTCCTCAATGGTGGTCGTCCTTGCTCTCCCGCCTGCGCTTTGGCGCCTGGAGTATGAGTCGTGTTGATATGCCGTGCGAAGATGCTCAGGGGCTTACTTTCAATGCCATCGAGGCCGAGTACCTGGTCGACTGGGAAATGGAGGAAGGGGAAGAGGTTGTCTTCGGTTATGACAACTTCGTCGCCATGAACGAGAACGTGGAGCTGCGCACGGTGATCAGTCTGCGTGTCGCCACCATGTTGATGGGACGTTTCGTATTCCACACGGCACGTTGCAAAGGCGGCCCGGGCAGGCTGATCCTGCGTACTCGCGGCAAACCCGCGACGGCCGAGCAGGTCAGACAGAGCATCCCGGCATCACGACTGATCGCCTGGAATCGCTATGCGCGTTTCTCCGTCGATAGCCACCTGACACGCACCGATATATTCCTCAATGGCTTCAATCTGCGCCGTAGTGAGGTTGACGACGACCAGCGGCCACAGGGCATCATCGTGGTTGAGGCCGATGCGCGCAGTGGCAGCATCATGACCGGCACGCTTCGTTTTGCGAAGAATTTCCTGTTGCCGATCTAGTTGTTAGTTGGTATGCGGGATATTGAATTTATCCAGTCAATCCGGAATAGCCGAAACAGACAGTTCTCCCCGGGATATAGGGGAATTAACGAATGTTGGTACTTAAAGTAAGGAGTGCTTGATGGAGTTCTTTGTTATGGCCCTGGCACTGAGTGAGGCAGAAGGTGTTGCAACTATCCATGAACCTCCGGAAAACCTGCCATTCAAGAGCTTCAGGTTTCACAAGTGGAAGCCGCTCAAACAGCTTGTAAAAGAACCTCTGAAATTTCACTTCTCGGAGGATCATCCGAGGGGGGAAAAGCTGGTCGACCTGCAACACAACATTCGTGGCCTGTTTATTGTTTCTGAGAAACTCGCCGGGATCCTGGATGGGCACGCGAATATCGGGTTCATTCCTGCGGAGATCTTTGATCACGCAGGTGAACTGGCGAGTGACACCCACTGTATCGCGAATTTTCTGGATGTGTGTGATTATGTTGGCCATGAAAAGTCAGAGTACGTGACAGATTCATTTGATGAAGACGGGTTCTTTTCGACCAACAAGCTGGTTTTTGATGATGCGCGGATTGATCCCGCGATCGAGGTGTTTCGTTTAAAGCAGTCACCCCGCACCGTTGTTCTGTCCGGAGCGCTGGTCCAGAAAATCGAACATACAGATGTTCAGGGTCCGTTACTTGTTCCCATCGAGTCATTTGATAATACCTGCTATCTCGGGTGCTAGATGTCCTGGTCATCCATTTCACTATTGTTTGTAACCATGCTTATGCTTGCCATGGTTCCCAGTGTCAGCGTATTGACGGTATCGGCGCGATCGGCGGCATACGGTTTTTCGCATGGCGTGATGGTGACGCTTGGTATCGTTCTTGGCGATGTGATTTATATTCTTGTTGCTGTCTATGGGCTTTCGCTGCTTGCGGACTGGATGGGAGAGCACTTCGTGTATATCAGGTACCTGGGGGCGATCTATCTGGTGTGGCTGGGTGTGATGTTGTGGCACAGCAATTCAGATGACCGGGTCGAGTCCGCGCGAAGGGACGCGAGCCTGGGAGCAAGTTTTCTCGCCGGCCTGTTGATCACGCTGGCCGATCAGAAGGCGATCCTCTTCTATCTGGGGTTCTTTCCCGCCTTCTTCGAGCTGTCGCGTTTCACGCCGCTGGACACGGGCATCATCATCACCATTGCGGCGCTGGCCATCGGTCTGTCCAAGCTGGTTTATGCGTGGCTGGCCGATCGTGCCGGGCGCCTGGTTGCGGGTGGGCGTATCGCGCGTGTCCTGAATCGCCTCGCGGCAGGGATCATGGTCACAGCAGCCGTGGTGCTGGTGATTCGTGCCTGAACCGAGCCACGCCGCTGGGAAAGTGCTTATCGCCTCGTGGTGCTGAGGCTTGATTCCCGCGCATTGTGGCACCACTTCCATGAGGAGAGGAGGGTAAAAGATCATGAATATCGTCACATCACGGCTTCATTGCCCTTATTGTGGAAAATTGTTCGAGCTGGAAATGGAGGAAAATGCTCAGGAGGACGACCTCATCGAAGAGTGCCCCCTGTGCGGCAGTCCCGTGGATATACGACTGGTGCTGGATGAGGACGGCAAGGTCATCGATGCGGAAATTCACCGTGCCGATGGCGATACGGATGAATGAACGGTCCTGGTGACTTCAGCCGTATAGTTCAGCTCAATCGAGGTTTTTGTCGGGATACTCACACAGGTCTTCGATGACACAGGAACCACAGCGGGGTTTGCGCGCCACGCAGGTATAGCGGCCGTGCAGGATCAGCCAGTGGTGGGCATCCTGCTTGTAGCGTTCGGGCACCACTTCGAGGAGTTTCTTCTCCACTTCCAGCGGTGTCTTGCCCGGTGCGATGCCGGTGCGGTTGGAGACGCGGAAGATGTGGGTGTCTACCGCAATCGTGGGATGGCCAAAGGCGGTATTGAGGATGACATTGGCGGTCTTGCGGCCGACACCGGGCAGAGCCTCGAGTGCGGCACGGTCTTCGGGAACCTTGCCGTTGTACTTTTCGACGAGGATCTCACAGGTCCTGATGATGTTCTTCGCCTTGGTGTTGAACAGGCCGATGGTCTTGATGTATTCCTTGAGGCCGTCCTCGCCCAGAGCCAGCATCTTTTTCGCATTAGGTGCCGCCCTGAACAGGGGGCCGGTGGCCTTGTTGACGCCCTTGTCGGTAGCCTGCGCCGAGAGGATCACGGCGATGAGCAACTGGAATGGCGTGCGGTATTTGAGTTCCGTGGTCGGCGCCGGGTTGGCCTTCTTCAGGCGCCGGAAGATCTCTGCAATGGTTTTCTCGTTCATACCTTATTAACCACGGGGGCCACGGGGAGCACGGGGAAAACATCTTGCCGGCGAACCGTGCGAACCAGTTTTTCTCCCTGTTCCCGGAGTTCGTTGTGGAATGATGTCTTTGTCATATGGCGGTTGGTGGGGACAGTGACTTTATGTTATGGATTCCATATTACGCCATGCAGGCATGGCTTCGCCCGGGATGACGATGCCTTCTCTTCCCCCGTGCACCCCGAGTTCCCCGTGGTGAGTCTTCCTGTTCAAGAACCGGCAGGTTCAGCGGCCACGATACCCACTTTCTGTTTCTCTTCGCGCTTTTTGTCGATGACGTTTTTCAGGGCGATCAGGAAGCCCAGGCCGAGGAATGCTCCCGGCGGCAGGATGGCCAGCAGGTAGCCACGGTAATCCTCAATGAGGACGATCTCCAGTTGCTTGGCGGCCTCGCCGAACATGAGATCGAACTGGGTGAACAGGGTACCGAAACCAATGGACTCACGGATGGCGCCCAGTACCAGCAATACTGCGGTGAAGCCAAGTCCCATGAAGAGACCGTCGGCAAAGGCAGGTGCAACGCGGTTGCGCGAGGCGAAGGCTTCGGCTCGCGCGATGATCGTGCAATTGGTTACGATCAGCGGGATGAAGATGCCAAGAATGTTATAGAGATCGTGAAACCAGGCATTCATGGCCATTTCAATGGCAGTAACCACGGCGGCGATGATCATGACGAACACCGGGATGCGCACTTCAGGACGTACCTGGTTGCGGATCAACGAGACGATGGAATTGGAGGCGATGAGCGTGATGGTCGTCGCTAGCCCAAGACCGAGGGCGTTGACCACGGTATTGGTTACCGCCAGCAGGGGGCACAGGCCGAGGATCTGCACCAGGGCCGGGTTGTTGTTCCACATGCCCTCATTGGCGATCTGCCGATAGTTGTGTTTACTCATCTGTTGCGGGCTCCGCGGGTTGGGCGAAGATGTCGTCACGGTGTTCCTTATAATAGACCAGGGCATTGTACACGGCCTTGACCACGGCACGTGGCGAGATGGTTGCTCCCGTGAGTTGATCAAAGGCCCCACCATCCTTGCGGACACCCCATTGTTCCGGTACGGGGTCGTTGAGGGACTTGCCATCGAAGATGTGGATCCAGTCGGACTTGCGGCGGTCGATGCCATCCCCCAGCCCCGGTGTTTCCAGGTGGCGGGTGACACCGACACCGGCCAGCGTGCCATCATAATTTACCGCTACCAGCAGGTAGATGTTGCCATTATAGCCTTCAGGCGCGACGGCGGTCAGAATCGCCGCCACCGGCTGCCCCTGCCTGCGCGCACGATAGATCTCTACCGGTTCATTGTCTACCTGCAACAGAGGATCGCGAACCCGGATGACGTCGCTGAACAGGTCATTGTCGTGACGCTCCGGCGGGATAAGGATATGCAGGGTGCGCAGGATGGTGGCGCGTTCATTGGCGCGGATACGATCGATGGTGGCATCGTGGATCAGCGCCAGCGACAGGCTGCCAACAATAGCAAAGACGCCGA
>DRKU01000123.1 GCA_011051615.1 Gammaproteobacteria bacterium
GACAAGCGCGGGCTGCTGAAATCACCTCATATGAAAGTCGACCTCCCTGGCACGCATGGTGAGGCACCATCCTCGGCGTGCGGCTACTGTCACCAGCCACACAACGCGGCGCGGCCTGTTTTGTGGCGTGATACGCCTGAAGAACAGGGCGGGCCCATTGAGACCCTGTGTCGTCAATGCCACCGCGAGGGTGGTGAGGCCGCAGAACATGCCGTCGCGGGTCATGGGCATCCCCTTGGCAGGATGCTGGATGGCAGGGTCAACGGCCCCCTGCCACTCTATAACACCGGTGGCGAGCGACTGACACATGGGAAACGTGGCCTGCTCGATTGTGGAACCTGCCATGATCCCCATCGTTGGTCACCCGACTCCACGGATGCGGCATACCAGATGCAGGATGAGGGTGGGGCCAGTAACAGTTTTTTGCGTATTAGCGCCGCGCCAGGATCGGATCTGTGCCGTACCTGTCATCGCCAACAGGCGACGGTGCTACGGACCGGGCACGATATGCGTATTACGGCACCCGAGGCGAGGAATCATTCGGGCGGCACCGTTATGGAGAGTGGTGTCTGTGGGCAGTGTCACCTGCCGCACAATGCCGTCAGTGAAGAATTCTTGTGGGCGCGGTCCCTGGAGCCACGTAGCGTGCCGGGTGAGAATCGCTGTACGGGCTGTCACAGCCGGGAAGGTGTAGCCCGAAATCACGTGCCGCTGAAACTTTCGCATCCAGATGAGGTTCTCGTCTGGGGCAGGGATATACAGCTTGGCAGCCGTAATCACCACCTCCCGGTGATACCCGTGTACGGCGAAGATGGACGTGAAGACCTCGTCGGGCGTATCTCGTGTGCAAGTTGTCATGATCCGCATCGCTGGGACCCCCGCCGCAAGGCACCGGGACCCGGGAAACCGGTGGAAGGCAATGCCCTGAACAGTTTCCTGCGCCATGCTCTCAGTGCTGGTATTGTCTGTGCAGACTGTCATGGTGAAGATGCGCTTTTTCGGTACAAGTATTTTCACGGCCTTACCTCCCGCCGTGACTATCCCCTGTACCGCTAGATTTCGCTGCCGGGAAAATTCCTGTTGAAAAACTACTGGTTTAGCTCAGGTCGTAATCTGGATGGCACTTAGATTTCATGTTGATATTGTTTCCGCCGAGGCCCGTCTTTTCGATGGCCAGGCGGACCAGTTATTCGTGCCTACGCAGCTGGGCGAACTGGGCATCCTCGCACGCCATGCCCCGTTGATCGGGTTCCTCAAGCCCGGCCTGGTTCGTGTCATGCTGGAAGATCAACAGCTTGAGGCCGTTTTCGTCAATTCGGGTTTTGTCGAGGTACAGGCCAGCGCAGTGACGATACTGGCCGATACTGCACTGCGCAGTGAAGACCTCGACAAGGCCGCTGCCGAAGCGGCACGCCGCATCGATAGCCAGGGGGGATTTCAGGCTGGGCGTCTGGACAGCGAAATGGCGCTGAATATTGCGCTGGTACGGGCACTGGAGGAAGTCAGGCGAGCGGGCAGAAAGGAGCGTAGCTGGCCCACAGAACCACCTGACAAGGAATGAGGAAAGCTACATATCCTGCCGGTGAAAATGCGCGGCGGGTACACCCATATCCAACAGGGCATATTCGATAGTCAGGTTCACATCTTCCGGTCCGGCGAGGAAGATATCGCGTTTTGTCAGCCCCGGGTTTTCATCGGCAAGCCGTGTCACCAGTTCATCGGCATCGAAACTCTCGTCCAGATCCAGCGCGGTATAGTGAAATGCCTCAAAGGCGTCATCCCAGGCGCGGAAGGTATTCCCGGTATAGTGACCATGGGAAGACCGGGCCAGCCAGTAGAGGCGTACTTCTTCGCAGGCGTCAAGTGTCAGGGCATGCTCGATCAGGCTCCTGACCGGAGCAATACCGTGATCGACGGCGATGAAAATCAGCGGCCGCTGAATCTCCCCTTCATGCAGGACGAAATGGCCAACCGGTCCCTCCAGACCTATCGAATCGTTGGTAGACAGTTGCGAAAATATCCTGCAGGCAAACTCGTCACCATCATCACGATGGATATGAAACTGGATGTTCATGTCGTCACAGGGGCAACTGGCAATGGGGAAGTTTTGTGGTTCAAGGCCCTCCAGCTGCAGGGCTACCGACTGGCCAGCTAGAAACCGCAGGCGCTGGGTGCGTGGCGTGCGCAAATGCAGGATGGTGATATCAGGATGTGACTTCTCAATCTTGCGCACCCGGGCGGTGATGGTCTGGCGTGGGATGTCATTTTCACTGTGTGCCTCTGCTGCCTCGATGACCAGATCGGTGACGGCCGTGCAGGCACAGGTAAGAATGTAACCCTGTTCTTTTTCAGCGGCATTGAAGACATAGTCGGTATACTTGACCTGACGCGCTTCACCCTGAAGTATGCGTGCCTTACACTTGCCACAGTTACCGTTGCTGCAACCATAGTCCAGTGCCAGCCCGGCACTGAGACCGGCTTCGAGAATGGTATCGGAGCCTGGAACGAAGAATTCGTGTCCGCTTGGAAGCAGGCGTACCTGGGCTGCAATCACGCGTAGTACCGAGTCTCGTGCGGTAAGTTCCGCATGAGTCCTGTTCTGTCGGTCCAGTTGGCCAATCTCCCCGTTGAGCCACGCCAGGGTGTCGGAGAACTGTTGTACAACATCGGGGTTGGTGCTGTGTTTCCCCTCGGCAAGGCGAGATTTGATTTTTTCCAGCAATATGACATGGTTCGATACCTGTAGCTTGGCTTCGGCCAGCTCGTAGGCCAGTTCGGAGACCCGTCGAGAGAGGGTTTCAAGATCCGGGGTATAGGTCTGGTCGCGGCGACCTCGGCCTTTGTGCGCACTCACCAATGCCTGTTCGATGATGCCCTCGATATGTTCCAGCATGCTTGTGTCTTCCAGCTGGATGTTGGGATACTGCTCATGGAGGTCCTCGAGGCGAATCATGCCCTCGAAACTTTGCAGGCGTCCGTCCTGAACGCGCTGTTGCAGTTCGCGGCGCGAGGTGCCCACCAGGCGGGCGGCGCGTGATATACTTAGCAGTCTTGGCACAATCTGGCTACGGAATAATGAATTGCCGGTATCAACCGGGCTAAAATGAAGCCTAGAACAAAATGGCCTGCAGAGCAAAAGCCAGGTATCTGGCAGGTCACCGGTATTGTACGGCGCCTTCGCTGCTACACGGCGTGACAGGCATGGGATAGTTCGAATATAGATATGAGGGAATATTGATGAATTTATTACGCAACATTTTTGCAGTTTTTGGCCTGCTGTTCATGGTCACGATTCTGGTCATTGTGTTGTGGGCTGAGCCCGGGCTGCTACGGATCGGCGAACTTGACGAAGGCGCGTTGCGTACTTATTCACGCATGGCGCATACGTTGCTGGAGACAGGCAGTGCGGCCGAGGCCACGGTAGTCAAGGTCAAGGTCAAGGAGGGACTGACGGCGGAAGAGGTCGAGGATGCCATGTTGTCAGTGGCCACCGAGCACAATATTCGTGATGTCGGAAAACTGCCGCTATACAAGCAGGTGGCAGCCATGACCGGTAAACCCTACCGCTTCATGAAGATCTACATGTTCTGCAATCCGCTGACAGCGGCACGCATGCTGGACTACAACGACGCCTTTTCCGCTTACCTGCCATGCCGCGTAGCACTGGTGGAGAGCAAAACAGGTGAGCTGTGGCTCTATACCCTGGACATGGACCTGATGATCCATGGTGGTCACCCCTTACCGGAAGACCTCAAGACCGAGGCCTTGCGCGTGCAGACTGTCATCAATGACATCATGCAGCGCGGTGCCGCAGGTGAATTCTAACTGAGGAAGAAGAACTCCATCTGGGTACCGGCCAGCTCGATGAGATCGTGGTCGGAGAGGGCGGTGCGACCAGCACCGAGTACCGTTCCGTTGACCATGGGCGCATCACTGGCCCGGCGCAGCTTGTTGCTTTGCAGGCCGGAGATGGAATAGCCGTCATTTTCGCGTGCGATCACAGCCATTTTGACGCCATTGAAGCCGAGGGTGTTGAAGGGCTTACGCAGTTCCAGCACCTTTTTCGCCAGTGGCCCATTGAGTACGCGTACCGCCGCCAGTCGACTGCCCTTGGGTAGTTTTTCATCACCGCCTCTGGTGTCAATCATCTGGGTATCTTCGATCTCGGCCTTGATGAACATGGTGGGTTCATATTCTTCCACATCATCGGCGTAGTAAGAAAACTGGAAGTTTCCTACCTGGATGATGTCGCCGTGCTTGATCATGGACTTGGTGACACGCGAGCCATTGAGCAGGGTGCCATTGGTGCTGCCCAGGTCGTCGACGAAGACATTTTCACCAAGTTGTGTAACCAGTGCATGGCGCCCGCTTACCGTCAGATCATTGAGCTGGATGTCGTTGGTATGGCGGCGACCAATACTGATGCTTTCCTTGTCGAGTGGATATTCCCGTTCAATGACGCCATCTTTCGTCAATATCAACTTGGCCATGATAGGTACCTGTCTACTACCGGGTTAGGTTTGTTTAGTTGTTAGTCCAGCCGGGCTGCTGAGGTGTAGAGTCGACGATGATCTCCTCAATATCTTCGGTTTCGGGCATATCGACAAATTTTTCAAAGTCACGCTTGTGACGTGCCTTGAGGAAGGCATCCTCGCCCTCGATAAGTCCCGCATCGAGAAGGCGACGCAAGGCGGTGTCCATACTCTGCATGCCCTGCATACCACCACTCTGAATAACATTGTCCAGCTGGTCGGTCTTGCCTTCGCGGATGATGTTGGAGGTGGCGGCGTTATTGATGAGGATCTCGATAGCAGCTACGCGTCCCTGATTGTCAGCACGCCTGACCAGTTCCTGCGAAATTACACCGCACAGCGAGGTTGAGAGCATGGTGCGAATATAGGGTTCTTCACCCGAGGGGAAGACATTAATGATACGATCGATGGTGGCCGCTGCACCGCTGGTATGCAGGGTCGCCATGACAAGAATGCCCATTTCCGCAGCAGTGACCGCCAGGCTGATGGTTTCCAGGTCACGCATTTCACCCACCAGTATAACATCCGGGTCTTCACGCAGTGCCGAGTGCAGGGCATCGGCAAAGCTCTTGGTGTGGTTTCCAACTTCACGCTGGCTTATCAGGCAGTTCTTGTTTTCATGAACGAATTCCACTGGGTCCTCGATGGTGAGAATATGCCCCTTGCGCTCACTGTTGATGAAATCGATCATTGCCGCCAGCGTGGTTGTCTTACCGGAACCGGTTGGACCAGTTACCAGTATCAGGCCCTTGCGCTGGCGTGCCAGGTTCTTGAGTACCGGTGGTAGCCCCAGGCTGTCCATGTCCTGTACCACGCTGGGGATAGAGCGGAAGACAGCGCCGATACCATCGAGGTGGTTGAAGACGTTGACGCGGAAACGCGACAGACCGGGAACCTCGTAGGCAAAGTCCAGGTCACCCATTTCCTCGAAATCCGCACGTTGGCGCGGGTTCATGATCTCATAGAGCAGGTCACGGTTTTCTTCCGCGGTCAGCTCGCGGTATTTGATTGGAAACATTTCGCCAAACAGGCGAATGCGCGGCGGGTTTCCCGAGACCAGGTGCAGGTCAGAACCGTCCTGTTTGACGACCAGTTCCAGAAATGAGTCGATGCGATTGGCCACGGTATCTGTCCTAGCTTACTGCCAGATTGACCTGCGGCAGCAGGTCGGGGTCGGTAACAAAGCGCTGGAAGAGTTTCTTGTCGGTGGCATGCACGTAAGCATCGTCGGGATCGACTTCCTTGGCCTTGACCGCCTCCATGAGGGCCTGGTCCATGAGCTGCATGCCCTGTTCGCGCCCGGTCTGCAGGATGGACGGGATCTGGAAGATCTTGCGCCCGAGGATAAGGTGAGCGATGGCCGGGGTATTGACCATGATCTCGACGATGGCACGGCGGCCACGACCGTCCGCGGTACGCAACAGCTTCTGGCTGATCACGCCGCGCAGATGCTGGGCGAGGAAGGTGGCAGCTTGGGCTTTCTGCTCCGAGGGCATGGCATCGATGATGCGATCCAGGGTCTTGACCGCAGACGTGGTATGCAGGGTACCAAGTACCAGGTGACCGGTTTCCGCAGCCGTCATGGCCATGGAAATGGTGTCCGGGTCGCGTAGCTCACCGACGAGGATGACATCCGGATCCTCGCGCAACGCGGCGCGCAGGCCGTTGGCAAAACCCGAGACATGGATGCCCACTTCGCGCTGAATGACCAGTGACTCCGCGCTCTTGTGCACATACTCGATGGGGTCCTCCAGCGTGATGATATTCATCTTGCGGTTGTGATTCAGCCAGTTGATCATCGATGCAAGGGTGGTGGTCTTGCCGGTGCCGGTAGCGCCGGTGACGAGGATGATGCCCTGGTTCTCCTGCAGGAAATCATTGATAACGCTGGGCAGGTTGAGGTCACTGAGCGTGGGGATCTCCGGTGCGATGACACGCAACGTGACGCCGATGCCGGTGATCTTGTGGAACAGGTTGGCGCGGAAGCGGCCGACTTCCGGGTCCTCATAGGAGAAGTCGAGATCGTCGCCATCGGCAAAAATGGCGCGTTGCTCATCGGTGAGGATCTCATCCACCAGATCGTTGAGTTCCTCGCTGGTCAGGTCGCGGTACTTGATCGGTGTCAGCTCACCGTGCAGGCGCAACATGGGTGGCGATCCGACCGCCAGATGGATATCGGAGCAACCCTGTTCTCGTCCCAGTTTCAGAAAAGCGTTGATTCTTGGCATTATCCACCCACCTTGATCAGGGCCTTGGCCAGGTCATTACGCAGCTCATCCACGGTCTGGTAGCGCTTGTCCGGATTCACCACCATCGCTTTGAGGATAATAGCATTTAAATCATCGGATATTTTCGGATTGATGGTTTTTGGCGGTTTGGCCTTGCCTTCCACATGCTGGAAGAGGATGGCCATGGAGTCCTTGCCACGGTAGGGCGGTTTGCCGGTAAAGATTTCGTACATCAGGATGCCGAGGCTGTAAATATCTGTACGCGCGTCGATTTTCTTGTCACGTACCTGCTCGGGTGCCATGTAGGTGGGGGTACCCACCAGCACACCGCTGCGTGTGAGGCGCGCATCCGTGTGGCTGGCGGCTGCGGCGAGACCGAAATCCACCAGTTTGACCACGTCATTTTCATCGATGAGGATATTGGCCGGCTTGATGTCGCGATGCACCACGCCTGCACGGTGTGCATAGCTCAGCCCGTTGCAGACCTCGATGAGGATCTTGATCATGCGTGCGTGGTCGTCGGTCTTTTTGGCCTTGATTTCGTAGCCCAGCGAATGGCTGTCGAAATACTCCATGGAAATGGCGCAGGACTTGCCGATATTGATGAAGTCAAAGATGCGAATGACGTTCTCATGCGTGATCTTGCGCGCGTAGCGTAGCTCCTGCACGAAGCGCTGGATAATGTGTTTGTCCGAGGCTACCTGTGCGTTGAGGAACTTGAGAATGATCTCCTCGTCCACCATGGAGTCATGCACCAGCATGACCACACCGAAAGCGCCTTCACCCACCTTGCGGATGACCTTGTAGCGATTATCGATCATGGAGCCTGGTTTCAACTCGGAGGGATCGATGTAGCCACCACCGTGGGCCGCCTCGGGCTGGACCGGCTGGGGCACGGGAGACGCGCCACTTTGCACTAGCGTGGGATCTGCCGCGCCCTGGTTGAGTTTGGCGTTCTGCGCGGAACGGGCGGGATTGGAACCCGATTCGACAAACTGCGTAGGTGCGTTCTCCAGATCGTCGAGCATGGAAGGGGCTGCTGTGTCCGGCGCGGACGATGGCGGCGCCACATCGTATCCCGCGATCTTCGACATCAACGCACTGCGCGAATTCTCATCGAGGAAGTCGGCCTGCTGTATGGCGGCATTGAGGGTCTCTGGTTCACCGAGCGTCTTCAGGCAGGCGATGCCGACCTTTTCCGACTCCGGATGCGTGGCGACCATCTTCAACACAGCCGGTACGGCGCGCGCGTCACCGAGGCCGGCGAGGGCATCGGCGGCACGCTCTCGCACCCACCAGTCGCTGTCGTCCAGTGCGGCCACCAGGTGGTCGAAGGCGCGTTCATCCTTGATGTTGTTGAGGATCTCCACCGCTGTGCGGCGCAGGAACTCGTCCTTTTCCTTGATCAGTTCGAGGACTGCGGCTATTACCTTGGGTCCACCGATGGAACCCAGGGCGTCCGCGGCACGCGCGCGGATCCACCAGTCGGCGTCACGCAGGGCATTGAGCAGATCCTTGACGGCGCGTTGGTCGCCGATCTCATTCAGTACTTCCACTGCGGCACGGCGTACATACTCCGAATCGTCCTGCAGGATATCGATCAGGTAACCGATGGTGTCGGGGTCACGGATACGGCTCAGTGCCTCGATGGCCTTGTTCTGTGTCGTGATGTCAGGATCCCGGAGCAGGCGCACCAGCGGCTGGGCCGGAACCTTCGCGGTCATGCTGCCAAGCGCATCCACCGCCGTCTGGCGTACGTGTTTTTGCTTGTCTTCGAGCATCTTGAGCAGGGCATCACGTACCGCCATGCTGTCCTTGAACTGGGACAGCACCTTGATGAGCTGGATGCGGACATTGGGGTCCGGATGGTCGATGAAACGCAGCAGGTCAGGAATGGAGCGTTCGTCGGCAACGTACTCAAGGACGCGGAAGGCCATCTGTTGCGCTGCCTTGCTGCCATCGGCAAGCTGCTCGAAAAGTTTCGATGGCTGTACGCGTTCCTTGTGGGCGACGATGATCTGCAGCAGGGCATTCTTGGGGATCTCCGGATCATCGAGCAATTCGAACAGGCGATTGATATCATACTTGTTCGACTGCGCCATGATTTGCGTAATGTGTGTCATGACGCGGTTGTTGGGATGTGCCAGGCCGTCGGTGTAATGATGCAGGCTGGCATTGTCCAGGCCCGTGTTGAGCAGGTTGAGGATATGCGGGTTCTTGCTGTCTTCTTCGAGGGCGTCGATGAGTTTCGGAACCGCACTGGCACCGATCTGCTTGAGACTGGTGACCGCCTCCTTGACTTCGGCAGGCGAGGCACCGTCCTCATCCAGCAGGATGTTGATTGCCTTATTGGCCTTGAGGCCCTTCAGTAACGCCATCTACAACTGTTCCCGAATATTCTCTGTGCGCAAGTGCCGGCGCTCAATCGGTTTGCCGGACATGATTAATATAAGACTTGTTGACCAGCAGGGTTTCTTCTACCGTTACCAGCCGCAGAAAGGGGTTACCATCAGCATTGAGATAGTCGAACAGGCGGGAATAGTCCGCCGGCAGGGTCTCGCGGATCTGGCCGCTGAGAACCGAACCATCCATCATGTGCAACTCACAGGAAATCACCGTCGTGTCCTTGTGGGTGTGGACCGGTTCGTTTTCCTCGTAGCTGACGCGAATGATGGAAGCGCGATTGTAGAAGCGCAGTTCATCCGGTTTCCGCCGTTTGACCACCACGAAGGGATTGGCGCGATTGAGCACTTCCAGGGGTTGCTCCTGTCCCTGATGTGCCTCGCTCTGTTCGCTGACGAACAGTGCGCCGATGACCTGTCCTTCGGGGTGTACCCAGAGTCGTACCTCTTTCTGGGCCTTCCTGATTTTCAATGATTCCAGCTGCACGCGCTCTTCCTGATAGCCTCAAGTGGAATTACTTCCTTATTATATCGGTATAATCTGATTCTAACGACCCCTCTGTCGTCCAACTACCTGAAAAGCAAACTTTTTTAGTCTAAAGGTACTAGTGCCAGCGCAGTAGGTGGCGGGCGGGCCACCGCCGCCAGTGCGCGTGCGTGACCTGTGGCACTCAAGCCAGCGCCATTTCGCCCGAAACAATATGGACAGATCGGACGATCTGTCCCACAGTGTTGGGTATACCGGCCCCCGAAGGCGTGCGTGGCAGCCCGTGAGACTTCTTGCCAGATATGGCTAATATACTGATTTACAAGGATAATAAGGAGTTTCCGGTCCGTGTGCCGGACAACGACCTGTACCTGGGGCGGGGCAGCTACGGATTCGAAATCGTCGGCAATTTCGTCGGCTTCGACGATCCCCAGATAAGCCGCCGTCATGCGCGCATCTTGCGCCAGAATGACAGGTACCTGCTGCAGGACCTCAATTCCACCAACGGCACGGTGGTGGGTGATCAGCATATTCACCCCGGCAGCTTCCACCCCCTCAAGGACGGTGACCAGATCCGCCTGGGCAGGACCGAAATTCGTTTCTCCGAGGCCGCAGAAGAGGCCCACTCGGTGGCCCTGCGCCATCATTCACGCCCCGCAGCCGGTGCAGATACGGCTGCGCGGGAGGAAACATCCCACAACAGCGATTTCGAACTGGTCGAGGGCGAGGTGCCGGGACTGGAGATCCAGGTGGTCGACTCCGGCGACAATGCCCCCAACGTGAGCATGATGATCGACGCCTCGCGCCTGTTGCACCACCCGCCCACGGCGCGCACGGCAGTGACCAGTGGTGGCGAGGGCGAGGGCGAGGAGGTCAGCGAGTCGGCCCAGCGCGAACTCATTCGCCGCCTCAATGCCATGACACGGGTCAGCATCTCACTGGGCGCCATCAAGGATGCCAATGTTCTGTGGGCGCGTATTGCCGAGTGTATCTTCGATATCTTCGAGCAGGCCGATTACCTCAACGTGTTGCTCTACACGGCGGCCGATCACCGGCTGAAACCGGTCATCTCGCGTCCGCGCAAGCTCAGTGGCAAGAAGCAAGGTCGTAACACGCTGTCCATTTCCTATTCCATCGTCAATGATGTCATTCGCAACAAGCACTCCCTGCTGCTCATGGATGCCGGTGGCGATACCCGTTTCAAGGCGCAGGAATCGGTGCTGGCACTGGAGCTGCGCAGCGTCATGTGCGCCCCCCTGTTGCACGACGATCAGGTGCTGGGCCTCATCCAGGTGGATACACGCAAGGCGCGCAACAGTTTCAACCGCGAGGACCTGCATATCCTCACCGCCATTGCCACCCAGATCGCCATTTCCGTGAAGAACAACCAGCTCTTCGAGGACATCGAGAAACTCTTCGAGGGCTTCGTTACCGCCTCGGTGCAGGTCATTGAATCGCGCGACCCGGTCACTGCCGGTCATTCCTTCCGCGTCGCCGAGTTTACCCAGAACCTGGTCTGTGCGGTGGATCGCTGCGACAGCGGCGAGCACAGCAAGACGCGCTTCGATTCCCGGCAATTGCGCGAAATCCGCTATGCGGCCCTGTTGCACGACTTTGGCAAGATCGGTGTGCGCGAAAACGTGCTCACCAAGGGCGACAAACTCTATCCCCACGAGGTGGAACTCATCAAGCAACGGTTTCGCTTTGCCGAGGCCTGCCTGGAACGCGACAATTACCGCAAGCTGATCACCCTGTGGGAGGACGCCACGCGCAGCACCGACATGGAGGAAGTCAGGGCCCGCCTGGCACGCGAGCTTGCCAATGAAAAACAGCGCCTGCGGCGTTTTTTCGAGCAGGTACTGGAGGCCAACAAGCCCACCATCATGCCGGATCAGATCAGCGGCCTCGACGAGATCGCCCAGTACGTCTTCCGGGACGGTGAGAACGCGGTCTCCCTGATCACACCGTTCGAGTTTTCCACCCTGAGCCTGGCCAAGGGCAGTCTCAACCCGGAAGAGCGTCTCGAGATCGAATCCCATGTCTCGCACACCTACGCCTTCCTGAAGCTCATCCCGTGGACCGACGATCTCGGCATGGTGCCGGACATCGCCTATGCCCACCACGAGAAGCTGGATGGCTCAGGTTACCCGCGCAAGCTGAGTGGCCAGGATATCCCGCTGCCCTCGCGCATCATGACCATTGCCGATATCTACGATGCCCTGACCTCGGCGGATCGTCCTTACAAGAAAAGCCTGCCGGCGGACAAGGCGCTGGATATCCTCGACCTGGAGGCCCGTGCCGGCAAGATCGATGTGGCCCTGTTCGAGATCTTCCGCGAGGCGCGCGCTTTCGAACTGAGCGCCTGAGCGGCGGGGCAGGGCGCATCGTGGCCCGGCCTTCAGATCCGTCCTCCACGCAGAAAGCGTGACTTCCAGTACGGGTTGCTCATGCTCTCGATGGCCACGCGCTTGCCCGCCGAGGGCGCATGCACGAAGCGGCCATCCCCCAGGTAGATCCCCACATGTCCCACGCGTGGCGTATTGACGCGAAAGAACACCAGGTCCCCCGGACGCAATCGGGTCCGCGACACCGGTGTCGCCCGGCGGTAGAGATCCCGCGTGGTGCGTGGCACGCTGATGCCGGCCTGGGCGTGGCTGTAGTAGACCAGCCCGCTGCAGTCGAAGCCGGTGCGCGGCGAACGCCCACCGTAGCGGTAGGGCACGCCCACCTGGCGGCGGGCGATGCGCAGGACCTGGGACACGTCGCCGCCCGCCCGAGAGGCGACCGGGGGCGCGGAACGCGGGGCAGGGCTGGAGCAGGCGGCCAGCGTGGACGCTAATAAGGCTGGCAGGAGGCAGGCCAGAAGGCGACGATGTTGCCCTGGATGGAGGCGTGATCCTATCAATAACATATAGTTACCGTAATATGTTAATGCTGTTATTGAAGTATAGAACAATTCGGCCACCCACACGGCGACCGTTGTATCAGTCCGGCTTATCGGCCGCGGAACTCAGGTCCTGAGCATGGACCCCATCGCCCTGCACCATGCCGATCCCCGTACGGTGGTGGCCAGCCGGCCCACTGCCGAGGACCGCCATACCTCGGCGGAGCCGCGTGTGGCGCGCGCGGGCCGGGGAGAGCGCAGCGAGGAGACGGGTCGCGAGGACGAAACGAGCCTGCGACGCCTGCGTGCGCGAGATCGGGAGGTGCGCGCGCATGAAAATGCCCATCGGGCCGTGGGCGGGCGCTTCGTGCGCGGCGGCCACCTGGATACCCAACGGGGCCCCGATGGCCGTCTCTACGCCATCGGTGGCGACGTGCGTATCGACGTGGCGCCCATCCCCGGTGATGCCGCTGCCACGCTGGAGAAGGCCGTCATCGTGCAACGTGCCGCGCTCGCACCCGTCGATCCTTCTCCCCAGGACCGCAACGTGGCCTCGCGCGCCGCACGCATGGCAGCCAGTGCCCGCGCCGAACTGGCGCGCCAGCGCCACGAGGGGGAAGAGAACGCCCCTCCTGCGCGTGCCACTGGGGCGGGGCTCTACGCCAGCCTCGCCAGCGAACCGGAACCCCAGGCCATCGACCTGGTGGTGTGACCCCACATCGTCCGCGTGGGCGTTTTCAGCTCCGGGCGCTGGTTCACGGCGTCAGAGTTTAGTATTGTGCCAGCAGGCCGGTGTGGGCTTCGAGCGGGATAACGACAACAGGAACAACAACATGGAACTGGGAACAATCATCTTTCTCGTCGTGGCGGTGATCGTCGTTGCCTACTTCATCTATATCTATAACGGGCTGGTCTCACTCAAGCACAATGTCTCCAAGGCCTGGTCCAACATCGAGGTCATTCTCAAGCAACGCCACGATGAACTGCCCAAGCTGGTGGAAGTCTGCAAGCGCTACATGAAGTACGAACAGGAGACCCTGGAGAAGGTCATCAATGCCCGTTCACAGGTGATGAAGGCGCGTGCCGCCTCGGACATGGGCGCACTGGGTCAGGCGGAGACGCAGTTGCGTGCCGGTCTCGGCAACCTGTTCGCGCTGGCGGAGAACTATCCCGATCTCAAGGCCGACAAGAGTTACCAGCACCTTGAATCGCGCGTCTCGCAACTGGAAAATGCCATTGCCGATCGGCGCGAGGTCTACAACGAGTCGGTCAACCTGAACAATGTGCGTATCGAACAGTTCCCGGACGTACTGGTGGCGCGCATGTTCAACTTCCGGCCCTTCGAACTGCTCGAGTTCAGTGAAGAAGAGATCCGCGATGTGGATATGAAAAACCTGTTTGGTAACTAGTTGCTATCTTTCCGCTCCTGACGCCATTAGAATGACGCGCTTTGACGCAACTCCCGGCCATCGGCCCCATGTTTAGTCCCTGTATTCCGTATTTCTCTGCCATGCCCGTCGTGGCGTCCCACGTACCGTTGATCGGCTTCCATGGCGCGTAAAGTTACCCGCAAGACACGCCGCAAGGCACCTCGCCAGCAATCCACCCGTCGCCGCAAGTCCACGTCGCGCCGTCGCGCGCCACGGCGCAATGATGCCTGGTACCGGTGCGTGCCATGGAAGAAGGTCCTTGCCGGCCTGGCGGTGCTTGTCGTGCTCTATGTGGGTTACCTCGACTACCGCGTCCGCAGCCAGTTCGAGGGAAAGCGCTGGGCGCTGCCGGCCCATGTCTATGCGCGGCCACTGGAACTGCGCGAGGACCTGGCCCTGCCGGCCGATCGTTTCGAGCGTGAACTGGCGTTGCTGGGATACCGGCTGGCCTATGACACCCGCGAGCCGGGTACCTACAATCGCCAGAACCGGCGCTTTCGTCTGCACACCCGTGGCTTCGAGTTCTGGGATGACACCGAGCCCGCGCGCCAGGTGGAGATCCGCTTCTACAATGGTCGCGTGGACGCGCTTACCGACGTGGACGCACAGCGTGCCCTGTCGCTGTTGCGCCTTGACCCCATGTTTATCGGCGGCATCTATCCCGATCAGCACGAGGACCGCCTTCTCATCCGCCTCGACGAGGCGCCGGCGGTACTGGTGCGGGGACTGGTGGCGGTGGAAGATCGGCGTTTCTACGAACACTGGGGCGTCAATCCGCGCGCCATTGCCCGCGCCCTGTGGGCCAACATCCGCGCCGGTGCCACCGTGCAGGGTGGCAGTACGCTGACCCAGCAACTGGCGAAGAACTTCTTTCTCAGCAATGCGCGCACCCTGTGGCGCAAGGGCAACGAGGCGATCATGGCCCTGTTGCTGGAGTTGCACTACAGCAAGGACGAGATCCTCGAGGCCTATCTCAACGAAGTCTCTCTCGGTCAGCAGGGCCAGCGCGCCATTCATGGTTTCGGGCTGGCGGCGCATTTCTACTTCGATCGGCCGCTGGCACAACTGGACAATGCGGAACTGGCGACGCTCGTCGCGCTGGTGCAGGGACCGGGACTCTATGATCCGCGCCGTCATCCGCAACGCCTGAAGAAGCGCCGCGACCTGGTGCTGGAGATCTTCGCCGCGCAAGGTGTGATCAGCCCTGCCGAGGCGCGCGAGGCCATGGCGCAGGATCTTACCGTGGTGAAGCGCCCGTCGCGCGGCATCACACCATACCCGGCCTTCATGGACATGGTGCGGCGCCAGTTGCGCGAGAGTTATCGCAAGAGCGATCTGACCAGCGAGGGCCTGCGTATCTTCACCACCCTCGATCCGCTGGTCCAGAGTGACGTGGAGGACGCCCTGCGCGCGCAGGTCAAGCGCCTCGACCGCGCACGTGGACTGGGCGGCAAGCTGGAAGGTGCGGCACTGGTGACCAGCACCACCGGCGGTGAACTGCTGGCCATGGTGGGGGGCCGCCAGGTGCGCTTCGCCGGATTCAATCGCGCGCTGGACGCCCGTCGCCAGGTGGGTTCGCTGGTCAAGCCGGCGGTCTATCTCACCGCCCTCATGGAGCGTCCCGGCACCACCCTGGTCAGCCCGGTGAGCGATACGCCGATCCGTATTCAGGGTCCCAACGGCGATGTGTGGTCGCCGAAAAATTACAACGATGAATCCCACGGCGTGGTGCCGCTGTACGTGGCCCTGACCCGCTCCTACAATCAGGCCACGGTGCGCCTTGGCATGCAGGTGGGCGTGGATCGCGTGGTGGCCATGTTGCGGCGCCTCGGGCTGGAACGCGATGTGCCGGCCTATCCCGCGCTGCTGCTTGGCAGCCAGACCCTGACGCCGCTGGAAGTCACACGGATCTACCAGACCCTCGCCGCCGAGGGGTTTCGCAGCCCGCTGACGGCCATCCGCGAGGTGCTCACCGCCGACGGTGAACCCCTGCAACGCTACCCACTGGACGTGGAACCGGCGGTGGATCCCCTGCATGTGCAGATCATCAACAGTGCACTGCGTGAGGTCATGCGCCACGGCACCGGCCGCAATGCGGTAAAATGGTTTCCCGCCGCGCCGGGCTTTGCCGGCAAGACCGGGACCACCAACGACCTGCGTGACAGCTGGTTCGCCGGCTTCGGGCAGGAACACCTGATGGTGGTATGGCTCGGCAGTGACGACAACCGTTCCACCGGCCTCACCGGTGCCAGCGGTGCACTGGCGGTATGGAGTGATGCCATGGCACGTATGGCCAGCCGGCCGCTGGCGCCACTGGCCGATGACCAACTGGTGTTGCGCTGGGTGGAGCCGGTCAGCGGTCGGCGCGTCGGCGCCTCCTGTCCCGAGGCGGCGCAGCTGGCCTTTCTGCCCGGTACTGAGCCGCAGGAAGCGGGGCAATGCCCCTCGCAGGAAGACGCCGACTGGAGCGAACGCGCCATGGACTGGTTGCGCCGCTTGCTCGAATGAGGTGTGAATTCGCTTGATGAGGAACCCCATGTTGTCACGCACTGTGTCCATTGCCCCGGTCCTGCTGGTGGTCCTGGCCCTGCTGTCGGGTTGCGTCACCAGTCCTTCCCGCGATGGTTTCGAGCCCGGTGGCGAGCCATCCGGTGGCGCGGTCATCGCACCGCGGCGCGGAACCAGCGCCGCGGTGCTGGACCTGCTCGAACGCGCCCGCGCCGCCTCCCGGCGAGGCGAGTTGCACAAGGCCGAGGCCCTGCTGGAGCGCGCCATTCGTATCGAACCCCGCAATCCCGTACTGTGGCATTACATGGCCAAGGTCCATCTGCACCGCGGCCGTGCTCAGCGCGCCGCCGGGCTTGCCGCGCGCTCCAACAGCCTCGCCGGTGCGGATCGCGCCCTGCGCGCCGACAACTGGCGCATCATCGCCCACGCCCGCCAGGCCATGGGTGACGCCGCGGGGGCCCGCGAGGCCCAGGCCCGCGCCAGCGCCCTGGGTGGCGAGCGCTGAGCGACGTCCTGCCGCCGCTGTCCCCGTTTCGAGGCGGTGACAAATGGCGGCGAAAACATGCGAGAATAGTCCCATGTGGGTCAGTAACCTCAGATATTCCGCACCGGGAGCAGGGCGGTGAGCCTGCTCGATGTCGAGAAGCTCATGGCCGAGGCGCGCCGCCTGGCCGCCGAGTACCGGCGTACCACCGGGCAGTCGCTGGGCATTTCCGGCCAGATCGCCAAGCACGATGCCTGTCGCCTGCTGGACCTGGAAGCGCCGGAAAATCCCCCCGGTGGGTACGACGCGGTGGGGCGCCACGGTCATCGCGAGGGTCAGCGTTTCCAGATCAAGGGTCGCGTGATCTTCGACGACAGCAAGGGGGGCCAGCGACTCGGTCAGCTCAAGACCAACCAGGACTGGGACATGCTGGTGCTGGTGTTGATGGATGAAAATTTTGAACCCTTCGAGATCTACGAGGCCAGCCGCGAAGAAGTGGAAGACGAACTGGACGCCGGTGCCAGCGTCGCGCGCAAGAAACGGGGCGCCATGTCGGTGGCGCGCTTTCGCAAGTTCGCCCGTCGCGTGTGGGATCGCGAAGCCGGTCTCCTCGACAGCGACCAGTGGGAAAACCGTGCGGGAGGCTGAGCGGTGTCCTGGCTGCTTTCTCGCGCCGTTCCCATGCTTCCCTGATATAGCCGCATAGATGCCTTCGCCTTCCCCTGCACCTTCCGCAGTACTCGGTCCCGACGGGCCGCTGGCCCGTGCCATCGATGGTTTCGCGCCACGGGCCCAGCAACAGGCCATGGCCGAGGAAGTGCTGGCCACCATCGAGCGTCGGGATGTACTGGTGGCCGAGGCCGGTACCGGCACGGGCAAGACCTTCGCCTACCTGGTGCCGGCGATCCTCTCCGGACGTAAGATCATCCTCTCCACCGGCACACGCAACCTGCAGGACCAGCTCTACCATCGCGACCTGCCGGCGGTGCGCAAGGCCCTGGGTCGGCCGGTGGAGATCGCTCTGCTCAAGGGTCGCGCCAACTACCTGTGCCGACACCGCCTCGATCTGGCGGTCAGTGACGGCCGCTATCGCTCTCGCGGCGAGGCCGACAAGGTCATGCGTATCCGCGACTGGCAGGGTGTTACCACCATGGGCGACATCGCCGAGTGCGTGGCGGTGCCGGAAAATGATCCGGTATGGCCGCTGGTGACCTCCACCGCGGACAACTGCGCCGGGCAGGAGTGCAGTTACTACGACAATTGCTACCTGACCCAGGCACGGCGTGCGGCGCAGGCGGCCGATATCGTGGTCATCAACCATTATCTGCTGTTTGCCGACATGGCCCTGCGTGACGAGGGCTTCGGTGAACTGCTGCCGGCGGCGGATGCCTTTGTCATCGACGAAGCGCATCAGATCCCCGAGGTGGCTTCGGCCTTCTTCGGTCTGGCGGTGAGCTCCAACCAGTTGCTGGAGCTGGCCGCGGATGCGCTGACTGAATATCTGCGTGATATCAACGAGGATGCCGCCTTCGCCGGTTATTGCGAACGTCTGAAAAAGGCCGCACAGGATCTGCGCATGGTCTTCGGCAAGATGCAGCGTCGCGGCGCCTGGCAGGAGCTCGATGCCAACCGCAACTTCGCGCCCCTGAAAGAAAATCTGCTCGATGCCCTGCGCAAGCTGCATGCCGTACTTCGGCCACTGGCCGAGCGCAGCAAGGGACTGGCCCAGTGCGCCACGCGTGCCGCCGAGCTGGAGGCACGCTACATTCAGCTGTTCGATCCCGCGCCCGATGGTTTCATCCACTGGTTCGACGTCCACCGCCGCTCGGTGTCATTTCACCTCACCCCCATGAATATCGCCGAGCCCTTCCGCGCGCAGATGGAGGAACTGGGCGGTGCCTGGATCTTCACCTCGGCAACCCTGACGGTGGATCACAGCTTCCGGCATTTCAACGATCGCCTGGGGCTGGATGATCCACGTTGCGAAAGCTGGGAGAGTCCGTTCGATTTTGCTCACCAGGCCCTGCTGTTTCTGCCGCGCATCGGGGTCGAACCCAATGCATCGAGTTACACCAGTGAAGTGATCCACGTCGCCCGTCAGCTCATCGAACTGGCACAGGGCAGCACCTTCCTGCTGTTTACCAGTCATCGCGCCCTCAAGGAGGCCGCCGCCGAACTGGTGGGCGGACCGTACCCCATACTGGTGCAGGGCGAGGCGCCGCGCGACGTACTGCTGGCTCGCTTCCGGGAACACGGTCATGCCGTTCTGCTCGGCACCAGCAGTTTCTGGGAAGGCGTCGACGTGCGAGGTGATGCGCTTACCTGCGTGCTCATCGATCGCCTGCCGTTCGCCTCCCCGGGTGACCCGGTGTTGCAGGCGCGTATCGAGGCCATGCGCCGCGCCGGGGGCAACCCGTTCATGGACTACCAGTTGCCCAGTGCCGTGATCACGCTCAAGCAGGGTACCGGCCGCCTGATCCGCGATGTCACCGACTATGGCGTGCTGGCCCTGTGCGACCCGCGCCTGCGCAGCAAGGCCTACGGGCGCATCTTTCTCGACAGCCTGCCCCCCATGCCACGCACCGACGATATCGCCAGGGTGGGCGAGTTCCTGCGCCTCAATCGCGCTCCCGAGCGTGACGACGATGCGGCCTCGCTCAGTGCCTGAGGTAGTCGCGGTGAACCTGCTTGCCATCGATACTGCCACGGAGGCCTGCATGATCGGCCTGCAGGCCGGTGAGCGGCGCTTTGCTCACACCGAGCGCGCGGGGCGGGCGCAGACCGAACGCATCCTGCCCATGATCGATGCGCTGAGCGAGACCGCCGGTATTGCCCTGCGGGAACTGGATGCCATCGTCATGGGGCGTGGTCCCGGGGCCTTTACCGGCCTGCGCGTTACTGCCGGCGTGGTGCAGGGGCTGGCCTTCGCGCTCGACCTGCCGGTCGTGCCGCTCTCCAGCCTGCGCATCCTGGCGCAGACCGCCGCGCGTCGGCATGGTGCGGAGCGGGTGATCGCTGCCTTCGATGCACGCATGGACGAGGTCTACTGGTGTGCCTGTGAGTACCGTGACGGCATCATGGTAACGGTGGGAGAAGAGCGCCTGACGCCACCGGAACAGGTGGGACAGGATCTCGACGGTGCATGGTTTGGTGTCGGTCCCGCGTGGGCGGCCTATGCGGGGCGCATGGGAGCACGATTGAGCATGGCTGACGAGGGGCTCATGCCACAGGGGGAGGATGCGCTGGAACTGGGCGCACGTGCCCTGGCGGCAGGCGAAGTGGTGCCCCCCGAGCGGGCCATACCGGTCTACCTGCGCAATCAGGTGGCGTGGAAGAAATCCCCACCGCCGGCCTCATTCGGTCCGTGAGGTACGGCCTGCCCCCAATCTGTGAAAACGACGTTAACATGGACAGCCTGTGGCGAGTACACTGCGCGGCAGGTACCGACTCAACTGAAATACTTTGGGATGATTTCGCATGACAGCCAGATGGATATTGATACTGACAGCGGTTTTCACCACCTCCACGTTGACGATGGCCGCGCCGGGCGACGATCCGGCGGTGGCAGCAACAGCGGTACCGGCGCCCGCACCGGAGAGTGCACCGGAGAGTGCACCGGAAGCAGCCAGACCCCGACCGGCCAATGTCTATGTACGTACGGTGAAGGCGCCGCTGGGCAGGATCTACAAACAGATTTTTACGTCACTGGAGAACAACGGCTATTTCGTCATTGTCGAACCCAACATCGGTCGCAACCTGTCACATTTCGCCAAGCGCTGGGGCAAGGACTACAACCGCAACCGACTCGACGCCATTCGCAGTATGGTCTTCTGTAACGGCTGGTATGCCAACCAGATCAGCAACGCCGATCCCAACATGCTGGCATTGTGCCCCCTGCACATCACCCTGATCCACAAGGAAGGCGAGACCCGCGTCCTGTTCGTGCGTCCCGGCCAGGTGGCCTACGACAGTCCCGCACACGCCGTGGCGCTGGAGCTTGAACAGGACGTGATCCGCAGTATCGAAGAAGGCCTGCCAAAATAGGCACCCCAGCCTGTGACAGAATCTCACGCGTAACACGATAGCGCCATTTGCCGCGATGGGTTTCTTCGTCTTTGCCACGATCTTCCTGCTGGTCATGGCGCTGATGAATGTTTACCTGTGGCGGCGATTCCTGCGCAAGCTGGGACACTCACCGCGGCGCGCCCTCATCGTCGTGCCGGTGCTGTTGATGCTCGGCAATATCTTTTTCATCATTGATGCTGCTACCGATATCGTGCCGGATTCGCCGCTGCTCTATATGATCAGCAGCGCCTTCATCGGCGTAACATTCATGTTGTTTGTCATTGCGGTGGCCTACGACCTCACGCTCAGCGTGTCACGCCGGGTTCCCCTCGACCACTCGCGGCGTCGCTTCATCAAGCTGGTCTTCGATGTCACGGTATTGATCATGGCCGTAGCATGGCTCCTGCGGGGCCTGGCGCAGGGGATCCGCAGGCCACCCGTGCAACGCGTTGCCGTGCGTGTCCGGGATTTTCCACATGATGAGTTCTCCATCGTTCAGCTCAGCGACATTCATGTGGGGCGCACCATCAGGCGCGATTTCATCGAATACCTGGTGGTACAGACTAATGCGTTGAAGCCGGACCTGGTGGTGATCACCGGTGACCTGGTGGATCTGCCCGTTGCCCGGATCGAGTACGATCTCCATCCGCTGAAAGACCTTCAGGCGCCGAGCTTTTTCATCCTCGGTAATCACGAGTATTTTCATGGTCCCGGTGAAGCACTGGCTTTCGTGCGTGAGCTGGGGATCACGCCGCTGCTGAATGAAAGCGTGATAATTGGTAAGGGCGGGTCACGTTTCAACCTGGTTGGGTTGAACGATCTTGCCGGCGCACGTAGCGGGCTTTTTCCACCCGATGTGGCGGCGGCGTGGGCGGAGGTGGATGAGACACTGCCCTGCATCGTGCTGGCGCATCAGCCACGCATGATCAACGAACTGGGTGACAGGCGCTGTGACCTCATGCTCAGCGGTCATACACATGGTGGACAGATCTTTCCCTTTGGCCTGATGGTGATGGCGGCACAACCCTATCTTGCTGGCCTGCATACCCATACGTCGGACCGTCAGATCTATGTCAGTCGCGGTGCGGGTTACTGGGGGCCGCCCCTGCGGGTACTGGCGCCGAATGAAATCTCGCACATCGTCATCAGCGGGATGGCATAGCAGAATTATACCCACGTGCCTGTGTCAATGGCCCGCCAGGTCTGGTCTTCATACCTTCTCTACTCGTGCCATGCCTGGCCAGCGAACTGGACTCCCTGGTGAGGCAGTTCAGGGCTTGATGGATCTGTTCGTGCCTCAGGTGCCGAGCAGTGTGACCATGATCTGCTCATACATGGCCGACAGGCGATCCAGATCGTCGATACGCACACATTCGTTGACCTTGTGAATGGTGGCATTGACCGGCCCCAGTTCCAGTACCTGCGCACCGGTGGGTGCGATGAAGCGGCCATCGGAGGTGCCCCCCGAGGTAGACAGCGCTGTGTCATAGCCGGCCACCGCCTGTACGGCCAGGCGTGCGGCCTCGATAAGTTCACCCTCGGCGGTGAGAAAGGGGTTGCCCGACAGGCGCCAGTTGAGGTCGTAGTCCATGTCATGGGCGTCGAGGATCGCCGTCACGCGGGACTTCAGTTCTTCGGCGGTAACCTCGGTGGAGAAGCGGAAGTTGAACTGTACTTCCACCTCGCCGGGGATGACATTCTCCGCGCCCGTACCGCCGTTGATATTGCTGACCTGGAAGGTCGTGGCGGGAAAGTGTTCGTTCCCCGCGTCCCATTCCTGCGCACACAGCTCGGCCAGTGCCGGTGCCAGTGCATGGATGGGATTACGCGCCAGTTGCGGGTAGGCCACGTGACCCTGTATGCCATGCACCGTCAACACGCCGCTGAGGGAGCCACGGCGCCCGTTCTTGATCACATCACCGACACGTTCCATACTGGTGGGCTCACCCACCACACACCAGTCTATCTTTTCACCACGTGCTTCCAGCGTCTCGATGACCCTGACCGTGCCCTCGGTGGCGATACCTTCCTCGTCGCTGGTAATGAGAAAGGCAAGACTGCCACGGTGATCCGGATGGGTGGCCAGAAAGCGTTCCGTGGCAGTAACCATGGCGGCGATGGAGCCTTTCATGTCCGCCGCACCGCGTCCGTAAAGATAGCCTTCTTTTTCGGCAGGCTCGAAGGGCGGAGTGTTCCACTGTTCTTCGGGGCCCGGCGGCACCACGTCGGTATGCCCCGCGAAGGCCAGCACGGGACCGTCCGCACCACGGCGCGCCCACAGGTTGTCCACGTCGCCAAAGCGCATGGACTCGATGCGAAAGCCGAGCTTTTCCAGGCGCGCGGCCAGCAACTGCTGGCAAGCCTGATCATCCGGCGTTACCGATGGTCGGCGGATCAGTTCCTTGCTCAGCTGCAGTGTCTCACTCATGGCGGGTTGCCTGTCAGAAGATGTTGGTATAGTCCTGCGCCGAAAAGCCGACGTGGATGGTATTTCCGTGTTCCAGTACGGGGCGCTTGATGAGCGTGGGTTGTGCGAGGAGCAGTGCCACCGCGCTGGTGTTGTCGATCCCTGCGCGTTTCGCCTCGGGCAACTGACGCCACGTGGCGCTGCGGCGATTGACCAGGCGCTCATGCCCCACGGCGGCCAGCCATTGCGCGACTTTCTCCCCGCTCAGGCCATCCTTGCGCACATCGTGAAAGCAGAACTCGATGCCGTGTTCATCCAGCCAACGGCGCGCCTTGCGCACGGTATCACAGTTGGCAATGCCATAGAGCGTAGTTGCACTCACCGGTTCAGATGTCACGCAGCAGTTCGTTGATGCCCACCTTGCTGCGTGTCTTTTCGTCCACCTGTTTGACGATCACGGCGCAATAGAGGCTGTAGGTGCCGTCCTTCGAAGGCAGGTTGCCGGAGACCACCACCGAGCCCGCGGGGATGCGGCCATAGGTGATCTCGCCGGTCATACGATTGAAAATGCGCGTGCTCTGACCAATGTAGACACCCATGGAGATCACCGAACCTTCCTCGACGATGACGCCCTCGACGACTTCCGAGCGCGCACCGATGAAGCAGTTGTCTTCGATGATGGTGGGGGCGGCCTGCAGGGGCTCGAGTACGCCGCCGATGCCGACGCCGCCGGAAAGGTGCACGTTCTTGCCGATCTGCGCGCAGGAACCCACCGTCGCCCAGGTATCCACCATGGTGCCGGAATCCACGTAGGCGCCGATGTTGACGTAGGAGGGCATCAGTACCGTCCCGGGTGCGATGTAGGCGCCACGGCGCACGGTGGCCGGCGGCACCACGCGCACGCCACTGGCGCGAAATTCCCGCGAGTTGATGTCGGCGTACTTGGGTGGCACCTTGTCGAAGTAGTTGGTGAAGCCCCCTTTCATGAACACGTTGTCCTCGATGCGGAAGGACAGCAGGACGGCTTTCTTGAGCCACTCGTTGACCTGCCAGCCGGTAGCGGTTTTTTCCGCCACGCGCAGTTCACCACTGTCGAGCTTGCTGATGCATTCCCCGACTGCCTCCTTGACGATGGTGTCCACGCTGAGCGGCGTGATGTCGGCGCGGTTTTCGAAAGCCTGCTCGATAATGTCTTTAATGTCGCTCATTTCAAAGGGTCTCCTGTCGCAGACCGCCGCGCGGCTGCGTCATATTTTCGGTTCAGGGAGGATACCGGGTTTGAATGCCCGATACACGCAACCCACACTCTGCCGGAGAGTAACTGCCGGGACGTGCCGCTACAACGCGGTAACGAGGGATTTTATACGATTCGCCGCGGTGACGCATTCTTCCAGTGGCGCCACCAGCGCCATGCGCACATGGTTACGACCCGGGTTTCGACCGTGATTGTCACGCGAGAGGAACTGTCCCGGCAATACGGTAATGTGTTGCTCGGCGAACAGGCGCCGCGCAAAGTCACGGTCGTCCATGGGGGTGGGCGTCCACAGGTAGAAGCCTGCCTCGGGGCGCCGTACTGGCAGCACGCCATCGAGGATCGCCAGTACGGCGGCAAACTTGTCCCGGTAGAGGTGGCGGTTCTCGCGCACGTGCTCCTCGTCCTGCCAGGCGGCTATGCTTGCGCTCTGTAGTGGTGGTGGCATGGCGCAGCCCTGGTAGGTGCGGTAGGTGAGGAAACGCCTGAGGATGTCCGCATCGCCGGCGACGAAGCCCGAACGCAGACCGGGCAGATTGGAACGCTTGGACAGGCTGTGGAACACCACGCAACGTCGAAAATCGGCGTGGCCCATGGCGGTGGCGGCCTGCAACAGGCCCGGCGGCGGCTGGTCTTCGTCGAAGTAGAGTTCGGAGTAACATTCATCCGCGGCGATGATGAAGTCGTGTTCCTCGGCCAGGCTGATGAGCTTCTGTAGCGCCGGCAGGTCGAGGACGGCCCCGGTGGGGTTGCCGGGACTACATATATAAAGGAGCTGGCAATCGCGCCAGGTGGCGGTATCCACCATGTCGAAGTCGGGCAGGTAACCGTTCTCGGCCGTGGTGTCGAGATAGACCGGGCGCGCGCCAGCGAGCAGCGCGGCGCCTTCATAGATCTGGTAGAAGGGGTTGGGCATCAGCACCGCCGCATTGCGCGTGCGGTCCACCACGGCCTGGGCAAAGGCAAACAGGGCCTCGCGTGTACCGTTGACGGGAATGACATGCCGTTCGGGGTCGAGGCTGCCGGCAGGTAGCGTGAAGCGCCGGCTCAGCCAGTCGGCAATGGCCGTGCGCAGGTCCGCCTCACCACGGGTCAGGGGATACCGTGCCAGACGATGGAGATCGCCACGCAGGGTATCGAGGACGAAGTCGGGCGCCGGATGCTGTGGTTCACCGATGGACAGGGCGATATGCGGCAGGTCCGGCGGCGTGATGCCCTGCTTGAGCGCCATGAGTTGCTCAAAGGGGTAGGGCTGCAGTCTGTCGAGATCCGGGTTCATGGTCGGGTGCTGGCCGCCTGCGCGTGACGAAGGCCGTGTAGTATAGTGCAGGGCCTGCCGTGAACCAAACCTGCGGGCACAGAGAAACGGGAACGAAATATCATGAAGATCGGAGCGGTGTTACACGTGAGTTATCTGGTGGCGGATCTGCCGCGCGCCTGTCATTTCTATGCCGATGTGCTTGGGCTGAGGCCCGATGACAGCCGTCCTGAACTGGGTTTTCCCGGTGCCTGGTTTCATCTTGGTGAACAGCAGTTGCACCTGCTGCGTCTGGACAACCCCGATCCCGTCACGGGCCGACCCACGCATGGCGGGTGGGATCGACACGTGGCCCTGGCGGTGGATTCGCTGGACGAACTGGTGGTGCGTCTCGACGCGGCGGGGATCGTTTACACCACCAGCCGCTCCGGCCGGCGCGCGCTCTTTTGCCGCGATCCGGACGGCAATACACTGGAGTTCATCGAGGAGTGAACCCGCGCCCGGCTTCCGCCATCAGGGCGCTAACCGGAAGGGGCGGAGCCTCGCTGGTGTTATTCGCTGCTGTCCTTTTTATCCAGCATTGCCACGATACGCTCGCGTAGCTGTGCCTGCTGTTCCTCACCCAGTGGTTTGCCCTCCTGCGTGGTGAGGAAAAAGAAATCTCGTGCACGTTCTCCGTAGGTGGCGATCTTGGCGTTGACCACGCGTACCTTCGCCTGTGCCAGCGCGTAACCGATGCGTGACAACAGGCCGGGACGATCATAAGTGTTGACTTCCATTACCGTGCGCGGCTGCGTGGTATCGGCGGTGAAGTGGACCTCGGTGGGAAAGCGGAAATGTTTGCTCTGGCGCGAGAGCGGGGCGGTTTCACGGGGTGGTGACAGCGTGGTTTGCGTACAGGCATGCTGAAGACGCTCGCGGATCTCCTGGGCGCGGCGTGGATCGCTTACGGTTTCCCCGTTGGCTTCCAGCACCAGGAAGGTATCCACCACGGCGCCGGCATCGGTATCGATGATACGTGCCTCGACGACATTGAGTCCCAGTTGATCGAGGGTCTGGGTCAGTGCGGCGAACAGATCGGGGCGGTCCCTGCAGATGATGGCAATATCGGTGGCGCCACGGCGGTTGTTGTCATCGAGCAGCACCAGCGCCTCGTCCAGAGAACCATGGCGTAGCAGGGCACGCGTGTGCCAGGCGACCTCCGTCGGAGAACAGCGCTGGAAATACTGATCACCGAGCTTTTCCCACAACGCGTCGATGGCCGATGTGGGCGTGTCGTCATCGACCAGCTGTGCACGGGCCTCGCTGCGCGTGCGTGCGATGTAGTCGGCCAGTATCTCGGGGTTTTCCACGCCGCGGCGCAGGGCCTGGCGGGTCTCGAAATAGAGTTCGCGCAGCAGGCTGTCCTTCCAGTTGTTCCACAGGCTCGGGTTGGTACTGCGAATGTCGGCCACCGTCAGCAGGTAGAGATAGTCGAGGCGCGATTTTTCGCCGACCTTCTGTGCGAAGGCATTGACCACGGCAGGGTCGGTGATGTCCTGGCGCTGAGCAGTGTGTGACATGAGCAGGTGGTTACGCACCAGCCAGGCCACCATGCGGCTGTCGTATTCACTGAGCATATGGTGACGACAGAAGGCCAGTGCATCCTCGGCACCCAGTTCGGAGTGATCGCCGCCACGCCCCTTGGCGATATCATGGAACAGTCCCGCCAGCACCAGCAGTTCCTGCTTGGGAACCTGGGAGATGATCTCACTACACAGGGGAAACTCGTGGCTGAACTCGGGAACCGTGAAGCGTCGCAGGTTACGCACCACGAACATGGTATGTTCGTCCACGGTGTAGACATGAAACAGATCGTGCTGCATCTGGCCGACGATATTGTCGAATACCGGCAGGTAGGCGGCGAGCACGCCGTAGCGGTTCATGCGCCGCAGCTCATGTGTGACGCCGTGAGTCTGGCGGATCAGTTCCATGAACAGGCTGCGGCAGGCGAGGTCGTTGCGGAACTCGTCGTTGATCAGGTAGCGGTGCGCGCGAATGAGGCGGATGGTATTGGCGCGCACACCTTTGAGCTCCGGGTGCTGCGCCATGAGCAGGAACACTTCCAGCAGGGCGAAGGGGTGGTGGACGAATACCTTCGGGTAGCGCGCCTCGAGAAAGCCTTTGCGTGACTGGAAACGGGCATTGATGGCTACTGCCTCACCGGCTTCCTCTGCATACAGTAGCTCTTCCTGAAAAAGCTGTAGCAGCATTTCGGTGACGCGGCTCAGCTCCATCACCGTACGGTAGTACTGCTTCATGTACTGTTCCACTGCCAGGCGGCGTGGCGTGTCGCGGTAACCGAAGTGTTTTGCCAGGGCACGCTGGTAGTCGAACAGCAGGCGATCTTCACGGCGCCCGGCGAAGATATGCAGGCCGAAGCGTGCCTGCCACAACAGGGCCTGGCCTTCCACCAGGGTCTGGTATTCGTCTTCGTTCAGGAACCCACGCGTCACCAGTTCGGCAAGAGTGTCGACACCGTAGTGGCGTTTGAGTACCCAGGCGACGATGTGAATGTCACGCAGGCCACCGGGGCCTTCCTTGACATTGGGTTCGAGATTGTAGGCGGTGTCGTTATAGCGCTTGTAACGTTGTTGCTGTTCTTCGAACTTGGCGCGAAAGAATTCGCGGCTTGGCCAGATGTAATCCGGTCCGCAGCGGCGTTGTTGTTCAGCGAACAGGTCTTCCGGTCCCGCCAGGTGACGTGCCTCCTGCAGGCTGGTGACGACCGTAATGTCCTTTTCCGCCTCGCGCACGCACTCCTCGATGGTACGCACGCTGCTACCCGGTTCGAGCCCGATATCCCACAGGAAAGTCAGAAAGGCGCTGATGGTCTCGCCGTGGGGCTCCGGATTGTCGCGTGCCAGGATGAGGATGTCGATGTCCGAGGCCGGGTGGAGTTCGCCACGTCCGTAGCCGCCCACCGCCACCAGTGTCAGGTCGCAGGTATCGTCGGAAAAGAACAGTCGCCAGGCGCGGCGCAGGAGTTCGTCGGTGAAGGCCGCCCGCAGGGGGACCAGCTCGGTGGCACTGCGGCCCTCCAGCCAGCGTTCCCTGATGAGTTCACGCGCGTGTTGCAGTGCCGTGCGGAAGACGCTGATGGGCTGATCGCTGGCTGCCAGTTGCGCGTCGAAGGCGTCGGCATCGAACAGCTGCTTGTCCGGCGTGGGCAGCACTCAGAAATCTTCTTCGCTGCGCCGGGTGAGCACCTCGTGGCCACTTTCGGTGACGAGAATGGTGTGCTCCCATTGCGCTGAGAGGGAACGGTCCTTCGTGATCACCGTCCACTCATCGTTGAGCAGCTTCACGTGGCGCTTACCGGCGTTGATCATGGGTTCGATGGTGAAGGTCATGCCCGGCTCCAGCACCATGCCGGTACCCGCCTGTCCGTAATGCAGTACCTGGGGTTCTTCGTGAAACTGTTTGCCGATGCCGTGGCCGCAGTATTCACGCACCACGCTGTAGTGGTGTTTTTCGGCGTGTTGCTGGATGGCGTGGCCAATATCGCCCAGCGTTGCACCAGGTTTCACCAGCTCGATGCCGATCTTGAGGCACTCGTAGCTGATGCGGCACAGACGCTCAGCCTTGATCGAGGTCTCGCCGATGCAGAACATCTTGCTGGTATCGCCGTGATAGCCGTCCTTGATCACGGTAATGTCGATATTGAGAATGTCACCTTTCTTGAGCTTTTTTTCGCCCGGGATGCCGTGACATACCACCTGGTTGAGCGAGGTACAGATGGATTTGGGGAAACCGTGGTAGTTGAGCGGGGCGGGGATGGCCTGTTGCTCGTTGACGATGTAGTCGTGGCAGATGCGGTCCAGCTCGTCGGTGGTGATGCCGGCCTGTACATAGGGCTCGATCATCTCCAGCACCTCGGCGGCGAGGCGGCCGGCGACACGCATTTTCTCGATTTCGTCTGCTGTCTTGATGTGTATGCCCATGCTGCTTCCGGTGGGTCCAGAAAATTGAAACGGGGCCCAAAATGGCCCCGTCCCTCGAATTATGCGGCGGCGGATTGTTGTCCGCAGGGCTTTATGGTATAAAGCGCGCGCGTATTTCGCAAATTTAACTGTCCGGAAACTTTACAGATTTTCCGGATTAATCCGCACACACGTCGACACGTACGCCCGGGTGCCCCCTGTGGGTCGGTGTACGGGACGTGTGGAGGCCAAACCCGGATCAGGAGACTATCCATGACTGACGTAAGCATGCGCCAGATGCTTGAGGCTGGCGTGCACTTTGGACACCAGACCCGCTTCTGGAACCCCAAAATGGCCCCGTTCATCTTCGGGGATCGCAATAAAATCCACATTATTAATCTGGAAAAGAGCCTGCCGCTGTACCGCGATGCGCTCAACTTCCTCAGCAGCCTGGCATCGAAGCGTGGCACCATCCTGTTCGTCGGCACCAAGCGTGCTGCCCAGGATGTGGTCGCCGAAGAGGCCCAGCGTTGCGAGATGCCCTTCGTCAACCATCGCTGGCTGGGGGGCATGCTGACCAACTTCAAGACCGTGCGTCAGTCCATCAAGCGCCTCAAGGAACTGGAGACCATGGCCGAGGACGGCACCTTCGAGCGTCTGAGCAAGAAGGAGGCCCTCAACCTGAGCCGCGAAATGGCCAAGCTGGAACGCAGCCTGGGTGGTATCAAGAACATGGACGGCCTGCCCGATGCCCTGTTCGTCATTGACGTCGGGCACGAGAAGATCGCCGTGGCCGAGGCCCGCAAGCTGGGGATCCCGGTGGTTGGCGTGGTAGACACCAATAACGACCCGGCCGGCGTAGACTACGTCATCCCGGGCAATGATGACGCCATTCGCGCCATCAGCCTCTATGCCCGCGGTGTGGCGGATGCCATTCTCGAGGGCCGTGCCACGGTTGCCCACCTGCAGGGTTCGGGCGACGACTTCGTCGAAGTGGACGAGGGTGACGAGGCCGGTGCGAAGAAGACGGCGAAGAAGAAGACCACCCGCAAGAAGGTTGCCACCAAGAAGACGGCGACCAAAAAGACGGCGAGCAAGAAAAAGGCCGCCGGCTCTGAGACGGACAAGGTCGAGGCTGCCGCCGAGGAAACTTCCGCTGAAGCGCCCACCGAGGCCGCTGCCGGCGGTGATGAGGCCGCCAGCCCCGAAGCTGCCGCCGAGTAGGCGCCCCCGCTGGATGTCCCCTGTCGCTGGCAGGGGAGATCCGGGCTGACTGGATAAGGGGGCAGACCTCCCCCCCCTTTTTCTCACCTTGAACCCGCCCGGCGCGAGTCGGGTGAAGACGAGATCAAACCTTCACGATACAGAGGATACGACGATGGCAATTACTGCCTCCATGGTGAAAGAATTACGCGAACGTACCGGTGCCGGCATGATGGAATGCAAGAAGGCGCTGGTCGAAACCGATGGCGACATGGAAGCCGCGGTCGAAGCCCTGCGCAAGTCGGGCCAGGCCAAGGCCGACAAGAAGTCGGGTCGTACCGCCGCCGAGGGTGTCATCATCCAGAAGACCTCGGAAGACGGTAATACCGCCGTGCTGGTGGAGATCAACTGTGAAACCGACTTCGTCGCCAAGGATGAAAACTTCCTCAAGTTCGCCAATGGCGTGGCCGAGCGTGTACTGAGCGATCGCCCCGCTTCCGTCGAGGCCTTGATGGAGATGCCCATCGAGGGTAACGGCAGCATCGAGGAAGCCCGCAAGGCGCTGATCGCCAAGATCGGCGAGAACATCGGCGTGCGTCGTTTCGAGATCGTCGATAACGCGGGCCCGATGGGTATCTACCTGCACGGCACCCGCATCGGCGTGGTCATCGCCCTTGAGGGTGGTGACGAGGCACTGGCGCGCGACATCGCCATGCACGTGGCGGCCAGTCGCCCGGTATGCGTTACTGCCGACGAAGTGCCGGCCGAGCTGCTGGAGAAGGAAAAGGCCATCTTTACCGCCCAGGCACAGGAAAGCGGCAAGCCGCCCGAGATCATCGAGAAAATGATCGGTGGTCGCATCAACAAGTTCCTCAAGGAAATCACCCTGCTGGGCCAGCCCTTCGTCAAGGATCCCGACCAGACGGTGGAAAAGCTGCTCAAGGCTGCCGGTGCCAGCGTTACGAAGATGGTACGCCTCGAAGTGGGTGAAGGCATCGAGAAGAAGCAGGAAAACTTCGCCGACGAAGTCATGGCCCAGATGAAGGGATAAGGGTCGAGCCATAGCAGAAATATAAACGGGAATCCGGGGAGCAGTCGGTGCCAGGTCTCAAACGCATATTGCTGAAATTGAGTGGCGAAGCCCTCATGGGCACGCAGGACTTTGGCATCCATCCCGATATCCTGCAGCGCACGGCGGCGGAAGTGCGTGAAGTCGTTGCTGCCGGCGTGCAGGTCGGCCTGGTCATCGGCGGTGGCAATATCTTTCGTGGCGTGAGCCTGTCGGCGAAGGGCATGAACCGCACCGGCGCCGACCACATGGGCATGCTGGCAACGGTGATCAACTCGCTGGCCATGCAGGATGCCCTTGAGGCGGTCGGTCAGCCGACGCGCGTGCTCTCGGCCCTGTCCATCGCCCAGGTCTGCGAAGACTATTCACGCCGCCGCGCCATCGAGCATCTCGAAGCGGGGCGCGTGGTGATCTTCGCTGCCGGCACCGGCAATCCCTATTTCACCACCGACTCGGCAGCGACGCTGCGCGGTATTGAGATCGACGCCGACGTGGTCATCAAGGGTACCAAGGTCGATGGTGTCTACAGCGCCGATCCAGTCAAGGATCCATCGGCGGTGAAATACGATCGCCTCAGCTACGATGAAGTGATCGAGCGCAAGCTCGGTGTCATGGATACCACCGCCATTGTCCTGTGTCGTGACAACCAGATGCCCATCCGCGTGTTCAACATGAACCGGGAAGGAGCCCTGCTCGATCTAGTACGCGGTGGTGACGAGGGAACTCTGGTTCAAGGGGAGTAATTCGCATGATAGAAGAACTGAAAAAAGATGCGGAGACCCGCATGGGCAAGAGCATCGAAAATCTGCGTACCGATCTCAGCAAGCTGCGTACCGGTCGCGCCCATACCAGTTTGCTGGATCACATTACGGTGGACTATTATGGTTCGACCGTGCCACTCAACCAGGTGGCCAACATCAATGTCTCCGATCCGCGCACACTGACGGTCACGCCATGGGAAAAACCCATGGTGCAGGCGATCGAAAAAGCCATCATGAACTCCGATCTCGGTCTCAATCCTTCTACCGCCGGTGAGGTGATCCGCGTTCCACTGCCCATGCTCACCGAAGAGCGTCGCAAGGACATGATCCGTATCGTTCGCCAGGAGGGTGAGAACTGTCGCGTGGCGATTCGCAATATCCGTCGTGACGTCAACAGCGATCTCAAGGCACTGCTCAAGGAAAAGGAGATCACCGAGGACGAGGAGCGCAAGGCCGAGGAGGCGGTACAGAAAATTACCGACAAGTATATTGCCGAAGTGGACAAGCTGCTTGCCGAGAAAGAAAAGGACCTGATGGAAATCTGAAACATTTTGCCGGGCTCCCTGTGGCTGTCGCCAATGGTCCCGGCTATCGCGCACCGCGCGGCAACTACTGAACGCTGACAGGTTCCGGAAGAAACTTACTATGAACGTCGATGTGCCGGAAAAGATTGCCACACACAGGTCAGGGGACATCCCCTTGCGGCATATCGCCATTATCATGGACGGAAACGGGCGCTGGGCACAGAAGCGGCTCATGCCACGTACCGTTGGTCACCGTGCCGGTGTCAAGTCGGTGCGCCGCGTCATTGAGGCCTGTGGCCAGCGCGGTATCGAAGTACTCACCCTGTTTGCCTTCTCCAGCGAAAACTGGCGTCGTCCACGCAAGGAAGTGGGCACCCTCATGGACCTGTTTTTTACCGCCCTTGAAGACGAAGCCCGTAACCTGCACGAGAGTAACGTCCAGTTACGGGTCATCGGCGATCGCAATGCCTTCGGCGAGCGTCTGCGTAACAAGATCGCCGATGTCGAAGCGCTGACCGCCAACAACAGCGGACTCAAGCTGGTCATTGCGGCCAACTACGGGGGACGCTGGGATATTGCCTGCGCGGCACGGCGCCTCGCCGAACGTGTTCGCGCCGGAGAACTGGACCCCGAACAGATCGGGGTGGCGGAAATGGGTGCCGAGATGTGCCTCGCCGATCTGCCCGAGCCCGATCTCTTCATCCGTACCGGTGGCGAGCAGCGCATCAGTAACTTCCTGCTCTGGCAACTGACCTATACCGAGTTGTATTTCACCCCGGTACTGTGGCCGGATTTCAATGAACAGCATCTCGACGAGGCCATTGGCGCCTTTACCCGGCGGCAGCGACGCTTTGGGCACACCGGCGAGCAGGTTGAAAAACTCAACAATGCTTAAGCAACGGGTCCTCACCGCGCTCCTGCTCATCCCGCTCGTCATCGGGCTTATCTTCTACACCAGCGACCGCGCCTTTCTCATCACCCTGGCGGTGGTGTTTACCCTCGGTGGCTGGGAGTGGGCGGGGATCTCCGGTCTGGTCGCGCGTCCTGCCCGCCTGGTCTATTCCTTATTGATCCTCGCCGTACTGGCGGCACTTGCCTGGGCGCTGGTGCAGAATGCCTACCAGGTGATGCCGGGTTACCTGCTTGGCGTGCTGACCTTCTGGTTGCTGGCCACCCTGTGGATCCTCATGTTTCGTGGTGCGCAGGGTCCGATCACCCCTTGGCGACGCATTCGCTACCTGGTCAGCGGCCTGCTGGTGCTGTCCGGTCCTTTCCTGGCCCTGGCCGTGCTGCATGCACGCCCCGATGATGGCCCCTGGCATGTCCTGTTCGTCCTGATCCTCATCTGGGTCGCGGACAGCGGTGCCTATTTCGCCGGGCGGGCGTGGGGGCGGCGCAAGCTTGCCCCGCAGGTCAGCCCCGGCAAGTCCTGGGAAGGTGTTCTGGGCGGGCTGGCGGGGGTCCTGGTCGCCGGTGTCATTGGCGGTTATCTGCTGGGTATCCAACCGGGAGCCCTGCCGTTGTTCGTAGGCATCAGCGTGGCGACCGCCTGTTTCTCGATCCTTGGTGATCTGTTCGAGAGCCTGGTCAAGCGTGAGAGCGGCGTCAAGGACAGTGGCCATATCCTGCCTGGCCACGGTGGCATCATGGATCGCATCGACAGCCTCACTTCCGCCGCGCCGGTCTACCTCTTCCTGCTGTGGATCACGGGGATCCCGCTGTGAAGGGGATCTGTATCCTCGGCGCGACGGGCTCCATCGGTGTCAGCACGCTGGACGTGGTGGCGCGCCATACCGATCGTTACCGCGTGGTGGCGCTGACCGCCAATCGGCAGGTGGAGCGCCTCGCTGCACAATGCCAGCAATATCGGCCCGACTATGCGGTCATGGCTGATGCCGATGCCGCCGAGCGACTCGCCACCATCTTGCACGACACGGCTCCCGAGACCCGCGTACTGAGCGGCGTCGCGGGACTTTGCGAAGTGGTGGCGCTGGAGAACGTGGATGCAGTCATGGCCGCCATCGTCGGTGCCGCCGGACTGGCGCCGACCATTGCCGCGGCACGCGCCGGCAAGCGCATCCTGCTGGCCAACAAGGAAGCGCTGGTCATGTCCGGCAACCTGTTCATGGCCGAGGTGCGTGCCACTGGTGCGGAATTGTTGCCCATCGACAGTGAGCACAATGCCATCTTCCAGTGTATGCCCACCGACTTTGCTCGCGGGCTGGCGGCGGTGGGTGTGACCCGGATCCTGCTGACCGCCTCGGGGGGACCTTTCCGGGACATGTCGCTGGAACGCATGCAAGGCGTGACACCCGACGAGGCCTGTGCCCATCCCAACTGGTCCATGGGTCGCAAGATCTCGGTGGATTCGGCCACCATGATGAACAAGGGCCTGGAGGTCATCGAGGCAGCGTGGCTGTTCAATACCGATCATGAGCACATCGAAGTGGTGCTGCATCCCCAGAGTATCATCCATTCCCTGGTGCGCTACGTGGACGGTTCGGTCCTGGCGCAGATGGGCAACCCGGACATGCGCACTCCCATCGCCCATGCCCTGGCCTGGCCCGAGCGTATCGACGCCGGTGTGGCGCCGCTGGACCTGATCGCCGTGTCACGGCTGGATTTCCAGAAGCCCGATCTGGCGCGTTTTCCCTGTTTGCGACTGGCATTCGAGGCGGCTAAAGTAGGTGGCTCGGCCTCTACGGTCCTCAATGCAGCCAACGAAGTGGCGGTTGAGTACTTTTTGAGCGGAAAAATCGCATTTACCAGTATTGCGCCGGTCATCGAACAGGTTTTGAGCAACATTCCCGCCACCGAGCTGGTGACGCTGGAAAAGGTAATGGAAACGGACATGATCGCACGAGAAGAAGCAAGGCAGGTGATCGAAATGCACCATCGGAAGGTGGTGTAGATGATCTCCACGCCGGTCATGATCCTGTCGTTTCTGCTTGCCATCACCATCCTGGTGGCGGTGCATGAATTCGGGCATTTCTGGGTGGCACGCCGGGTCGGCGTGCGTGTACTGCGTTTTTCCATCGGCTTCGGTAAGCCTCTGTTGCGCTGGCGGCGCAAGGGTGACCCGACCGAGTACATCATTGCCGCCATTCCGCTCGGTGGCTACGTCAAGATGCTCGACGAGCGCGAAGGGGAGGTCAGCGAGGCGGATCTGCCCTTTGCCTTCAATCGTAAACCTCTGCTGGCGCGCGTTGCCGTCGTCTTTGCCGGGCCGCTGTTCAATTTTCTGTTTGCCATCTTCGCGTTCTGGCTGATGTTCATGGTTGGTGTCAGTGATGTGCGCCCGGTGATCGGCAAGATTTCGCCAGATTCCCCGGCCGCCGTCGCCGGTCTGCAGGAAGGCGAGGAGATCGTCGCCGTGAACGGCAAACCGACGCCCATCTGGCAGGTGGTCATGGACAGCCTTGCGCCGTCCTTGCTCGAACGCCAGATCACGGAGATCACGGTGCGGCGCGA
>DRKU01000124.1 GCA_011051615.1 Gammaproteobacteria bacterium
ACCGCTTCCACATGGTCGACGCCCTGCTGACCAATTTCCACCTGCCCGAGTCCACCCTGCTCATGCTGGTGTGCGCCATGGGCGGCCGCGAGCGCATGCTGGCCGCCTATGAACATGCGGTGGCAGAGCGTTACCACTTTTTCAGTTATGGTGACGCCATGTTCATCCGTAACGTGGCCGAGGAGGCGCGCCCATGAAGTTCGAGTTGCTGCATACCGATGGTGCGGCGCGGCGTGGGCGGCTGCGCTTTGCGCGTGGCGAGGTGGACACCCCCGCCTTCATGCCGGTGGGTACCTACGGCACGGTCAAGGCGCTGACACCGGAGGAAGTGACCGAGAGCGGCGCGCAGATCCTGCTCGGCAACACCTTCCATCTCATGCTGCGTCCGGGCACCGAGATCATCCAGGCCCACGGCGACCTGCACGACTTCATGCACTGGTCCGGTCCCATCCTCACCGACTCCGGCGGCTTCCAGGTGTGGAGCCTCGGCCAGCAGCGCACCGGGCGCGGTGCGCGCCTGGCGAAGATCAGCGAGGAGGGCGTGCGTTTCCAGTCGCCGGTGGACGGGCAGCGGGTGTTCATGGGTCCCGAGGAATCCATGCAGGTACAGCATGAACTGGGTGCCGACATCGTCATGATCTTCGACGAGTGCACGCCGTACCCGGCCACGGAGGCCGCCGCGCGCGCCTCCATGGAACTCTCCCTGCGCTGGGCGGCGCGCTCACGCACGGCCCACGATGCGCTGCAGGGCGAGGACCCCGCCGCCCTGTTCGGCATCGTCCAGGGCGGCATGTACCCGGAGCTACGCGCGGAATCCCTCGCCGGGCTGGTGGAACTGGGCTTCGACGGTTATGCCATCGGTGGCCTGTCGGTGGGCGAACCCAAGGACGAGATGCTGGCGGTGCTCGACGCCCTTGGCCCGCAGATGCCGGGCGACGCGCCGCGCTACCTCATGGGCGTGGGTACGCCCGAGGACATGGTCGAGGCCGTCTGTCGCGGGGTGGACATGTTCGACTGTGTCATGCCCACGCGCAATGCCCGTAACGGCCACCTGTTCACCCGGCACGGCGCGGTGCGCATCCGCCACCGGCGTTACGCCGACGACACCCGCCCGGTGGACGCGGAATGCCGGTGTTACACCTGCCGCAACTACAGCCGCGCCTACCTGCGCCACCTGGATCGCACCGGTGAGATCCTCGGTCCGCGGCTCAATACCATCCACAACCTGCACTACTACCAGCAGATCATGGCGGAGATGCGCGCGGCCATCGCCGCCGGCACGCTGGCGGACTGGGTGCGCGATTTCCATGCCCTGCGCGGGGCGTGACCGGCTGTGCCAGACAGAGGGATGATAGCGGGGGTTGCGGATTGTCACCGGCCGATCGGTGTCGACGGGGACGGCTCACCATGACCGTCAGCCGCAGGGACGCGGCAGTCGAGCGTACAGGGACGTATTTACCGCGTGTCATGGTGAGCCATCCCCGTCGACACACAGCGAGAAACCTGTCCTGTCCTGATATCCGAAACCTGGAAAGAGGGGGCACCCGGACGCCCGCTGCGGGAATAGACAGGTGCCCACGGGGCAACCTGTGTCATAATACGGCGCCTCACACAATGACATAACCAAGTACAGCGCAAAGGTATTCACACATGGATTTCTTCATCTCTACCGCCCTGGCCGAAGCCCCCGGCGGTGCGCCCCAGCAGGGTGATCCGGGCTCCTTCTTCCTGCTCATGATCGGCATGTTCGTGATCTTCTACTTCCTGCTCATCCGTCCACAGCAGAAGCGCGCCAAGCAGCACCGCGCCATGGTGGAAGCCCTCAGCAAGGGCGACGAAGTGGTCACCAGCGGTGGGTTTCTCGGCCGCGTCGTCGATGTCAGCGATCAGTACATGACCGTCGAGCTGGCCGAGGGCGTGCAGGTGCGCATGCAGCGCAGCGCCATCACCACCGTACTGCCCAAGGGCTCCCTCAAGGCAGCAGAAAAAGAATAGGCACCATATAAGAACCACCCGGTGTCGGATCCACGCGAACCGATACCGGCACGTGGCAGGGGCAGGACATGTTGAACCAGTATCCTCTTTGGAAGTATCTCCTCATTCTTATCGTCGTCCTGGTGGGCGGGCTGTTTGCGCTGCCCAACTACTACGGCACCGACCCGGCCATCCAGATCGTGCCGCAGCGCCAGGCCGAAGTCACCGAGGCCTTCGAGCAGCAGGTACGTGGCCTGCTCGATTCCGCCGGTCTGAAGGTCCAGAGCATCGAGCGCACGGACACAGGTTTGTTGCTGCGCTTTGCTGACGTAGACCATCAGTTGCAGGCCTCGGAATTGCTCGATGGCAAGCTGGGAGAGAACTACACCGTGGCGGTCAACCTGGCCTCGGCCTCGCCCGACTGGCTGGAGGCCTTTGGTGCCCGACCCATGTACCTGGGTCTCGACCTGCGTGGTGGTTTGCACTTCCTGCTCGAAGTGGATACCTCGACGGTCATCGAGCAGACCTACCAGCGTTTGCGCCAGGATGCGCGCCAGCTGATAAAGAGCAGGAAACTCGGTCGCCCGCGCGTGCGCGTGGAAGACGGCAAGCTGGTGATCCGCTACAAGGCCACCGATGCCGGGGTGCGTGACGAAGCCCTCGATGCCCTCAAGTCCGAGCTGCGGGAAATGAGTTTCACCACCGAGGACTCGGAACAATGGCTGCGTATCATCGGCAAGGTGCGCGAGAAGGCACTGCGCGATATCAAGCGCCTGGCGGTACAGCAGAACATCGCCACCCTGCGTAACCGCGCCAATGAGCTGGGCGTGGCCGAACCGGTAATCCAGCAACAGGGCGAAGACCGTATCGTCGTGCAACTGCCCGGTGTGCAGGACAGCGCCAAGGCCAAGCGCATTCTTGGCGCCACGGCGACGGTGGAATTTCATCTCGAAGACGTGGAGCACAGTCTCGCCGAGGCGAAGAAGGGCAACGTACCCTTCGGCTCGCGTATTTATTACGACCGCGAAGGTGTCGATGCCTACCTGCTCAAGAAACGCGTCGTTACTACTGGCGAACACATCACCAACGCCACGGCCGGTTTCGACAGTGACTCGGGTTCACCGGCGGTGTTCATCAATCTCGATGGCGCCGGTGGTAACGCCATGAAGCGCACCACCAAGGCCAACCTCAAGAAGCCCATGGCGACGGTGTTCATCGAGTACAAGCCACAGGGCAAGGGGCCGGACGGCAAGCCGCTGCCGCCGAAGAAGGTGGAATACGTCATCAACAGCGCCGTTATTCAGGGTGTCTTCAGCCGGCGTTTCCAGATCACCGGCCTGGAATCCAGTGCCGAGGCGCAGGAACTGGCCCTGCTGTTGCGTGCCGGTGCACTGGCCGCGCCCATCCAGTTCGTCGAGGAACGCACCATCGGCCCGAGTCTGGGCGCCGAGAGCATCGCCCAGGGCACGGAATCGGTCGTCGTCGGCATGATCCTGGTGCTGGTATTCATGGCCATCTGGTACCGCGGTTTCGGCATGGTAGCCAATGTGGCGCTGGTCATGAACCTGGTGCTGATCATGGCCGTGCTGTCCATCATGCAGGCCACCCTGACGCTGCCGGGTATCGCCGGTATCGTGCTGACGGTGGGCATGGCAGTGGACGCCAACGTGTTGATCTTCGAGCGCATCCGCGAGGAACTGCGCAACGGCAACACGCCACAGGCGAGCATCCATGCGGGGTACGCCAAGGCGCTGGAGACCATTGCCGATGCCAACATCACCACGCTGATCGCCGCCATCGTGCTGTATACCTTCGGTACCGGCCCCATCAAGGGCTTCGCCGTGACCCTGTCGGTGGGCATCGTGACTTCCATGTTCACGGCCATCATGGGTACACGCGCCATCATCAACCTGTTTGTGGGCGGACGCAAGATCCGCAAACTGTCCATTTAGGGATTCGACCAGGGATTCGACTCATGCAGATTTTCAGCAAGACACCACAGTTTGATTTCGTTGGCAAGCGCAAGCTGGCAGTCGTTTTTTCCGCGCTGTTGATCATTGCCGCCATTGCCTCACTGGCCACGCGCGGGCTCAATCTGGGGCTGGATTTCACCGGGGGGACGTTGCTGGAAGTCGCTTACCCGCAGGCAGTGGACCTGGACGAAGTGCGCAAGCTGCTCAGGGACAATGGCTTCGGCGATGCCACGGTGCAGCACTTCGGCACTTCGCAGGAGATCCTCGTGCGCATTGCGCCGCGCGAAGGGGTGGCCGGCGAGGCGATCAGTGATCAAATTCTGGCCCTGCTCAAGGAGCAGAGCGGCGGCACGGCGGAAATGCGCCGCCAGGAATTCGTTGGTCCGCAGATCGGCGATGAACTGCGTGATGATGGCGGCATCGCCATGCTCATCGCACTGGCGCTGATCCTGCTCTATGTCATCATTCGATTCGAATACCGCCTCGCACTGGGCGCCGTGGCCGCCCTGATCCATGATGTCATCATCACCATGGGTTTCTTCTCCTTTTTCCAGTGGAGCTTCGACCTCACGGTGCTGGCGGCAGTGCTGGCGGTGATCGGTTACTCGCTCAACGACACCATCGTCGTCTTCGACCGTATCCGTGAGAACTTCCGCCGCATGCGCAAGGTTGGACCGGTGGAAGTGGTCAACACCTCGCTCAACCAGACCCTCTCGCGCACCATCATGACCTCACTGACCACCCTGCTGGTGTTGCTGGCCATGTTCTTCCTCGGTGGCGCGATCATCCACTCCTTTTCACTGGCCTTGATCGTCGGTGTCGTGGTCGGTACCTACTCGTCCATCTACGTGGCCAGTACCTCGGCCCTCGCCTTGGGGATCACCCGTGCCAACCTGATGCCGGTGGTCAAGGAAGGTGCCGAACAGGGCAGCGTGGAGTAGTCGGGCCGCGGTAGACGATCTTTACTGCTTGCCATCTCAGGTGGCGAGACCATCCCGGCCATCCGCCGATCCCCTCGAGGTTTTTGTCGTTCCCCATTATTCCCCCTGTACGGTATTTCTGAGCGTATTTTCTTCGCAGGCTACCCGATAACGACGACCTTCGTCCATGGCCGGGGGCGGACATTTCCACGGCACCGGTATCAACACTGGTGTCGGCAGCGGCCGGTTTTGTGCGCCCTGTCACTAAAGTCCGCTCCCGGCATGACGCTATAAATTAAAGGAGAATCAGAACGACAGGCCAGTGAGACTCAAGGACGACTCCCGCTCCGGGACCGCCCGCGGGTCCGGGGATTTCAGGTGTGGATCTGCTATTGCTTACCGTACCCGCGCAGCACGGGGCGTCGAACCCGGCGGTGATCACCGATCCGCGCCGCCTGCGGCAGTGGCTGGAGGGTTTGCCGCTGGACGCGGCGGCAGAGATGGTGCCACGCGTGTCCGCTGCGCTGGTGCAGCTCAACGAACTCCAACTGGCCGATTCCACGCGCCTCAAACTGCTGGAACAATACCGCCAGCTCCTCGATGGCATCCTCTTCAGTTGTGACGACATGGGCCTGGATGCCATGGGTCTGGATGCCGCGACACGCCGGCACCTGGTGGAGGACATCCTGTGGCTGTTCCAGAGTCTCGCCAATGGTTACAAGATCGTCGTCAGGAACCGTTTCGACAAGGGTGCGCTGGTGGCGCGTGATGGCAGCATGCTGTTTGCCGCCTGCCGCGCACTCGAAGTGCTTTCGCTGACGCTGCTGTACGCCTGTCGCGCCCATGTGCCGCCGCCACCCATGACCTTTCTGGAAATCAACCAGCTCTATGCCCTCGGTGAGTCCCACGCTGCACTGGCAGTGTCGGTGCGCGTCGAGGGTGGCGAACGCTGCCTGGGCGGCCTGTTCCGTCAGTACGCCCTGTTCGCCGTGTCACAGCAGATGCGCTGGGAGGGCACCGACCTGTTGCACCTGTATACCTTTCTGGAGCGTTTCGCCGAGGTTTGCGAGATCCATCCCGAGTCTTCGCACGAGCACTGCGAGGGGGCTTACCGCATCGATCTGGGCGAGGACCAGGCACCGGTGCCGGGCGCCTGGCAAAGCACGCCAACGGGTCGGCCGAGCCGGCGCCTGCTTGACGTATGGCCGGTGGTCAATGCGCTGGGCACCTGGCTGGCTGCACAGGATGACGATGCCGATACCTTTACGCGCGAGGCCGAGATGGGTTTCGTCGAACGCCTGGTGACACATCTTGCCGATCCCGTGGCCAGTCGCGGGGCCGGACCATGAGCAGGGCTGGCGTCGAGATCCTAAGTCCGGGCTCGGCGTACACTCCGGCAGGCATTGCCGCGTTGCTGCGCCAGCAGGGCAGGCGCGCCGGTGGTGATTCCGGTTATGCCGGGCGACCGGTGACCGAGCTGATCACCGATGGCCATGACTTCATCAAGCTACGTACCGAGTACAGCCTGCCGGAGCGTGATGCACGGCGTTTCATCGAACAGGCCATCGAACGCGAAGCCGCCGTGGGTGTGCATCCGCACACCAAATGCTGGTTCCTTGTTCATGTCGATGAAAGTGAGACACCCGTGATCGGCAACATCACGCCACATCTGCAACCACTGGATGGTGTTGGGGCAGGTGACGACGGCCTCAGTGCGGATCGTTTTCTCGAGCTGTTGTGCGCGGTGGTGGACATGTACCTGCGCGTGACGCGTGAGCATGGTCTGGTACTGGACCTGGGGCTGTCCAATTTTGCGCTCGATGCGGGCGAGCAGATCTTCTACCTGGACGATCAGTTCTACCCCCGTGACGAACTCAGTGCCCTGCCGGAATTTCTTGCCGCCCTGTTGCGTTCACAGGCGTGGCTGGACACACGCCTCGCGGGTCTGCTCGGTGCCCATGTGCGTAGTGCCGTGCTGGCCGACGGGCAGGATGCCCACGCGGTGACGGTGATCGCCGAGGAAGTGCGTAGCGCTTTCGTGGCGCAACAGGCGCACGAGGCGCGCGCGGCACTGGTCGGTGCCCTGCAGGGTGAGGACGGGTTTTCCTGGCAACCGCACAGTACCTCGCCGGTCATGGCCCTGTTCGCCGACATCCACAGCAATGCCCCGGCACTACAGTCGGCGCTGGACTATCTCGCCGGGCGGGACATCGATCACTGCCTGGTACTGGGTGACGTGGTGGGTTACGGTCCCCATCCGCAGGCCTGTATCGATCTCCTGCGCGCGCAGGACAACTTCTCCTTCATCCGCGGCAATCACGATCATGCCGTTGCCACCGGCCACATGGTGGCGGGTTCTACGTCACTGGCGGGCTGGACCATCAACTGGACGGTGGCGCAACTGGATGAGGAAGTGCGCCGCTGGCTGGGTACGCTGCCACCTTACCTGCAACAGGATGACTGGCTGGCGGTACACGGTTCGCCCCGTGACCGTACTTTCTTCAATGCCTACGTCTACCAGATGACCTACAGCGAGAATCTCGATGAACTGGCGAGCCGCCGTCTGCGCCTGTGCTTCCACGGCCACACGCATATCCAGAAGATCTACTATCGCGAAAAGGGTACCGATGGTGAGACACAACAGGCCAATGGCGCTCTCGGGCGTGCCACGCAGGCCCTCATCTGCCCCGGCTCCATCGGTCAGCCACGGGGCGGGGAGGCCGGTGCGGAGTTTGCCATCCTGAATATGGAGACCCTCGAAATCGAGTTTCACCGCCTGAGCTATGATCTCGACACCACCGTGCGCGATATGCAGCGCGCGCGGTTTCCGGAGGCACTGGCAACGCGGTTACGTCTGGGGCAGTAGGCGGGTTGCGTTACCACGAGCGTCGGTTAAGCAGTAACTGGACTGGTAATGCAAGGACGTGAAACAGGGTGCGGAGCCTGAGCAGGCAGTCTCCTGTGCCTGATCCCCGCCCGCCGGACGGGGATCACAATCCAGCACTCTTATCGCTTCTCAACTCACGACGGACACTGCGTTGCCAGGTCGGGCAGGGCGCCGCGCAGGCCTGACCAGCCCATGCCGAGGTTGGCCTTCTTACCGGTGATCAGAACCGCCAGCGCATTGGGCTTGCCGGGAATGACCGACATGAAGTGATTGGTCTTGGGGGTGCTCATGTGGATCTCCATCATGCTGTCCCTGACTTCTTCACCCCGCGTCTGCGACAGGCGCTTTTCGACGTTACTGACACCCTTGCCACGAAACATGTCCACCGCGGCAGCCGCGACGGCATCGAGATAGCTCTGGGTAAAGTAGGGGACGTTGTGATGGACACCGAGGATCAGGCCGGTATTCAGGTCGACCACACCGGCGGCGAGGGCATCATCGACATCATCGACGACATGCTTGCAGATTTCATTGATGCTGGACATGGACTTCTCTCCTTAAAGTAGATAACAGACAGTTACATCGTTCGCCAACCGGATGGTTACTTCAGACCCGATTCAGGTTTCGATCACCAGTGCGCCGATCTCCTCGGCGGTTTTGCGCGCATGGGCAAGCGGCATGCCCAGGTTGGCTTCTGCGCGCGTAAATACGGTAAGCAGCAGGTTGGTGCCCGCATGCATGACAAAGATGTTGCCGGCATCGCTTTCGATCATCACGTTGCGCGGCGTACCTTCATTGGTCTCGCGCATGAGATTGTCGGCCAGTGCCAGCAGGGCGCTGCTCATGGCGGCAAAGCGATGGCGGTCAAGCTCGGGCCTCAGGCGATCCGCCCAGGCAATGCCGTCGGCGCCACTGATCATCGCACCGACAATATCACCGCAGTCTTCGATCAGCTCGTCGAGCATATTGTTGAGACCGGTCTGGATGACCCGGGAGATATCCAGATCCTGGGTGGCGCTTTCCTGCGTAACGTCGTCGATGACCTGTGAGAGTTGATCCATGTTGACCTCGTTATATGTCCAGTACGGCGAGCAGCGCGCCGATGAGGATTTTGATATCTTCCGGTTCACGACCATCCACTTCGAGAACGGGATAGATCTGACCGCGTTCGAAGAGGCGGTTCTGAAAGTCTTCGAGGCGCGCATGATCGGCGATGCCACTGCGCGTAATGCCGATGACCACGCCGGTTTCCTCGATGAAATCGGCAAAGGCATCGAGATAGAACTCCATCTGCTCCACCGGATGCGGGTGATCGTTGTTGATCAGCAGAATCAGGCCAAGGCCGCCACGGGTGAGGATCTCCCACATGAACTGGAAGCGCTCCTGCCCCGGCGTGCCGTAGAGATGGATCCGCTGGTCGTCGAGCTGGATATAGCTGTAGTCCATGGCCACGGTGGTGGTGGCCTTGAGCTGACGCTCCACGCCGGTGCAGACCACGTCGGTACTCACCGGCGGGGCATCGCTGATGGCGCCGATGGCCGAGGTCTTGCCCGCACCAACCGGTCCGGTAAAGATGATCTTGTCGGTTTCCAGCTGCATCATGGTCGTATCAATTTATGCCGAGGCGTTTAGCCAGTTTGTGTAACAGGGTGCGGCGGCTGTCGCTGGGGCGGTTGCGCTTTGTGGTCGCCTTGTCGCCGTTGCCGTTGTCCACCAGACCCAGTGCGCTGACGGCGTTGTAGAACGCCGCCACGACATCGAACGGGATATGCGTCTCCGCGGCGAGGGATTTGAGGCTCATGGTGCGTCGCGCGAGGATCGCCGCCAGTTTGAAATAGGCTTGTTTGAAACCACGGCGTGGAAAATTGGGCCATGCACGCAGGCGAATGGCCTTTTCCGCCGAGTGGCCGGGCAACAGCGAGCCGCGCGAACAGCGTATGGCGGCTTCCCACAGCAGCGTATCGAGGGGAATGATGTTGTGGGCGCCGGGATGACTGGCCAGTCCGTCGCAGTGCAAGGTGGCAACTGACAGGCCGGAAAGGGGTTCGGCGAGCAGTGCGTCGATCTGTGCCTGATCACCGCGTGCCACTACGGTGCGGTTGGCACCGTTGATGAAGATGGAGGTGCCGTGGCCGTCGCTGATCTGCGCGCAACTCTGCTTCTGCTTGCATTGCAGGAGGTGGTAGAACACGGAGTCATAGAGCGGGTGATCGGATTGCGCGGCGGCGACACTGGTGCCCGGTTCTTTCGCCGCCTGCGTTTTCGGTGCCTCTGTCGGCGTGGCCGGAGTTGCCGGTTTATCCTGCGGTAGCTTGAGGTAGCGGCTGATGCGCAGCAGTACCTGGTGCAGCTCGGCGACGCGCACCGGCTTGGCAATATAGATGATGTTTTTCCCCGTAACGGCCTGCTCAGCCATGACCAGTTTCACCTGGTTGCTGTCGAGTTCTCCCAGCGCGGCGCGACCGGCATCGCTGTCGCCATCGAGAACCACAAGCTGGCTATCGGCCGTGGGGACATCGAGCACATGGCAGTCCAGGCCCTCGTCCCTGAGCATGGAAATGGAAACCTTGAGCACCCTGAGTTCCGTGTCATGCAAACCCAGGGGCAGGATTGAAAAACGCGATAGCCCCACAGAGATTCTTTCCTTCACTGGAAAAGGTCAGTTAGTAC
>DRKU01000125.1 GCA_011051615.1 Gammaproteobacteria bacterium
GTGCGCGAAGTGTTCGAGCAAACCCAGGCGCTGTGGCATACCCACACCCCGCACCCGCACTGGTGCGGTCTGACCCTGCTGGGGGTGGACGGGGTGGTGTGGCGGACCCCGGATTCGCCGGAAAACCAGCAGGCCTTTGCCCGCACCGCCAACCAATGTGGCGAGACAAACTACCCGCAGGTGCGCATGGTCTGCCAGATGGAACTGACCAGCCACCTGCTCACTGCCGCCGCCTTCGACAGCGTAGCCGAGAGCGAGATGACGCTGGCAGCCCGGCTTGTTACGTCAACGCCCGACCACTCCCTGACCCTGTTTGACAAGGGGTTTTACTCACTGGGGCTGTTGCATCAGTGGCACCGCACGGGCACCGAACGCCACTGGCTCTTGCCGCTGCGCAAGGGCACACAGTACCGGGTGGTGAGAAAGCGTGGTCGCGGTGACGAACAGGTGGAACTGACCCCCTCGCCTCAAGCCCGCAAGAAGTGGCCGGACCTGCCGGAGACGATCCCGGCCCGGCTTTTGAGCAAGACCGTCCAGGGCAAGCGGGTGCAGGTCCTGACCTCAATGACCGATGCCCGACGCTATCCGGCTGCCGATATTGTCGATTTGTACCGCCACCGCTGGGAGATCGAGCTGGGCTATCGGGAAATGAAGCAACACCTGATGCATAACCGCCTGACGCTGCGCAGCAAGAAACCCGAGATGGTGCGCCAGGAGCTGTGGGGCGTGCTGCTGGCGTACAACCTGTTGCGCTTCCAGATGGCCCAGATGGCCTATTCCCTGGACGGGGTTGAACCGAATCAGTTGAGTTTTTCCCAGGCGACCGCTTTCCTCATCAAGGAGTTGACCCTGCTGCCCGCGGTGTCGCCGGGGAAAATCCCCGAGGTCATCCATCGCCTCACCGCGATGGCGCAGGCCTTTGTGTTACCAGGAAGAAGAGAACGAAGTTATCCGCGGGCCGTGAGGAAAAGACCCCAGAAATATCCCATCCTGAAATCCAAAAAAAATGCCAGTCAGCTTAACTGACTGGCATTACGGTCACTACCGGCCTTTTTTTCTGCCCGTTTTTCTGCCTCGCGGAAGTTGCTACACTGCAACACACGGAAACAGGTTCAGCACTACGCACAGGCCGCCCCCTTGAACACGACACCACTCGACTGCGTCATCCTCGATGTGGACACACCACGTTACAGCGTCATCTGGCTGCACGGCCTCGGGGCCGACGGCCATGACTTCGAACCCGTTGCTGAAACGCTCGAATTCACGCACAAGACACACACGCGCTTCGTGTTTCCCCATGCGCCGGTGCGCCCGGTGACCATCAACAACGGCATGGCCATGCGCGCCTGGTACGACATTCGCCGCATGAGCATCGACGAAGCCCAGGATGCGGCGGGCATTCGTACCTCCGCCGCCGCCATCGAACAGCTCACCGCCGCCGAGGCCGCGCGCGGTATCCCCACCGGGCATATCGTGCTGGCCGGCTTTTCACAGGGCGGCGCCATTGCCCTGCACACCGGCCTGCGGTACGGCGAACGCCTCGCCGGGATCATGGCCCTGTCCACTTACCTGCCTCTGCGTGACACCTTCGAGGCCGAACGCCACTCCGCCAACCAGCACACCCCCATCTTCATGGGCCACGGTATACGCGACAACGTCGTCCCCGAGTCCCTCGGCAGGGCCACCTGCAAGCAGCTCGAGCAGCTGGGCTATGCCGTGGAATGGCATGAATACCCCATGGAACACAGTGTCAGCCTCGACGAGATCACCGATATCGGTCACTGGCTGGAACGCATACTTACAGACCCGGACTAGGCGCGCTTCTGCCACACCAGGATGCGGTTGTCGGCGGGCATGGCGTGGTCCTGCACCAGCCCCATGGCGTTGTCGGCGGCAAGTTCGTCCAGGGCCTCGAAATCACGCACCCCCTGCGCCGGGTCCTGCTGCCGGAGCCAGGCGTCGAAGCGCCGGTTGCTCCCGGCACTGTAGTCACCCGCGTAGTTGAACGGCCCGTAGAGGCAGAACACGCCCCCCGCGCCGAGCACGCGCCCCACGTGAGCGAACATGGCCACCACCGCCGGCCAGGCCATGATGTGCGCGGTGTTGGCGCTGAACACGGCGTCCACCACGAGTGATGGCCAGTCGGGGTATTCCACATCCAGGGCCAGTGGCGCGCCTACGTTGGGCAAGTCGGCTTCGTCCAGCCAGGCGCGGATACCAGGGTGGTTCTCGGCGCGATCGCTGGTCTGCCAGTGCAGGTGGGGAAACTGCGCAGCGAAGAACACCGCATGCTGACCGGTGCCCGAACCAATCTCGAGCACGCGCTGGCGTGACGGCAGGTAGCACTGCAATACCTCGAGGATGGCATGCTTGTTCTGTTCGCAGGATTCGGCGAAGGGTTTCACAGGTGCGACCTTAGCGGTGGTTTCGGCTGCACATCCTGGTGCAGCTTGCGCCCGGGCGGGCATCGTGACCCGCACCATACAGCACGCAAACGGTTTCTTACAACAGGGCAATAGCCTCACCAAATCCGGGACAATCGCCTGCCGGTTTCCTGTTCAGGCGGCACTCAGTACAGCCAGCGCGCGATTGAGGCCCGTTTCGATTTCGTTCTTGTAGTGAAGGAAGTGAATGGTCTGTACGCTGCTGCCGCTACGCTTGATGATGCCCGGCGACAGGTCGAGGTCGGTGATATAGACCGGGTACGGCTCACGACTGCCGCGCTCGGCGAGGATAGCGCGTACCACGGCAGCGTAGAAGTCGTCACCGTGAGTGAGGCTGGAAAATTCTTCGCTACCATAATAGATGGTGTAGATAGTCCGTTCGTCGATGAGATCGACGATGGCCTGCAGGTTCACCGCCTGCGCGCGACTCTTACGTGCCACCGGCGCATTGAGTTCGGCAAACCATTCGCCTTCCCAGTTCTTTTCCAGGCGCAGGATCTCCAGCGCCTCGCCTTCCATGCGGCGCCGATCGGCGCCATTGAGGAAGGCCATGCGCTTGTCCACCGATTCGAAGAATTGCTGGAAATGGCTGGCCAGACAGATATAGTCCTCCGTCTGGACCGACTGCTGGTAGAGCGAGCCACGCTCATCGAGAATGAAGATCTCCACCGTACCGCGACGCACGCGGTAGAAATATTGCACGCGATTGGGACGGTTATGGCGGTAGACCACCGGCAACACCTCTCCCGCGCAGCAGTCACGATCGAACACCGCGGTAAAATACTCCGGGCGGTAACGTGACAGGTAACTGTGTAATTCTTCGATGGTGGGGATCCGGATGTAATGCAGTGCATCACGTTCGATCCACAGGCTGTAGAAGCTGCGTTCGGCGGCGATGATGTACACCGTGTTACGCGGCCGACTGACATCGTAGAGCACCTCGGTCACATCACTGAACACTGCCTCTACGCGCTGGGCGATGGAATTACTGCGCAGAGAGGAAAAACTTACCGCGTTGATCGCTGGTGGCGGACGTCCCTGCGAGGGTGGCGCCCAGCTTATATACTCGCGCAGGCATTCCATCAGGCCCTTGATACCAAGGTAGCGCGAGGTCAGGGTCTCCTGCCAGCTGCTCTGGATCACCTGGTCGATACTCAGGGCCAGGTTCTCCAGCAGGCCGCCGTATTTCAGTGCATCGGTGCGGCTGCTGGTCATGTGCTGGCCCTTGCGCGTGTAACTGGCAAAGGGATCCAGCCCCACGTTGATGAAGGTCGTCACGCGTGCAATGCGTACCGGCTGATGATAGTCCTCGGTCTGCGCGTCGTAGAGACGTGCATCGGGAAAGAAACGCACGAACTGTTCGATGACGGAGCGCAGCTCACGATCACTGAGGTCGCTACCCTCGGCATACAGGGCAACCACGGTGTTGGGGCTCAGGATCCGATTGAAGTAACACCACGCAATGAGTTCGACGACGCTGTGCGCACGCCGCAATGCCTCGGCAACCGGCAGGTCCTCTTCCTTGACCAGGCCGCCATAGGCCGCCCAGATCTCGGTACCCGACTCGTCCTTCAGGCGATGGATACTCAGACGCTCTTCGAAGAGATCACGGGTGATGCCCTTGAAGAGAATTTCGATCTTGCCCGCCTTGCGCTCGAAGGTGGCATAGAGCTTGCGCCCGAGGACATTGAGATCGGTGGGTTTGATCAAGGACAGCGCACCCGCATGGCTGCGCGCGAAGTCCGACAGGAAACGGTAACTGCGCGTCAGCTCGCCGATCAGCTCCTGGCGTTCGGCGCGCACACGCTTGAGTTTCCATTGTTCGCGTGTATCCAGCATGTGCAGCCTGGACGGATGCCAGCGCCACTGCGCGCACAGGCGGCCGAGCAGTTCGCGCCGCCAGCCTTCGTCATGCCCCTCCTCTTCGCTCAGGGGTACGTCTACCTTGAGGTAGAAGCAACGGCGTACCAGCTCGAGGCGTTCCGTTTCACCGCGTGCTTCCAGGTAAGCCTCGACGCGTTTCAACATCATCAGGTAGGGATCGACATCATCGATCTCGCAGTCGTTGTCATAGACACGCTGTTTGAACTCGTTTCCCAGCAGTCGCATGCGCGGGTACTCGGCGGCATAGGCCTCCATAAGCAGGATCTTCAGTACCGATTTGTATGGCGAGTCGATGCCCTTGTATAGCAGCCACAGGGTAGCACCGTAGAATTCCTCGGCCGGCACCGTGGACAGGCCACCGAGATCCACGTGATCACGGCTGTAGACGAAGCGTTTCTTACGCAGGTTCTCGGTGTAGGCCTCGTAGTCCCCTTCCTTGTCCGGTGGAACCAGCCACCACACGGGAAAACGCCCGGCGAGCAGCACGCTGGTGCGATAGAACTCGTCGAGCAGAAGGAAGTGCAGCGCGCTGCCACTGCTCTCGCGACTCAGCCGGGCATGCTCACCACGCCGAAAGCGCTCCGGGTCGATGAGAAACAGGCTCGCGGTGACACCCATCTCCGCTGCCCAGGTCTCGATACCACGTACCTTCTGCTCCAGTTCCTGGAGCTGCTCGGCGTTCAGCGCAGGATCATGGCAGACCCAGATATCGAAGTCGCTGCTCTCGGAATAGGCGATGGTGCCGGTGGAGCCCATGAGAAAGATCGCCTGAATATCGAACTTGCGGTAGGCACGCTTGCGGTAGGTAAAACTGCGCGCCACGCGTCTGGCGGCCTTGAGCGTGGCCGCGTCCGGGCTGTAGTCGGGCACGCCGGTGGGGGCGTCCCGCGACACGTAGCCGGGCAGCATGGGGTGATTGACGTGCAACAACAGGGGCAGGAGGCGGAACACCGATTGCTGCAGGGGCCGCAGATCCTGCTCGATACGCTGCAGGCGACGCCGGTTCAGCTCGATAAACCGCTGTTTTATCACCCGAAAATCCGGTCCATCGCTCCGGCGGCGCTGTCGTTGCGTGCTCTTGCCCATCACCGTCTTATCGGCCACACGGGCGGTTTCTCCATGGCCGGGCGGATGCACAATCCGGGCCCGCGGTGTACTCTTGGGTGGACCGCGCCCTCAAGCTTTGCGGTCCACGTGCCGATACGGCCATTAGCATGGCCAGCCAGACAGCACAGCTCAAGCTACTGAGAAAAGGGGGAAAACCGACGATGGCAGCGACACCCATGATCCCGCAACTGGACAAGGTGCTGAGCACCGCACCCCTTGGCATCCTGCAACTGGATTCCGGCGGCACCATCGTCTGGGCCAACGAGACCGTGGCCGGTTACACCGGGCGCACCCCCGAGCAGCTCATCGGCCGCAACGCCGAGACCATCGACGAGGAACTGCGCCGCCTGTTCGAGACCCCCGATACCATCTTCCTGCCCGACGGCGAGAGTGGCCCGGGCTACTGGCTGATGCGCAACCGCCAGGCCCTGCACGACAATTCCGGATACCTTTATTACTTCATGAACGTCAGCCTGCTCCAGGAGCTGGCCCTGGAGCGCGAGGAGCTGCGCGACCAGCTACGCGAACTCATTTCCACCGACGAGGTCACCGGCTTGCCCAACCGCCGCGCCCTGTTCCAGAAACTGGAACCCGAGGTCTCGCGCAGCCGGCGTTACAACAACCCCCTGTGCATCATCCTCATGCAGATCCGCAATCGCGAGGAACTGGCGCAGGAATACGGCGAGGCCGCCGTCAACCGCGTGCTGCTGGCCATCGCCCAGATGCTCAACGACCAGATGCGCTGGGCCGATTCCATCGGCCGTCTCGACGACGATCACATCCTCATGATCCTTCCCGAGACCGCCATCGATGTGACCGATCAACTGATCGGCAAGATCAAGTCACGCCTCGAGGCCATCGACCGCTCGCTGGAAGACGGCGGCGAGCTGCCGCCCATGAAGGTGGAGTTTGGTTCGGCACAATGGCACAAGGGCGACGATGTCGCCCTGCTCATGGAGCGCGCCCGCGAAGTACTGAAGTCCCGCAGCAACGCTGCCTGAAAAACCGGCTATTCCGACAGTTCCTCGCGCAGGCGTGCGATGGCGGCGCGCACCTGCGCCGGGGCGGTACCCCCGATGTGATCACGTGCCGCAACCGAGCCTTCCAGCGTCAGCACGTCGAAGACATCGGTCTCGATGGCCGTGGAGAACTGTTGCAGTTCTTCCAGTGAGAGTTCCGCCAGGTCGCGGCCATGTTCGATGCCGAAACGCACCGCCTTGCCCACCACCTCGTGGGCGTCGCGAAACGCGACACCCTTACCCACCAGGTAGTCGGCCAGATCGGTGGCGGTGGCGTAACCCCTGAGCGCCGCCGCGCGCATGGCCTCGGCATTGACCTGGATATGCGGCACCATGTCGGCATACACGCGTAGTGCACCGCGCAGCGTATCGACCGTGTCGAACAGCGGCTCCTTGTCTTCCTGGTTGTCCTTGTTGTAGGCCAGCGGTTGTGACTTCATCAGCGTCAACAGGGCCATGAGGTGACCATAGACGCGCGCGCTCTTACCGCGCACCAGTTCCGGTACATCGGGGTTCTTCTTCTGCGGCATGATGGACGAACCGGTGCAGAAACTGTCGCCCAGCTCGATGAAACCGAACTGCGCCGAACTCCACATGACCAGTTCCTCGGAGAAGCGCGACAGGTGCATCATGATCATCGCCCCGGCGTTGATGAACTCGATGATGAAATCGCGATCCGATACGGCATCCAGCGAATTGGTGGCGACCGCGTCGAAGCCCAGCTCGCGCGCAGTGAACTCGCGGTCGATGGGATAGGACGTACCGGCCAGTGCCGCCGCGCCGAGCGGCATGACGTTGACACGCACGCGGCAGTCGCGCAGGCGCGCCATGTCACGGCGCAGCATTTCCACCCA
>DRKU01000126.1 GCA_011051615.1 Gammaproteobacteria bacterium
ACCAGCGTGCGCCAGGTATTGTCCCTGCGTTGCCAGAGGGTGCCGCTGGAGTCCATGACGAAGTAGTTGTTGCGGTCGGTGCCCCACACGGCGATGAGATCGGTGCTGGTGGTGAACTGGGGCGTGATGGTGACCGACTGATCCACTTCCGCGCCCCCGGCGGCCCAGGACACCACCAGGCCGCCGGGTCCGGCAGCGATCATGAACAGGCCCGCGTCGTCCTCGCCAAACCAGACGCTGCGCAGGGCGCCGGCCCCCTGGGTGAGCCGGTGGACGAGGAACCAGGTGCCGTTCTCGAAGCGCAGCACGGCGGCCCGGTTGCGCCACTGCCAGAAGCCCCAGGCGCGCGAGGGTGACTGGAAGGTGGCGGTATGGCGAATGAAGGGCAGGGACATGTTCCGGATGGGGACGTTGCCCTCGCTGTGCACGAACCAGGCGCGATCTTTGTCCGGGCGCAGTTTCCTGAATTGTCCGCCGACGTACTGAAAGGCACCGGTGCCGGCGTTCTGCGCGCCGGCGACGGTAAAGAACTGCAGGTAGTCGTCGGCAAGGGTAAAGATGTGCCCCGAGCGAAGGATGCCCATGCGCCCGGTCTGGAAGGTCTGCTTGCCGGATTCGCGCCAGATGGCGAAGCCGGGCTGTTTTCGTGCCGGAAGTCCGCCGAGGGCGATACCGCCGTCGGCCAGGATGCGCGCGGCGGCGATGCGCATCCGTTGCGAGAGGGGCGCGAGGTAGCTCCAGTGACCGTCCCGGAGGCGGAACAGGTTGCCGATTCCGTCCACGATCCACATGTTGTCCCGGTCGAGCCCGGTGATGAACTTCAGGGTGCCGAGGCGTTTGCGTTTGCCCGTTATCATGGCGCGCAGGGCGGCGGCTTCCCTGCGTTCCACCCAGGCGGCGCCGTCGTAGTCGCGATCGGCATAACGGATCACGGTATCGCCGTAACCACGTCGTGGCCCACTGTCGCCCAGTCCGGGCAGGCTGAAGCCGTTGCCGTCGCCGTGCTGGCGATCCAGCAGCAGTCCCACACCGGCGGCGGCAGCGAGTAGGAGAACAAGGTAGACAACGCCTCGTAGCAGGCGACCGAGACGACCCGAGACTGGCGCAGGTGAATTCATGGCACACTCCCGAAATAGCGGCGGGATACGCTGCAGTGTACGCGTTGGATGTGACGCGAAAGACCTGTCACCAGAAATACCCAAAATGTGTAAGGGTGTCAAGGTGGGTAGAGCACGCGATACGGCAATCCACAACCCGATAAAACTGATATTCGCGGCAGGGGATCAAATGGCGGGTGGTTTCGGTGCTGGACTGTACCGACTCTTTTTCCTGTACTACCATCAGACGCAGCTCGAGGGCCAAGGGAGGACTCAGCTGCAGCGGTTGTATCCACCATGCCAGTTGATTGCGGCCGTATCCCCCGTATTCGCATTTAATTGCTGAACTTACAGGATAAGCATGAACACGTCAGGAGAAGACTTGATTTCGGTAAACGGGAATTCCGTTTGGCGCATGGCGTGGGTGATTGCTTTCGTCGTCGTGTTGATCTGGTCGGGTATTGCGCCGAAGGATCGCTTCACCTGGATTCTGGAAGTGGCGCCGGCCGTGATCGGTGCCGCGATCCTGTGGGCTACCCGTCGCTCCTTCCGCCTGACACCACTGCTCTATGTACTGATCCTGATACATGCCACCATTCTCATGGTGGGCGGGCACTATACCTATGCCGAGGTACCGTTATTCGATGGCCTGTTCGATTCCAGCCGCAACAACTACGACAAGCTGGGTCACTTTGCCCAGGGTTTTGTGCCAGCCATGATTGCGCGGGAGATCATCGTGCGTAAGCGAGTGGTCAATGGCCGTTTGTGGCAGGGATTTTTCATCATCACGGTTTGTCTGGCGATCAGTGCCTTCTATGAGCTCATCGAGTGGTGGGTGGCGCTGGCCTCCGACCAGGCGGCGGAGGCCTTTCTCGGTACGCAGGGCTATGTGTGGGATACACAGTCTGACATGGCGCTGGCCCTGCTGGGTGCCATCGTCGCACTGGCAAGCCTCAGCCGACTCCATGACAGGCAACTGGCTCGCATTACGACCTGAGCACACTCGCTATTCCCGATCGCGTTGTGCCTTGCCACACATTGCGGCTAACGCTGGCAATGCCCGCAATAGAAACTCGAACGCTGGCCGATGACCTGCTGGCGGATGGATGCGCCGCAGTGTGGGCAGGCCTCACCTTCACGCCCATAGACGTTCAGCTCCTGTTTGAAGTAGCCGGGTTTGCCTTCGCTGTCGGTGAAGTCGCGCAGGCTGGTGCCACCGGCGCGAATGGCGGCGCGTAGCACACGCCTGATGGCGTCCACAAGTCTGTCCAGGCGTTGCCGGCCGATCCGCCCGGCGGCACGATTGGGATGGATGCCGGCGAGGAACAGCGCCTCGCTGGCGTAGATGTTGCCAACCCCGACGACCACCTGACTGTTCATGATCAGGTTCTTGATGGCCACACGGCGTCCGCGCGCGCGGCTGGCGAGGTAGTCGGCATCGAATTCGCGTGCCAGGGGTTCGGGCCCCAGTTTTGCCAGCAGGGGATGTTGTTCCACCGGTTCGCGCGTCCACAGGACGAGACCGAAGCGGCGCGGGTCACGCAGGCGCAGACACTGGCCGTCGTCGAGCACCAGATCCACGTGATCGTGTTTCTGTGGTGGCGTGTCGGCGGGCAACACACGCAGGCTGCCCGACATGCCGAGATGCATGAGCAGGGTGCCATGCGCGAAGCGCAACAGCAGGTACTTGCCGCGTCGCGTGACTGCCTCGATGGATCGGTCACGCAGGCTTGCGTTGAGTCTTGCCGGTACAGCCTGGCGCAGCTTGCGCTGGCGCACCACCACGCCGGTGACGCGCCGGCCCTCGAGCAGGGACGCGATACCACGGCGAGTGGTTTCCACTTCCGGCAGTTCAGGCATGGATGGCGACGGCGAGGGCTGGGCGGCGTACCACGACCGCAGTTGTCTGCGGCGGTGGGCTATTGCGCCGTTGCGGGTTCTGCCGTGGGCGGCGGTACCGCAGGCATGGCGCCCGCGTCGGTTTCCGGCGGGGTCTCCGGTTCGTCGGCGGGTGTGTCTTCCACCGGCGGTGGCAGTTCCATCAGGCGCCGGGCGATCTCTCCGCTGAGCAGGTACTGCAGTTGCTTGTCGGCGCGCGCGAGAATGATGCCATCGTCGGCATGGCGGATGGCGAAGTGTACCGGGGTGCCCTCGGCGGTTTCGATGATGATCTCGCCTTCGGTCTGTCCCTCGGTGTAGGGTTCGACACGAATGGCCTGCGCATTGCGCCATTCCTGTACCAGCTGGTAGATGCGATCCGAGGAGACGTCGTCCTGCGCCGGATCGAGGACCCAGGAATCTCCCTGCTTGCGCAGGGTCAGGGCCGGCAGGCGGATCACCGTGGGTGTGGCGTCGGGCGCCAGTAGCGCATTGCTGACGAAGCCCACCGGTGTCATGCCGAGCTGGAAGTAGTAGAGATCTTCGATGAGATGCAGGGTGTCACCGATACGCACGTAGCGGCGCTGGTGCAGGGGCTCGCTACTGCCGAATTCGATGGTGATGGCATCGTTGATATTGACCGACGCACCGGGCGGTTCGAGGCCATAGCTGGCCAGGTCCTTGCCTTTCAGGTTGTAGTGGGTATGGCTGGGCGTGGTCACCAGGCCGAGCAGGGCCTCGATACGGAACCGGTTAGCCTGGATCTGGTAGGGTGACTGCATGTACCAGTTGCCGTCCACCTTTTCGAAACTCAGCTCGCCCTGACCCTGTCGCGTGATTTCCAGGCGCTCCACCGCGTCGATTTGCAGTTGGGTGAGTTTCTCCACCTCGACGGCATTTTCCTCGGGACTGAGGACGACCACCGCCACCAGCACCAGCACCAGCGCCAGCAGGCCAAGGTTGAGCAGGACTCTTGTGTTCATGGCGTCACCTCTCGTGACTAGCGTTTGCGGCGACGGAGCCAGATGGTAACCCCGGTGACGAGCAGAGCCACCGGCAGGACGATGAGGAACAGCAGGCCGAGCACACCCCAACCGGTCATGCTCAGGGTCAGGGTGGTGTCGGGCGCGGCCCTGACCGGGATGGCGATGAATCTGTCGTCATGGCTCAGCCAGTTGAGGATGTTCTGCCCCATGTCCTGGTTGCCCTGGTTGCCGAGGAAGGCATTGGTGATGAAATCGCCATCACCCATGACCACCACGCGTTGTTCGCGGTCTTCTTCGGCTGGTGTTGCCTCGGGGGTGTCGGCCGGTGCGGCATCGGCCGGTGCGGCATCGGCAGGTGCTGTTTCCGGTGCCTTGCGCGTCATGGCCAGGCCAATGGCCAACGGGCCGGGCACGTCCTGCCCTTCGTTGTATTCCACCGAGCCCATCAGCGGGCCGGTCTCGGACCAGGAACCATCGGCGGTGGTCAGGAACTCGGTGACGATCCAGCCATTATCGGCGCGGAACTTGACACCCGCGGCCTGCGGGAAAATGGTAATGAAGCTGAAGTCGCTGGTGATGGGATGCAGGGGATAGGCGGTCACCAGGGCGAAGGACGGGTTGTCGATGCGCAACAGCTGGGTGGTGGGATCGACGATCATGCCCCGGTGGAAGGAGACGCCCAGGTATTCGGCCAATGGTGCAAGGCCCTTCAGTTCACCGGGTTCGTGCAACCACAGCAGGTTGCCACCGGCGGCGAGGTAGTCCTTGATGAGTTCCACCTCGCCTGGCAGGTAGTTGACCTGCGGGCCGGCGATCACCAGTACGGCGGTGTCATCGGGGATGGCTTTCTTCTCGATCAGGTTAACGGTACTGAAAGTGAAACCCTTTTCACGCAGGTTGCGTGCGAAGTCACCGAGATCATGATTGGCATTACCGTTGGGGTTGCGTTCACCATGACCGGTGACAAATACGACATTACGCTCACCGCTGCGCAACAGGCGTTGCAGGGCATTGGTCAGGGTTTGCTCGTTGGGGCGTTGTACATGTTCCGTGCGGCCCTGGTATTCCACCACCAGCTCCCCGTCGAGTCGGATCCCCATATCACGTGTCAGTTGGGGATCGGTCTCCGGATTGACGAAGTCCAGCTCGATGTCCGGCTTGTGTTTCTGATAGCGCCTGATAATGTCGCGGATCTGATCGCGGGCCGGCGAAACCTCGGCATCGGCGGCGAAGGCGGTGATCTTTACCGGTCCATCGATGCGTTGCAGTAGCGTGATACTGGCCTGGGACAGGGTGTTGCGGCTATTGGCCGTCCAGTCGGCTTCGATGCTGTAGCGGTTGCTGAGCCAGGCGAGCAGGCCGATGGCCAGCATGAACAGAACCACGAAGACATAGTACTGGATACGAACCTGCAAACGGGATTTTTGAGTAACTTGCATCTTTCTTGTTTGTCCTGCGTGATATCAGTGTTGCAGCCGATCGTTGTCGAGACGGCGAATACTCAAGACCAGAAACGTGGTAATGAACAACAGGTAAAAAATCACATCGCTGCTGCTGAAGACACCTTTTGCCATGGCGTCGAAATGGCGCACCAGTGACAGGTAACTGAGCGCACTGGCGTCGCCGTCCACACTGACACTGCTTGCAGCGATGTCGATGAGCCACAGGAAAAGCAGAAAACCAAACGTGCTGACGGCAGCAACGATGGGCTGTTTGGTTAGCGTCGAGATGAACAGGCCGGCCGAGGCAAAGGCACCGAGTAATAACAACGCGCCAATCAGGACGCTGGCCAACATACCGAAATCGATGGTACCGGCCACGAGGATGGAGAGCGGCATCAGGGTCAGCAGGCCGAGCATGATGGCCAGAAAGGCCAGTACGCCAAAGAACTTGCCCAGCACGATCTCGGTCATGCTGATGGGCGCGGAAAACAGCAGTGGCAGGGTCTTGCTACGGCGTTCCTCGCTGAACACACGCATGGTGATAAGCGGGATCACCAGCAGAAGGAAGAAGGCCGTGCTCTGAAACATGCCACCGATGACCACTTCGCTGACCCCCGGTGCGGATTCCATCATGGCCAGCTGCGGCTGGGCCTCGATATAGGTCTGCAACAGGTAGAGAAAGATATAGGCCATGATGAACTGGATGACCGCCAGGATCGACCAGGCCAGTGGCGAGAGAAACAGACTTTGCAGTTCGCGACGAGCAAGTACCCAGATCATTACGCCGCTTCCTCCTCTTTGATGTCACCATGGTGTTCCATGGAAGTCAGTTCGACGAAGATCTGTTCGAGGCTCTTGCGCTCCGGCGACAGCTCGAACAGGCCCCAGCTCTCCTGCACGGCGCGCGCAGCGACTGCCTCGGCGGGGCTGCTGGCCACGGCGTGGCGGACACGTACATGGGTCTCATCGATGGCTTCGACTGTCTCGACACCTTCGATGGCGCTGATCTGTTCCAGCGCGGGCAGATGCCGGCAACCCAGTACGAAGCTGTCGGTATCCATCTGACGCGTGAGGTTCTCGATGCTGTCGTTGAACACCAGTTCGCCCTGGTTGATGATCTGTACATGGTCACAGGTCATCTGTACCTCGGGCAGAATATGCGTTGACAGAATGACGCCGTGTTCCGCGCCCAGTTCGCGGATGAGCTTGCGGATCTCGCGGATCTGGATGGGATCCAGTCCCACTGTGGGCTCGTCCAGCACCACCACCGAGGGCGAATGGATCACCGCCTGGGCAATACCGACGCGTTGCTGGTAGCCTTTGGAAAGGTTGGCGATGAGTCGCTGGCTGACAGCGCCCAGTCCACAGCG
>DRKU01000127.1 GCA_011051615.1 Gammaproteobacteria bacterium
CGGCAAGGAAACCACGAAGGTAGCCACGGCAAACAGCAGTGCCAGCACCCGCGCCTCGGTGGCATTGCGATCCTTGCCGGTGGCGAGTACCAGCACGCCACCCAGGATGGGCACCCAGATAACGAGACTCAGAATTGGCCAATCACTAAACATGGAATGCGATACCCTTCTTTATTATTTGTTTGGCCAGATGACATAGACCGCGACGAGCGAAACCAGCCCGACGATCATGACGAAGGCATAGTGGTAGAGATAACCCGTCTGGACGCGCCGCACGATGCCGGAGGTCCAGCCCACCACACGAGCCGAACCGTTGACCAGCAGGCCATCAATAATCACCACATCACCAATCTGCCATAACGCGCGACCGATGGCGCGTCCCGCGGCGGCAAAGCCGTTGGCATAGAGTTCATCCATCCAGTACTTGTTGATCAATACACGATAGAGCAGAGCCAGCTTCTGCTGGATGACACCCGGGAGGTCGGGACGCTTCATGTACAGGAACCAGGCCGTCGCTACACCGGCTGCCGCCAGCCACAGGGGCAGCTGGCTGATGGCATGACTTATCATGGCGGTCCAGCCGTGGAAGTCTCGTGCCAGCTCCCCAAGCACATTGTGTTCGGGCAGCACGAAAATGGCGTTCCTGAAGAAATCACCGAACACCATGCTGTCCACGTACATGGCCCCGATCACCACCGAGGGTATGGCCAGCGCGATCAGCGGGCCGGTCACCACCCAGGGAGTCTCATGCAGGTGTGAGCGGGTATGCTCGTCCATGCGCTCCTTGCCGTGGAAAACCATGAAGTACATGCGGAAGCTGTACAGGGCAGTAACAAATACGCCGGCCAGTACACATATATAGGCATAGGGTTGTACCCAGCTATCGAGACCCGAATGTCCAACTGCTTCGATTATGGAATCCTTGGAGAAGAAACCGGCAAAACCGGGAGCACCGATCAGCGCCAGGCTGCCGATCAGGGAGGTCAGCCAGGTAATGGGCATGTACTTGCGCAGCCCGCCCATCTTGCGCATATCCTGTTCGTGGTGCATGGCGATGATCACCGAACCCGCGCCGAGGAACAACAGGGCCTTGAAGAAGGCATGCGTCATGAGATGAAACATGCCGGCGGCATAGGCCGAGGCGCCCAGCGCCGCGGTCATGTAACCCAGTTGTGAAAGGGTCGAATAGGCAATGACACGCTTGATATCGTTCTGCACCAGCCCCAGGAAACCCATGAACAGCGCCGTTGTCGCGCCAATGAACATCACGAAGGCCAACGCCGTCTCGGACAACTCGAACAACGGCGACATGCGCGCGACCATGAAGATACCCGCGGTAACCATGGTGGCCGCGTGGATCAGGGCCGAGATAGGTGTCGGACCTTCCATGGAGTCGGGCAGCCACACATGCAATGGCACCTGGGCCGACTTGCCCATGGCGCCGATGAACAGGAGGATCGCAATCACCGTCATCACCGACCACTCGGTACCGGGGATGATGCTCATGGTGGCATCCTTGAGCGCCGGTGCGGCCTTGAAGACAGTGGCATAGTCGAGGCTGTTGAAGTACAGCAGCACGGCAGCAATACCAAGAATGAAACCAAAATCACCCACGCGGTTGACCAGAAAGGCCTTCAGGTTCGCGTAGATGGCGCTGTCACGCTTGTACCAGAAACCAATCAGCAGGTAAGAGACCAGGCCCACGGCCTCCCAGCCAAAGAACAACTGCAGGAAGTTGTTGGCCATGACCAGCATCAGCATCGAGAAAGTAAACAGGGAAATATAGCTGAAGAAACGCTGGTAGCCGGGATCATCGTGCATGTAACCAATAGTGTAGACATGCACCATCAGGGAAACGAAGGTCACCACCACCATCATCATGACGGTGATGCGATCCACCAGGAACCCGATCTTGAATTCAAAGCCTTCCGTCGCCAGCCAGGTGTAGATGGTCTCATTGAAGATCGGTGCATCGTTGAGGACGATATGGTTGAAGGCAATAAGTGACAGGAGGCAGGAAGTACCGACACCAAGAATGGTAAACCAGTGCGCGCCGCCGCGCCCGACGGTACGACCCGCCAGTCCCGCCACCAGCGAACCCAGCAGTGGTGCGAGGACTACCCAGAGGTAAAGTGTGTGAGCATTCTCAAACATGTTCTACCCCTTCAAGGAATCCATGTCGTCAACGTTGATGGAACGGCGATTACGAAACACGACCACCAGGATGGCGAGCCCGATAGCCGCCTCGGCAGCCGCGACCGTCAGGATGAAAAATACGAACACCTGCCCGGCGGTATCCTGAAGGTAATGCGAGAAGGCGATGAAATTGATATTGACCGCCAGCAGCATCAGCTCAATGGCCATCAGCAGGACGATAATATTTTTCCGGTTGAGGAAAATACCCGCGACGCTGATGCTGAAAAGCACGGCCGCCAGGATGAGATAATCGGAAAGTTCAATCATTTTTTCTTTTCCCCTGCCCTATTTCTTCTCTTCACTTTCCATCTTGACGATACGTACACGCTCGTCGCGACTGACCGCCACCTGTTCTTCGGGCTTTTGTGTGCGGGTATTGGGCCGACGCCGCAGCGTCAGCAGGATGGCGGCAACAATTGCCACCATCAGGATCACTGCGGCGATCTCAAATGGATAAACATAGGTGGTATAAAGCAGTCCGCCCAGCTCCGCGGTATTGGAATAATCCGCGGCATGGCGTAGCGGTTCCGCAATCACCTGGATCCCGAAGTTCTCGGGCCCCACGACCATGATCATCATGACTGCCAGTGAAACGGCAACCGCGATACCGATGGGCAGATAACGAATGAAGCCTTCTTTGAGGCGCGCCAGGTTGATATCCAGCATCATGACGACAAACAGGAACAGCACCATGACAGCGCCCACGTAAACCAGCACCAGCGCAATGGCGAGAAACTCGGCTTCCAGCAGCATCCAGATCCCGGCAGCAGAGACAAAGGTCATGACCAGTGCAAGCACCGCATGCACGGGGTTGCGCACGGTGATCACCATCAGGGCGCCAAATACCGTCAGGCTGGCGTAGAAATAAAACAGAAATTGCACAAAAGTCATAAACGGTTCTCTGGATTACTTAGCGGTAAGGCGCATCCATTTCACGGCGCTCGGCGATCTCTTTTTCATACTTGTCACCAATCGCCAGCAACTTGTCCTTGGTCATGTACAGGTCGCCCCTGTTCTCGCCGTGGTACTCGAAAATATGTGTTTCCACGATGGAGTCCACCGGGCAGGATTCTTCGCAGAAGCCGCAGAAAATGCACTTGGTCAGATCGATGTCATAACGTGTCGTACGTCGCGTTCCATCTTCGCGCGGGGCACTCTCGATGGTGATTGCCAACGCCGGACACACAACTTCGCACAGCTTGCAGGCAATGCAACGCTCCTCGCCATTGGGATAGCGGCGCAGGGCATGCAGACCACGAAAGCGCGGCGATAACGGCGTCTTTTCCTCGGGATAACGCAACGTGAACTTGCGCTTGAAGAAATAACGCCCCGTAAGACTCAAACCGCGCAGCAGTTCAATCAGGAACAGGCTTTTGAATGTCTTGGCTATTGGACTCATAGTCTTGTCCTGTCATCAGGCTCCGGCAAACCAGGGTGGCATACCGCCGATCACGGCGGCGCCCACCACGAGCAACCAGACGATGGTGATCGGAATGAATACCTTCCAGCCGAGACGCATGATCTGGTCATAGCGATAACGTGGGAAGGTGGCGCGGAACCAGAGGAACAGCACGAGGAAGAACGCCGTCTTGGCCACGAACCAGATCAGTCCCGGTACCCAGGCAAAAAACTGTTCCAGGTCCACGGGCAGGCCAAAAATACTGTGAATACCCTGGAAAGGCGACAACCAGCCGCCGAAGAACATGATCGCGGCCAGCGCCGAGATGATGATCATGTTGGCGTACTCGGCGAGGAAGAAGGCGGCAAAAGCAGTACCGGAATACTCGACATGAAAACCGGCGACAATTTCCGACTCACCCTCGGCGACGTCGAAGGGCGCGCGGTTGGTCTCGGCCACACCGGAGATGAAATATACCAGGAACAACGGAAACAGGGGCAACCAGAACCAGCTGGCGACACCATACTCACCCTGCTGCGCCTCGACGATGGTGCTGAGGTTGAGGCTGCCCGCCGCGATCAACACACCCACCAGCGCAAAGCCCATGGCGATCTCATAGGAGACGATCTGCGCTGCGGAGCGCAGCGCGCCGAGCAGGGCGTACTTGGAGTTGGAGGCCCAGCCGGCGATGATCACACCGTAGACACCCAGCGAGGTGATGGCAAGAATATACAACAGGCCGGCGTTGACATCGGCCAGCACCACGCCGGCATCGAAGGGCACCACCGACCAGGCGGCGAATGCCGTGGCGATGGAGATGATCGGCGCAATGAGGAACAGGAAGGTGTTGGCGCCCGACGGGATCACCACTTCCTTGAAGATGAGTTTCACCGTATCGGCGATGGGCTGGCCCAGTCCCCACAGGCGGAAACCGAAGAACCCGACCCGGTTGGGGCCCATGCGCATCTGCATGAAACCGATGATCTTGCGCTCGGCATAGGTCAGGTAGGCCACCGTCAGGATCAACGGCACCATGATCAGCACGATGTAGCCGAGGATGATGGCCACCGGCTTGATGAATTCCCAGAAGTAATACAGTGTTTCCATGGTTAGCTCCGCTCGCCCCCTATGCCGGCTCTACACTGATCTGGCCGGTGGCCGAGGCAAGCAACTCCGTACCCTTGATGGCCTGCGGGATCAGCACACAGCCGTCCGGCACCGCCTCATCGATGATCACCGGCAGGGTGACGGCACAGTTGTCCTGGCGCGCAACCGCGGACTCACCCTCGCTGAGACCGGTCTTCTCCGCCAGCTTGCTGTTCAGATAGATGGCCGCCGGTGGTGCATCGGCCGTGGCCTGCAACGGCGCGGCACGGCGAGTCAGACCATCGACGGCATAGATGGGCAGGAAACCGATGCGCTGCAGACCCTCGCCGTCTCTGGGTAAGGCGTCCAGCGGCCGCCATGCGCTGCTGCTGTCGAGTGAAACCTCACCAATGGCAGCGCGGGCCTCTTCGCGCACGTCCTCCGCGGTGATCTGCTCGAAGCCGTCCAGCTCGAACAGGTTACCCAGCACGCGCAGCACCTTCCATGCCGGGCGTGACTCGAACAGCGGTTCGATGGCCGCAGTGAAACTCTGCCACGTGCCTTCGATGTTGACATAGGTGCCGGCGGTCTCCGCCCAGGTCGTAATGGGCAACAGCACATCGGCATAGTCTTTCATGCTGCCGCTGACGAAACTGTTCATGGCAACGACGAAATCCGCTGCCTCGATGGCGGCCCGGGCACGCGCCGGCTGGGCGGTATCGAATTCCGGCTCGACGCCGAGCAGGAAACAGGCACGCAGGCCATCATTGATCATGTTGCCCACATCGCGTCCGGCGCTGGCTGCGCCACCCGGCAGGCGATGTGGCACGGCACCGACCAGCCAGGCTCCGGTGCTGTTGGCGCCATCGGGCAGATACCCCAGCGCCGTACCGCTGACACGGGCGATGAGGTTGGCCAGTGCACGCAGCTCGGCCAGCTCGCCCTGTCCCATGGCATGGACA
>DRKU01000128.1 GCA_011051615.1 Gammaproteobacteria bacterium
AGCAACCTGCCGCTGGAATATCTCAACAAGGTCGAGGATCGCCTGCAGAAGACCGGCGTATCCTACCTGATGACGGCAGAAGAGTTTATCGGTGTACGCATCGTCAGCGCACTATTTCAGATGGCGGCAGCCGTGGTGCTGATGGACCTGTTGCAGCGGCACGATATTGTGTGGCCCCTCGGTGGGCTGGTGTTCGGTTTCTTCTTTCCCGAGATCTGGCTCAAGGACACGCGCAAGCGACGCGAGAAGGAAGTCATCCGTGCCCTGCCAGTATTTCTCGATTTCATCACTATGTCGGTGGAGGCGGGGCTGAATTTTACCGGCGGCCTGCGCCAGGCCATGGAGCGTGGGCCGAAGGGGCCATTGCACAACGAATTTGCCATCGTCATGCGTGATATCCGCTCCGGCCTGTCGCGCGCTGATGCCCTGCAACGCATGGCCGACCGTCTCGGTATCAAGGATGTGACCACCTTCGTGCGCGCGGTGGTGCAGGCGGAGCGGCTGGGTTCGAGTCTCAAGAAGACCCTGCAGGTGCAATCGGAGCAGCGACGCAACGAGCGTTTCCAGCGTGCTGAGAAGATGGCCATGGAGGCGCCCATCAAGCTCATTGCGCCGCTCATCATGTTCATCTTCCCGGTGACGTTCATCGTGCTGGGTTTTCCCATCGTCATGAAGTTCATAGGTGAAGGTTTGCTATGAAGCGCGGTGCGCTACGCTCAGGGGAAAAAGGGCGGGTTCTTGTCGCACATACGCTGCGCACGGAGAATGCCCTGGAGCGCATGCGGGGCCTGCTCGCCCGGCGCCCACTGGAAGATGACGAGGCCCTGTGGATCGAACCGTGTCCCTCGGTACATACGCTCGGGATGCGCTATGCTATCGACGTGGTATTTATCGATCACGATGGTCGGGTGCGCAAGGTTGTCGAGGCCCTGAAACCGTTTCGTTTTGCCGCCTGCCGCGGTGCACGTACCACCGTGGAGCTGGCGGCCGGCGTGGCGGGAAGGCTGGGCATCGAACCGGGCATGGTGCTGGCCTGGCAGGAAGGAAAGCCATGATGAGAAATGTTCTGGGTGTGTTTGGAATTTTGATACTGTTGTCGGCTTGCGCCGGCAACGAGGTGCGTACGGAAGACGTGGCCCAGTTGCAACGTGATGCGGCACATGCCTACCAGTTGAAAAAATGGAAGGAAGCCGAGACTGCCTACGTCAGGCTGGCATCGCTTCTGCCCGGTGAACCTATGTTGTGGTTTCGGTTGGGAAATGTCTATGCACACACGCATCAACCGGAGAAATCCATTGCCGCCTACCGCGAGGCCCTGATCCGTGATCCGAAAATGATCAAGGCATGGCACAACATGGGCGTCATGTCGCTGCGCAGCACCACCCATCTGTTTATCGAGATGGTGCAGCACCTGGAACCGGATGATCCGCTTTACGAAAAATCGGTTGCCACGGCCGAGGCATTGATAAAAATCATGAAACAACGCCAGGAGAGTGTCGAGGCGTTGCGCCAGATGCCGGCGCCTGTCCCTGCGAAACCTGCCACGGCGCCTGTGCAAGGTGATGATGCCGAGGAATAGCATAACCGGTCAGAGTATGACCGAGTTCCTGATCATCGTGCCCATCGTGGTGGTGTTGATCATGGGCGCGGTACAACTGGTGTTCGTCTACCAGGCGAAGACGACACTTAATTATGCGACCTTCGAGGCCGCACGTGCGGCCTCGCTGGAAAATGCCAGCCTGTCCGCGATGCAGGCCGGCCTTGCGCGAGGCATGGCGCCGTATTTTACCCGCCCGGGCAGCGAGGCACTGGGCAGCACCGAAGACCTGGCCAATGTCGATGAGACGGCCGATGTCACCCAACTTGCCGCGGATGTTGCCCGTGGCCACCAGAAGGCGAAGGATGAGATCGCCGCCGGCTACGTCCATTTTGAGCGTATCAATCCCACCCCCGAGGCCTTCGATGATGCCTGGGCCTACGACATCGGTGGCGGCGAGCGCGAGATCCCCAATGACCACCTGTTGTTCCGCGCCAGCACGCCGGGTGGCTCGTCGGGGCTGTCCATCCAGGACAACAACCTGCTCAAGATCCGCGTCACCTGGTGCATGAAGCTCATCGTGCCCTTCGTCAATCGTTTCTTCGTTGCCTCGGCGCGGACCCTGGGTACCTATGATGAAGATGCCGCCCAGTGGCACACGGATCGCGGCAGCAATATCGATGGCGCATGGGGAAACTACGAAGCATGGTGTCTCAGCAGTCATGAACGTACACCTGGTGACTATCGCTGGCCGGTCGTCGCCCACGCCGTGATCCGCATGCAGAGTGCGCCGCGGTCCTGCCCCGGTTGTTTCGAGCCCTGAGCAGGATGGCGTCGTATATGGAACAGGCGCAGGGCAATACCTCCGGTTCTGCACGGCGCAGCGGGGTAATCCCGGCGGCACTCGCAGACAAGGTGCGCGATGAGCAGGTGCGTGTGCTCTACCGGAACCTGTTGCCGGTGCTGGGCGGAAATTACCTGGTCTCGGTACTGATGGCGATTGCCATGCGCGGCCTGGTCGATGACATACAGTTGTTGATCTGGACGACCTCGGTGTACGTGCTTTCCACTGCACGCATTCCTCTTTTTCTCGCCTATCGGCGGCGTGATCGACATCGCCAGGCCCATCGCCGCTGGGGCTATTATTTCGTTCTGTCCTCGTTTCTTTCCGGTGTCGTGTGGGGCGCCGCGGGTATCGCATTCTTCCTGCCCGACAATCCGTTCATGCTGACCCTCCTGACGCTGGTGATCATGGGCATGGTTGCCGGGTCCACGTCTTCGCTGGCCAGCTATCTGCCGGCGCACATGGCGTTCATTCTGCCCTGCGGACTGCCCCTGTCGGTGAACTACCTGTTGGTGGATCAGCCCACGTTTTATATTCTCGGTATCCTGCTGGTCTTCTACATGGCCATGAACGTGGTTTTTTCACGTACGTTTCAGCGCACCTTCATCGATTCCATCGTCTTTCGACTGGAGAACGCTGAACTGGTTGCCGATCTCACACATGAGAAGGAAAAGGCCATCGAGGCCAGTGCCACCAAGTCACGCTTTCTGGCTTCGGCCAGTCATGATCTCCGCCAACCCCTGCATGCGCTTGGTCTGTTCGTGGGTGCCATGGAGGCGCACAGCACCAGTGCGGAGTTGCATGGCCTCATCGACAAGACGAAGGCCTCGGTGCATGCCCTTGAAGGATTGATGGACTCTCTGCTGGATATTTCCAAACTGGATGCGGGCGTCGTGCAGCCACGCATGGTGGATACCCCCGTGGGGACCCTGATCGAAAATATTCGCAGTGAATTTACCACCTTGTCGGAAGAAAAAGGTATACGTTTTCGTGCGCGCTCCAGCAAGTTCTGGACCCATACGGATCCGGCCATGCTCGAGCGCATCCTGCGCAACCTGGTTTCCAATGCCATTCGCTACACGGATGCGGGGTGTGTGCTGGTGGGATGCCGTATCCGCAAGGACAGGCTGGTTATCGAAGTCCGTGACACTGGTAACGGGATACCAAAAGAAAAACAGCAGGACATATTTCGTGAGTTTCACCAACTGGAAAACCCGGAGCGCGATCGTACCAAGGGACTCGGGCTGGGGCTTGCCATCGTCGATCGCCTGTCACAACTTCTTCTGCATCCGGTAAGCGTCTGGTCGGAGCCGGGGCACGGATCGATTTTCCGCATCGAAGTCCCGCGCCTGCCTCCACGCGAGTATGTGCCAACGCAGGAACCGGCACCGAGTCTCAACCTGCTCGAGGGCATCCATGTGCTGGTGGTGGACGACGAGGTGGCCATTCGAGAAGGTATGCAAACCCTGCTCGGCAGCTGGGGCTGCCAGGTGACACTGGCCGAGTCCAGCAAGGATGCCTGCAAACAGCTTCGCCGGATGAACTGGTCGCCGGATGTGATCATTGCCGATTTTCGGCTGCGCGAAGGTGAGACCGGTCTGGCCGCCATCGAGGCAGTGCGTGGGATGTACGACACCATCGATGGAGGCGTTGCGCTGGAACCCATTCCGGCCATCGTTCTGACCGGCGAGACTGCCGCCGAGCAACTCAAGGAAGTCAAGGCCAGCGGCTTTCCCCTGTTGCATAAACCCCTGCGACCGGCGCGGCTACGTGCCACACTGCATCGACTGGTCACGGTTTGACCACCTGGATCTCCTGTCCACAATGTGGACTGGTTCTGATTTTTCTAACTAGTCCTTTAGCATGATTGGCAGGATTGAAACGAGTGGCTAGATTCCCAGTTCAAGGTGGAAAAACTCAGGCATAAAAACAAGAATGGCCGTAGATATTGAAATATTGCCAGATCGCGATCTGGTCTATGTCACCATGGCTGGCCAGTTTGGCCTGCGTGATGCCCTGCGCATGTTCGACAGCTATGTCTCGCACCCCGATTTTCGCCCGGGCATGAACATCCTCGTGGATCTGCGCGAGGCCTACCTCGTTCCCACTCCCGATGATCTGCAGAACATGGCCACTTACGTGCGCGAGCATCTCTCCATGCGTGGCACCGACTACAAGGCGGCGCTGGTGGCCGAATCCGGCATCAAGCGCGCCACCGCCGAAATCTACCAGAGCCTGGCAAGCTCCATGCCCATGGATGTGCAGGTCTTCAACGATCTGGATGCGGCCTACGACTGGCTGGCGACCTGAGTTCCTGCCTGCACGGGCATCCTCAACCGCCGGTCAAACCGGGCGGGCCACCATCAGCCACAGGATCCCCAGCATGGCCAGGAAGGCGGGTACGCCCAGGAGCTGCCAGCGGTGTGCGTCACGCCAGTAGGCGGGTGACAATGCGGTACCGTTTGCCACCACCTCGGTGGAGGTATTGCGCATACGCAGTTGCAGGACTACCACCGGTAACCAGCACAGCACGGCCACCACGTAGAGCACCAGGCCCACCTGCAGCCAGGTCTGTTGCCACGCATAGCCACCTCGCGCCACCAGGTACAGGCCACTGAGTGGCTGGATGAGGAGGGTCGGCGTGGTGAACCAGGTATCGGCCAGTACCACCAGGCGATTGGTCAGGGCCATGGCTTCATGGTTACCACTGCGGTCGGCCATGAACTTGTAGAACACGCTGCCGAGGCCGACACCAAGGAGCACGATGGCACTGAAGATATGCAGGGTCTTGACCAGCAGGTAGTCCGGCATGGTGGTGTCCTCGGATGCTGGGTGGTTACATCCAACCCATCCGCGTGCTTCAGAACGGGATGAGCGAGTTTCAGTCGGCGGGCGCGGCCTTCTTCCCACGCCCCAGCAGGTTCTGCAGTTTCGCGCCCAGGTTGAGAATGCGTACCAGGGTGGGGCGCGGCAGGGTCTTCATCTGCTCGTACCAGCCGGTGAGCATCTCCATGAATTCCAGCGTGTCACGGATGCGTGCCGCCACCTGCGGGTCGATGCTCTGGTCTGACTCACTTTCCATGACGCAGTCGCGCAGGGTGGTCAGGGTGGGGTCCAGTTCACGACGTTTACGCTCCTCGATGACCGCCATGAAGATATCCCAGATGTCGCTGAGGGACTCGAAGTGGTCGCGGCGATCGCCGAGCACGTGCACCACGCGCACCAGTCCCCAGGATTGCAGCTCCCGCAGGCTGGTGCTGACATTGGAGCGTGCAACGCCGAGGGTCTCGGTAATGGTTTCGGCATTGAGGGGCTCGGGAGAGAGATAGAGCAGGGCGTGGATCTGCGCCACGGTACGGTTGACGCCCCAGCGCGTACCCATTTCTCCCCAGTGGAGGATGAATTTTTCGGTGGTTGGGCCCAGTTTCACGGCCAGTTCTCCATTTTCTGTATAAACAGAAATTAGTGAAGAAAACCGGGGCTGTCAAGGCGGGCCCGTGACAGGGCAGGTGGAGACCAGGTCTCAGGGCAGGGAACGGGCGGCAGGATCGTTGTCGCGGGCCTGCTGGCGCATGAACTTCAGGCGCAGGGCGTTTTTCACCCGGTTGAGGAGATCGGCGGCATGGAAGGGCTTGCTGACATAGTCGTCGGCGCCGGCGGCATAGCAGGCGTCGATACACTCGCGATCTGCCTCGCCGGTCACCAGCACGATGGCCAGCTCCTCGGTGGGATAGTGCTCACGTAGTTGCTCGATCACCGCCAGGCCGGTCATGTCCGGCAGGTGGTAGTCCAGCAGCAGCAGATCGCAGGGCGTTTCGGCCAGCGCCGCAAGGGCGGCACCGCCATCGGTAACGCCGCGGGCGCTGAGATCGGCATTCTTCAGGCGCGTGAGCAGCAGTTCGACCGTGGTGCGCTGGTCTTCCACTACCAGGATCCGCGCCGCCTGCATCTGCCGCTCGGAGATGCCGTCGGGCTGCGCAGCCTCCAGCTGGCGCAGGGTGCACAGGCGCCGGATACGGTTGAGCAGCTCCGGTGTGCCGGCGGACTTGACCAGGTAGTCGTGCGCGCCTCGTTGCAGGCTGCGCGTGACGCTGTCCCGATCACGCGCGGCGGTGAGAACGATGATCTTACTGTCGATGCCGGCCTGTTCGCGGACCCATTCCAGCACGTCGTAGCCCGACATGCGCGGCATATTCAGATCCAGCAGTACCAGGTCGAAAAGCTCCACTTCCATGAGCTCGCAGGCACGCATGCCGTTCTCGGCCACGGTGACATGATAGCCCTCCCGCTGCAGGCGGCGCGTGGCCACGTCGCGGTTGAGGGGTTCGTCATCCACTACCAGAATCGAATACATGTGCGCCTTTTTCCACCCTTGTCAGTCCTGCCGCGAGCGGCAGGTGGGGGCCCCGCCCTGTTATGGCGCCCCAGTCACTATAGCGGCGACACCACGTAAAATTTTAGGGGCTATCGATACGGGAGTGGCTAGTGGGGCACCAGATACTCATTGGCGCTGAGTGGCAGACTCTCGAAACAGACGTTGTAGTCCAGGCTCTCCAGTATCGCCAGTGATTCGGGTGTCATCCCCATCAGCTGGTCTTCCTCGATATCGAGGAAGATCTCTTCGTCCCCGATCCGGCCACGGCAGGATTCGTAGATACGGTTGTTGGAGGCATCGAACTGGCGAAAGCTGTGCAGGCCGCCGTGATAAGCGTGAAGATTGATCAGGGTCTGTACCGGTGCGTTGCGCCCCCGGGGAAGATAGCGGGCCAGGTAGTCACGGACCACGCGGCCCTGGTCATCATAGATGAACACTTCGATTTCATGCAGGCGGTCGGGATGTTCGCGTTCCCACACCACCCGGCTCAGCAACCGACCGCTGTCTGCGTCGAAAAACTGCTCTTCACGGTAGAAATCGGGCAGCTTGTAGTAACCGCCAACGATTTCCTGTTTGCGGAGTCGCCGCCCCGCTATCCGTGCGGTGTGTAACTGGAGCAGGTTGTCTGCAAAGGTATTCCATGAAGATACGTGCTGGGGATCGACTTTCAGCGATCGCTGTTCGATCTGAGCGGCAGCCAGGGTGGATATGGCTGCCAGTAGTACAACCGTTAATAGTCGCATGGGTATCTCCCGGTGTGTGATGAATTCGCCCATGTCGCACACAGGCAATGCACTTACTGTACGTCGAGCCGTTCGGTCCAGTTGCCTTCGTCGAGCTGCTCGGCAAATTCATACAGGGCGCCGGCCTCTTCGGTGGCGCCGAGCTGTTCGAGAATGGCACCCTTAAGGAGTACGGTATTGCGGTTTTTCGGTGCCAGGCGTAGCGCTTCGTCCACCGATGCCAGTGCCGCCTCCGCATCGCCGGAGATCAGCAGCGCCATGGCGAGGTTGTGAAAGCCTTTCTGATATTGCGGGTCGAGGCGTATGGTCTGGCGGAAATGGTGGATCGCCCGTGTCAATTCGCCGCGACGCGCGTAGATGACACCGAGGTCATCGTGGGCCTCGGCATTCTCCGGGTCGAGCGCGATTGCATGCTGCAGGTCGGCAAAGGCCCGCTCCAGGTCGCCTGACCAGAGATAACGGACGCCGCGCTTGGTATAAGCCAGCGAACTTTCCGGGTTGCGTGCGAGAAAAACGCTCAGATCCGCGATACCCGCGGCCACCTGACCCAGCCGCCCGCGCGCCATGCCGCGCCAGAACCAGGCCTCGTCGAGTGTCGCATCCAGCGCCAGGGCACGGTCCAGATCGGCAATGGCACGTGCAAATTCATGCAGCTCGATGAGTGCCCGTGCGCGTGCCACGTAGAGAGTAGCGTCGTCCGGTGACGCGGCAAGACGGGCTGTGAGGTGACGAACGACGGTATCGGGATCGGCGTCCGCGGCCGTGCCAGCCTCGGCGCTGAGCAGGAGTCCCAGCCCGAGGGCGGCCGACAGCCACGTCGCGCCGGTGTGGTGAGCGGGTCTCGCGGCAGGTGGCATGGCGCTTCTCCAGTGTGGTCCCGGTATACGTGGTATGACGCCGACGCGGGGTGAATATTCCCTGAAACGTCGAAAAATAACGGGAATATTAGTGATCGTCGATGCGTCCTTTTCCCACAGCGAGACCCTTGTTTCGCAAACAAACGCGCTACGCGCTTCTTGCTCGGTGCGCGGCCACCCCGGGGGGAGCGACATGGAAGCTGAAGGCACGAGTCTGGAGCAAAAGCTCAATGCACTGGTGGACGGCGAACTGGATGCCGAGGGGCGCGCGCAGCTTTTTGCACCTTGCACGTATGACGGGGCCCTGATCGGTGAGATCCACCGCCTGCGTCGCCTCAAGCACCTGGTTCGTCTGGCCTATGACGAGACCGCGGCGAGCAAGGGGGGCTTGTGAGGCCAATCCCGGCTTGCGTCATCCAGGCATAACGGGCAGGATTAATGGGAGATTTTCCGGCGATTCCACAAGGAAGGTCGGCATCGCAGCGCGGTCCCGACCCTGGCTCGAGAGGAGAGATGCCATGAAATCCCGTTTCCTGCTCCCCATTATCGTTTTCTGCCTGTTACCGCTGGCTGCGCTGGCGGCGGACTTTGGTCGCATCGTGGTGTTTGGCGACAGCCTGTCCGATCAGGGTAACCTCGCCTCAGTGGTCGGCGATTTCCCGCAACCACCTTTTTATAATAACCGTGTGAGTAACGGTCCGGTGGCGGTGGAGATCATGGCCAGCGAGCTGGGCCGCACGCTGGCGCCTTCACTGCACCTGGTGGGTCCTGCCAGTGGCACCAACTATGCCGTGGCCGCGGCACGGGCACGCGGGCCGGCGCAGATCGACCTGGGTTTCCAGGTGGAACTGTTTCTCGCCAATCACGGTGGTGTGGCGCCGGGTGCGGATGTCTACGTGGTCTTCATTGGTGGCAACGACGTTCGAGACGCGCGCGGCCAGCTCAATCTGGCCGATGGCGAGGCCATTGTGCGCCAGGCCGCATCTGCCGTTGGGCTACAGGTACGGCGCCTGATCGGTGCTGGTGCACGCCGCATCCTGATTGCCAACGCCCCGGACGTGGGCAGCATTCCCGAATCGTCGCTGATCGCCGCACTGATCGGGGATCCCGGCTTTCCTGCGCGTGCCACATACCTCTCCGAACTGTACAACAACGAACTCAAGGGCCAGATGCATCGTATCGAAGAGGAGACCGGTATCGACATCGAAGGTTTCAATATCTTCAAGCGCCTGCGCAAGATCATCAAAAAGGCCGACAAGCTGGGTTTCACCAATACCACCGACGCCTGTTTCTTTACCGCCAGCATGACCTTCAACCCCGCCTGTGATTTCGAGCGCTTTGTTTTCTTCGATGAGATCCATCCCACGGCACGCGTACATGCCATCATCGGCAAGGCCATGGCCAGGGAAATCAGGGAAGAGTTGCTGGAAGAAGATGAACATGAAGAAGAGCATGAACACCAACACGAAGTCGATGACTGATTTTCCATCGGTCGTGGGAGTGAAGACGTAATGGAACGTGAAGATGCGGTTGCTACGCTGGAGCGGGAATACGGTATTCGAGGGGGGCAGTTCTACCTGCTGGAAGTGATCCCACTGGTGGAGATGCTATGGGCAGACGGCCGCAACCAGGATGAAGAGATCAACCTGGTCCATGACTTCCTCGATCAGTATATGCGTCGCCTTACGGAGGCCGCAGAGGGGACGCGTTTCATCAGCGATGAAGAACTCAATGATTTCATCGAGCGCTTCATCAACCGCCGCCCGTCGTCAGAGCTACTACGTGACATTCGCCGGCTGGCGGACTCGGCGCTGTATGCCAGTGCCGATCAGGAGGAAGTAACACAGCGTAAGCAGTCCGTGCTGGACTATTGCCTCGATATCGCCGCGGCGGCGGTGACAGAGTATCCCTATCCACGCCATGAACGCTTCATGGTCGAGGAAAAACGTCTGCTGCGCGAGCTCATGAGTGAACTACATCTGGAAGCGGGCGTGGAAACTGCCGGTTGAGATATCATGCCATCTGCATTAGAACTGCGCGGGCTGGTTTCCTGGCACAGGCTGCATCTGTGCACCCATCTTCTGCAACGCAGCATCGAACTTGAGTGATGGCTTCGGGGCATAGCCTGGTTTCCCGCCTGGTGGCCCATCGTGGTTACCGAGCCTGCTATCCGGAGAATACACTCATTGCCTATGAGGCGGCAGTTGCACGCGGCGCGCATTTTGTCGAACTGGATGTACAACTGAGCCGTGATGCGGTGCCAGTGCTCTATCATGACCGCACTCTCTATCGTGTCAGCCGACAGCAGGGCGCAATCCATCAGTATACCCTTGCCGAACTGTCCCACTTTCGCGCCTTCGAATACGATCGTTTCGGTTACCGCTTTGCCCAGAACCCCATTTGCACACTGGCCGACTTCGTCACCTTCCTCGCGCAGCACCCCCATGTCACGGCCTTCGTGGAAATGAAGCGCGTCATGGTGGAACGCTTCGGCGCCGACGTGGCGGCGGCAAAGGTGCTGGCCACCATCGCGCCGGTGGCAGGACAGTGCGTGATCATCTCCTACGATCTCGACATCCTGCTGGCGGTGCGCGAGCGCGGCTGGGAACGCATCGGTGCGGTAGTGGATCACTGGCGCGAGCGGCGTAACGCCAGGTTACGCACCCTGCGACCGCAATACCTGTTCTGTGACGAGGCGAGCCTGCCACGTCGTGGTCGCCTGCATTTCGATGATGCACAACTGGCGGTGTTTCAGACCAGTGATCCCGCGCGCGCCCGTACCCTGTTTCGGCGCGGTATTGCGCTGGTGGAGACCGATGACATCGGCGGCATGATCGCGGCACTGGCGGGTGAGTCAGGGTGAGTGCTCCGGACTACGACCTGATCATCGTTGGCGCTGGCATCCAGGGTGCGGGTATCGCGCAGGCCGCCGCGGCAGCGGGCTATCGCGTCCTGCTTCTCGAACAGACCGCAGTGGCGGCGGCAACCTCGAGCCGATCTTCCAAGCTCATTCATGGCGGGCTGCGGTACCTGGAATCGATGCAGTTCGGCCTGGTGCGCAAGTCCCTGCGCGAGCGCGATATCCTGCTCGATATTGCACCCCATCTGGTCGAACTGGTGCCGTTCTACATTCCCGTCTACAAGGAGACCACGCGCCGGCCGTGGCAGTTGCGCCTCGGCCTGTCGCTGTATGCCCTGCTTGGCGGGCTTGAGCGGCGCGATCGTTTTCGCGTGCTCAGCCGACGTGAGCGCGAGGTCCTGCGTGGCATTCGACAGCAGGGTCTACAGACGGTGTATCAGTACTGGGATGCCCAGACCGACGATGCGGCACTGACGCGCGCCGTGGTGGTATCTGCCGAAGCACTTGGTGCCGAGCTGCATTGTCCGGCCCGCTTCCAGCAGGCCGAGGTCGATGCGGGACAGGTGCGGCTTGTCTATGGCGAGGCGGGGCGTGAGGTACAGGTGTCAGCCCGAGTCCTGATCAATACCGCTGGCCCGTGGGTGGGTGATGTGATGTCACGCATCGAGCCGTCCGTGCCGCCACGCGCCGTGGACCTGGTGCAGGGGGCGCACCTGGTCATCGACGTACCCGCGCCCGAAGGCGTGTTCTACGTGGAAGCACCCCGGGACCGGCGCGCCGTATTCGTCATGCCGTGGCAGGGAAAGACCCTCATCGGCACCACTGAGACCCTTTTCGAGGGCGACCCGGCCAGCGTCGCGCCTACCGATGCGGAGCGAGACTACCTGCTCGACGTATGGCGGCATTATTTCCCCGACAGCGGCGAGACCGTCATCGACGCCTTCGCAGGCCTGCGTGTGCTGCCACGCAGCGAAAAGTCCGTTTTCAATCGCGCGCGCGACACCGTATTCCAGACCAGCCACCCTGGAAACCGTGTGCTGACTCTCTACGGCGGCAAGCTCACCGGCTACCGCGCCACCGCCGAAGAAGCACTGGGTTACCTGCAAAGCATGCTGCCACCCGCCACTCCCCGTGCCGACACGCGCACCCTGCGCCTGGAACCGGTGGATATACCCTGACGTTGTTATAGGGCATGGGAAGCGCTGCGTGTTATATGGAACGGTCCGCATAACTACGCGGTGGAAATGCTGGAAAAATCGAACTATATATTAAATTTCAGTCTCTTGGAGACAGTTCCCAAAAGGCGAATGAAGAGTGTTATATGGAACGGTCCGCGATATAACACGGACTGGTCCGTTCAATAAACTGTTAGCTGCAAAAAGATGATGGAATCGAAACTAGAAAAGCAATGGAAACTAACAATAGCTGAGCTTGAGTCGGCAAGAGGATATATCCCTCCAGAAGGGCTGGATGATGAATTAGCGAAGTACCTTCATGAGTATAATGAATTTTTAGAACACAATGAACTCGAACTCGCATTAGATATGCTAGAGGAAATAGGAGAAAGCATGTCGTTACCAGAGGAGTTTTGGCGCAGCGCAAAGAAAAGCGCTGAAATCATGGGGCTTGAAAAACGTTATACTTATTACCTTGAGAAAATACGCAATGCACGGGCAGCAGCTAACAAGGCAAATTAACTCAGACAGCTTAAAGCGGCGCTCCTCGTTCCTCGTCGCTCTGCTTTAAGCTGCCGGTTATTTGCAACGTTAGGTGGTCAGGTGAAAATATCTAGGATCGTATATGAGATCTACCAGTCTGATCTCGCGTATCTCGAGAGACGTGAATGGAACGAACCGCATGAATTAGACGGCCAAGTTCGGTTAGAATTTACTGATATGGATCCAATGTTTATCTCATGGGTTGAAGATAAGGGTGACTTTCATGCTTCATATCAAGATAGAAGTTTTTTCAAAGCGGAGCTTGAAGTAATAAAAGATATGTCAACTTCCATAATTTGGGAGCCTCTTATCGGTCAAGAAGTTGATGTTTCATTCCTTGATCTG
>DRKU01000129.1 GCA_011051615.1 Gammaproteobacteria bacterium
GCCAGACCGATGACGATGCTCAGGTGCTCGTCGTCGAACCACAGGCCGGCGGCCACGGCGATGATCAGCGCCCAGAAGACGCCATTGAGCAGGCCTACCCCCAGTTCCTTGTTCAGCAGCCGTTGGGCGTTGTGTTCGCCCAGGCGGCCCAGCGCCAGTGCGCGAATGGCCAGCGTCAGGGTCTGGCTGCCGGCAATGCCGCCCATGCTGGCGACGATGGGCATGAGGATCGCCAGCGCCACCTGTTTCTCGATGGTGGCGCCGAACAGGCCGATGACCCAGGAGGCGAGAAAGGCGGTCAGCAGGTTGATACCCAGCCACGGCATGCGTCGTCGTGCGCTGGAGACCACCGGTGCGAACATGTCGTCCTCCTCGTTGAGGCCGGCCATACTCATGAAGGAGTGATCGGCCTCGTCGCGGATGACGTCCACCACGTCGTCGATGGTGATGCGGCCGAGCAACTTGCCATCCTCGTCCACCACCGGTGCACTGATCAGGTCGCGGTTTTCGAACAGCGCGGCGACCTTGGTGGCCGGCAGGTCGGCGGGGATGGGATCCACGTCCTGCTTGATCACTTCGGCGACGGTGAGATCGGGATCGCTGGTCAGCAGGTCCGAGATCGCCAGTACGCCCAGGTAACGGCCGTCACGGTTGGTGACAAACAGGTGATCGGTGGATCCCGGGATACTGCCAAGGCGGCGCAGGTAACGCAGTACCACGTCGAGGGTGATGTCGGCGCGCACCACGATGGTGTTGAGATCCATCAGGCCACCGGCAGTGTCCTCCGGGTAGGAGAGAACCGACTCGAGGCGCTGGCGGTCCTGCATCTCCATGGAGAGCAGCAGTTCCTGGCGCGTATCCTCCGGGATCTCCGGCAGGAAGTCGGCCAGGTCGTCCGTTTCCATCGCCTCGGTGGCGGCGACCAGGTCCTCGGGCGCCATCTTGCGGATCAGGGCCGCACTGACCTCGTCGGGCAGGTGCAGCAGTACCTCGCCCTCGGCCTCGGCGGGCACGTAGGGCCAGATGCGATCGCGATCGGCGGAGGGAAGGGATTCGAGGACGTGGGCGATCTCGGCCGGGTGCAGCTCGGCGATCAGCTGCTGCACGTGATCGAGGTCGCCCTCCTTGAGGTATTCACTGACCTGGTCCAGGTCAGTGACAATTTCTGTGTTTTCCGTTTCCGGCGACATACCCGACCCCCGTTACAGCTGGCGCCAAGTTTAACAGGCGGGGCGGGGAAATGGGACTACCGAGTGCCTGGCCTGCGGCAGTGGGGGTGACGTAGCCTACTCGGCCTCGTCGAAGCGGTTTTCCACCAGCGCGACGATCTCGGTCACCGCGGCTTCCTCGTCGGCGCCCTCGGCGGTCAGGATCAAGCGGGTACCCTGGGCGGCGGCCAGCATCATGACGCCCATGATGCTCTTGCCATTGACGCGGTTGCCATTGCGTTCGAGGAAGATCTCGCTTTCAAAGCGGGCGGTGAGGGTGACCAGCCTGGCGGCGGCACGCGCATGCAGACCGAGCTTGTTGGTGATGACGAGTTCCCGGCTGATCATGGCTTGTTGCTCCGCGGGCATACCAGTATTCCATCACGTCCGCCGCTGAGGGCCTTGTCCACCAGTTCCGGTAGCTTGAGATGGGGGTAATTCATGACACGTAACAGCATGGGCATGTTGAGACCGGCGACCACGGTGACGTTTTCCCGCTCCTGCAGGCAGGCGATGTTGGCCGGCGTGGAGCCATAGAGATCGGTCAGTACCAGTACGCCGTCACCACTGTCGAGTTCCTTGATGGCGCGCATGCCCTCCTTCACCAGGTGCTCGCGCGGTGTGTCGGGCAGGATACTGAAAACGCGCGTCTTCAGTGGCAGGGTACCCATGATGCCCTGCACGGACTCCACGATGGCCGTGCCGATGTGTCCGTGACAGATGACGAGGATCCCCACACTCATTTCAGTTTCCACCCAGTTCGCGGTGCCGCAGCAGCACATTGTCATATTTTTTACCGAAGAAGGCACTCAGACGTTCGGCAAAATAGACCGAGCGGTGCTGACCCCCGGTGCAACCCAGGGCGATAGTGATATAGCTGCGGTTGTCGGCCTCGAAAGCGGGCAGCCACTTGTCGAGAAAGTCACGGATCTGGATGTACATTTCTTCCACCGGAGGGTGGCCGGCAAGGAAATCCGCCACCGCCGCATCACGCCCGGTCTGGTTGCGCAGTTCAGCCACCCAGTGGGGGTTGGGCAGGCAACGCAGATCGAAGATGTAATCGGCATCGGTGGGCGTACCATGTTTGAAACCGAATGACAGGAACTGCACCGACATGCCACCGTCGTGCTGGCGGTTGAGTCGCTCGGCGAGCTGGTCGCGCAACTGGTGGACGTTGGTATGCGTGGTATCGATGACCAGGCTGGCCGAGGAGACAATCGGATCGAGCAGCTGGCGTTCCTTTTGCAGGGCTTCGCGCAGGGGGATATCACCACTGCTGAGAGGGTGACGACGACGCGTCTCGCTGAACCGCTTGAGCAGCTCATTTTCTTCGGCCTGCAGAAATATGATCTCGCTGTGCACGCCGCTGGACTCCAGTTTCCTGACCAGCGCGGGGAAGTCCGCCAGGTCACCGGAAAGGTTACGTGCATCGATACCGACGGCAAAGCGTGGCGGCTCGCTGTCCTGGTGGCCGAGGATCTCATCGGCCAGGCTGGGCAGCAGACCGATGGGGAGGTTATCGATACAGTAGAAACCGAGGTCTTCCAGCGCATGCAGGGCAATGGTCTTGCCCGAGCCGGACAGCCCGCTGACGATGATCAGGTTCATGGTTTCTGTCCCGCCATGAAACGTTTCTGTCTTTCAATGAAGTCGTCCGCGGCATTATAGCCACTACGGGTCAGCAGGTGGTTGCGCACCGCCGCTTCGATGATGACAGCCAGGTTGCGCCCGGGTGCCACCGGTACGGTGAGTTGCGGGATCTCGACGCCCTGGATATTACGCAACTGGTGGCCACCATCGAGGCGGGTACTTTCGTCGCTGAACTTCTCACTGGAGACGTCGAGGCTGATGATCAGGCGCAGGCGTTTGGAACTCAGCAGGGCGTTGTCACCGAACATGGCGCGGATATTGAGGATACCGAGGCCGCGTACTTCGAGAAAGTCACGTAACAGTTGTGGACAGTTGCCGATGATGACGCCGGGGGAACGGCAGCTGAACTGCGCCGCATCGTCGGCGATGAGGCGGTGACCGCGATTTATCAGTTCCAGTGCCAGCTCACTCTTGCCGGCACCGCTGAGCCCGGTGAGCAGCACGCCGATCCCCAGCACCTCGAGGAATACACCGTGCAGGATCTCACTGTCGGCGGCCAGCCCTTCGAGCTGGTATTGCAGGTATTCCATGACGCGAAGCTCTTCCAGCGGCGTGGCCAGCAAGGGCGTCATGGTGGCCTCGGCCATTTCGACCAGTTCCGTGCCCGCCTCGAGCCCATCGGTGAGAATCAACATAGCGGGGCGGGTATGGAAGATGCTGGTCAGCCAGGATTTGCGCATAGTGGCATCGAGGCTGGACAGGTAACGGTGTTCCGAGCGGCCGATGAGCTGGATGGGATGGGGGCGACCGGGATTGAGGTAGTCCACCAGTTTCTGGTCCGGTGCATCCCGCGGCGGGAAGCTGATGGCCGTATCCGCGCCTTCGCGGCCAGCCAGCCACGTGAGCTTGAGACGCTCATGGTGGCTGTCGAACAGCTGGCCTGCGGTAAGCGCGTCGGACATCAATGGGCCGGTACGGGCGCCCTGCCCACCAACAGACAGGCGGGCAGACATTGGTGTGGGCAGGGGGCAGCTGAGGGAACGAAGTTCATGGCGTGCGGTGGGGGATGTCAGCCACTTTTCTTCGACCAGCGTTCCAGTACGTCATAGATCTCCTCGCGTGAACCGGCATCACGCAGTTCCTGGCGGAACTTTTCATCGTTGAAGAGTTTCGCCAGTGCTGCGAGGACTTCGAGATGCTCGTTGGTGGACTCCCTGGGCACCAGCAGGGCAAACAGCAGATCGACGGGCTGGTTGTCGGCGGCGCCAAAATCGACGCCATGGGCCAGCTTGACGAAGGCCGCCAGTGTCTTCGGGTTGTCGCCAAGTCGGCCGTGGGGAATGGCAACGCCATACCCCAGGCCGGTGGCGCCGAGGCGCTCCCGTGCCAGCAGGCTGTCAAAGACTTCATGGCTGCTGAGCTGTTCCTGATCACTGGCGATCAGTTCACTGAGTTTTTCCAGCGCGCGCTTCTTGCTGTGGGCGTCGATGCCACAGGCGATGCGATTGGGACTGATGAGTTCTGAGACTTGCATGGGCATTCCTTGCGGTGGTCTTTCAACCCGGTTGCTGGTTTTTGAGGCCACCTTCACCGCGATGGTGATCGGTAAGTTTCTCCTTATGCTTGCGTACCTGGCGGTCAAGCTTGTCGGACAGGGCATCGATGGCGGCGTACATGTCGTCGCTCTCGGCGTCGGCAAACAGGTTTCCACCCGTGAGGTGCAGAGTCGCTTCCGCCTTGTGGCGGACTTTTTCCACGCTGAGGACGACGTGGACATTGGTTACCTGGTCGAAATGCCGCTGAATGCGTTCGATTTTCTCCTGGACGTAGTCGCGTAGGGAGTCGGTGATTTCGACGTGGTGTCCGGTTACGCTGAGTTGCATGATGGGCTCCTTGGATAACGGCCGTTCAGGCCAGACGTTTTCTTTCATTGGAAGGCGGGATAGCCATGGCTTCCCGGTACTTGGCGACGGTTCTGCGCGCGACATTGATGCCCTGGTCGGACAGGATGGCGGCGATCTTGCTGTCACTAAGTGGTTTCTGGGGTTTCTCGGCGGCGATGAGTTTCTTGATCAGGGCGCGGATCGCGGTCGAGGAGCACTCTCCGCCACTGGCGGTGTTGACGTGGCTGGAGAAGAAATACTTCAGTTCATAGATGCCGCGCGGCGTATGCATATATTTCTTGGTGGTCACGCGGGAAATGGTCGATTCGTGCATCTCAACTTCTTCGGCGATATCGTGCAATACCAGCGCCTTCATGGCCTCTTCACCGTATTCGAGAAAGGCGCGTTGTTTCTCGACGATACAGGTGGCGACCTTGAGCAGAGTTTCGTTGCGGCTGTTGAGACTCTTGAGGAACCACTTGGCTTCCTGCATGTGATTCTTCAGGCAGGTGTTGTCCGAGCTGTTGTTGACCTGTTTCATGAGGTTGGCATAGTGCGCGTTGATACGCAGTTTCGGCGCCGCTTCCATGTTGAGTGACACGCGCCACTTGCCTTTCTCCTTGCGCACGAAAACGTCGGGAACGATGTATTCCGGGCTGCTGTCGGTGATCTGTGATCCCGGGCGCGGATTGAGCGCCTGCACCACCTGAATGATTTCCTTGAGTTCTTCCTCGCCGACCTTGAGGCGACGCATGAGCTGGGCATAGTCGCGGTTGACGAGCAGATCGAAGTGGTGCTCGAGCAACTCGGCGGCCTTTTCCTTCCAGTCGGTGGTGTTGGGCAGTTGTGCCAGTTGCAGCATGAGGGATTCGCGCAGATCGCGGGCGGCGACCCCGGCAGGCTCGAAGTTCTGGATGCGGTGCAGTACTGCTTCCACTTCCTCCAGTTCCAGCTCATTCTCACCACCGTCGGAGAGGCTTTCGTGGATCTCCTCGATGCTGGTGGCAAGAAAGCCATCGTCATTGATGGAATCGATAATGGCCTCGGCAATGGCGATGTCGGTTTCGCTGAAGGGGGTCAGGTTCATCTGCCAGTGCAGGTGTTCGCGCAGGCTTTCACCCACCTGGTGGACGACTTCGCGCTCGCCACTGTCGACCGGGGCGCTGCTGGCGGGGGTCGGTGGTGCGTCATAGATATCGTCCCAGTCGCTGTCCACCGGCAGGTCGTCGGGGATCTTGTCGGCCTGCATGGCGAGGTCGGCATCGCTCTGGGCTTCCTTGTCCACGCCATTGTCGCCTCCGGCATCGGCGGCCTCCACGCTGCTGTTCTCGGCCTCGTTGTCGTCGGCCAGTTCCAGCATGAGGTTGGAATCGAGGGCTTCCTGGATCTCGGTATGCAATTCCAGCGAAGAGAGCTGCAACAGGCGGATGGCCTGCTGCAACTGAGGGGTCATGGTCAGGTGCTGGCCGAGTCGAAGCTGTAATGTTTGTTTCATTTTCTGAGGATCAGACTGCCAGTCATGCAACACGTTACCGGCGAGGGCAGGTTAATTCTAGCAGTTTTCGTGCCGGAACACAGGCCCGTCACAGGCGGAAGTGCTCGCCGAGATAGACCTGGCGGACCTCCTCGTTGTCGAGAATGGAGTCGGGTTCACCCTCCGCGATCACTTCCCCTGAGTTCATGATATAGGCGCGGTCACAGATCCCAAGGGTTTCCCGAACGTTGTGGTCGGTTATTAATACGCCGATACCGCGTTCCGTGAGGTGGGCGATGATGCCCTGGATATCACGTACCGAGATGGGATCGACGCCGGCGAAGGGTTCATCGAGGAGGATGAAGCGGGGATCGGTGGCCAGCGCCCGGCCGATCTCGGCGCGGCGCCGCTCGCCGCCGGAGAGGCTCATGCCGAGGCTGGCGCGGATGTGCTCGATATGCAGCTCCTCGAGCAGTTCTTCCAGTTTCTGTTCACGCTGCAGCGGGGTCAGGTCGCGGCGGGTCTGGAGGATGGCCATGATGTTGTCGGCCACCGACAGCTTGCGGAACACCGAGGCCTCCTGCGGCAGGTACCCCAGCCCGGCCCGCGCCCGCACGTGAATGGGCGCGCGGGTGATGTCCTGGCCATCGAGCAGCACGCGGCCGCCATCGGGTTGCACCAGGCCAACAACCATATAAAAAGAAGTGGTTTTACCCGCGCCGTTGGGACCGAGCAGGCCCACCACTTCTCCGGCCCGCACGCTCAGGGAGACATCGCGCACCACCTCGCGGCCCCGGTAGCGCTTGGCGAGGTGCTCGGCGCGCAGTTCGCTGATCGCGGCGGTCTTGCCTTCTCGGCCCTTGTCGCCGGCGCCGGTCTGCGCGGGGGTTTCCGGGCTGTTGCTCACTGGCCGGCCCCGCTGACAGGTTCTGCCGGTGTTGCCGGTGCAGCGGCAGGGGCCTCTGCCGGCGGGGCGGGTTGTATGGTGACATCCACCTGGCCGCGCGGGTTCTCAGCCCCCTGGGCGGTGACGGTGCTGTTGCGGGTGTCGAATTCGATGTATTCACCGGCGAACTGGTTGGGTCCCTGGATGACCAGCGCCTTGCCGCTGAGGAACAGGCGTTCCTCGCCGGCGAGGTACTCCATGCGCGCCGCCTGGGCATCGATGAGCTGACCGGCGACGCCGCTGTCCTGGCGGAAGCGTGCCGGGCGGCCGGTGACGAGGATCTTCTGCAGGCGGCCCTGCGGCTGGTGCACGACGATGCTGTCGGCGGTAATGACGATGCTGCCCTGGCTCAGGCGCACCGCACCGAGGTACTCGGAGATGCCGGTCTTTTCGTTGAGGCGCACGCGATCGGCCTTGATGTGAATGGGCTGGTGCGCATCGCTCTCCAGTGCTGCCGCCGGCAGGGCGAGGCCGAGGAGGAGGACGGCCAACAGGCAGCGGCTAGCGGACATCATAGCGGGCCTCGGCGTTGGCGAGCAGTTCCAGTGAACCGCTGGCGATATCGATACGCATGCCACGTGCGCGAATGCGGGTACCGGGCTGGGTGATCTCCACCTCGGCCTCGGTCTCGGCGGTCTTGAGCCGGGTATCGATGCGCAGGTCGCGGGTGTTGAGCGTGAGGAGCGGATGCCGGGCGGTCTTGCCGCGTTGCAGGGTGACCGCGCCGCCCAGTTCGACGAAGCGACCATGTTCGGTGACCAGGCCCTCGTCGGCGCGCATGGACCATGGCGTCAGGTCATCGCGAAACACGGCCATGAACGGTTTGCGCATGAGTACCGAGTCGTTGTGTGGGTAGTGGGCAAGGTAACTGGCCTGCAGGGTGTAGTCGGCCTCGCCCTCGGTGTTGAGCGCCGTGGCGGTGAAATTTTCCATGAAGTAGTCCGGCGAACGGGATACTACCTCGGGACCCTTGACGAAGCGTTCCTCAACGGAACGCAGCAACCAGCTGCTCAACGAGGCCACCACCACGACGATGGTCAGGATCAGCAGGTAGCGCAGGCGGTTGCTCATTGGGTATATTTTTCCAGTTCCTGTTCCAGTGTGCCCTGGGCGCTCATGATCAGTTCACACACGTCACGTGCCGCGCCACGGCCACCACCATGCTCGGTGATCCAGTGGGCGTGTTGCTTGACCAGTGGATGCGCATCCTGCACCGCGATGGCCAGACCGACGCGTTTCATGACGCCGAGATCCACCACGTCATCGCCCACGTAGGCCACCTGTGCGGCATCGAGCCCGAGCGTGGCGAGCAGTTCCTCGTAGGCGGGCACCTTGTGTACGCGGCCCTGGAAGACCTGCTCGATGCCAAGTCCCCGCATGCGGTGTTCCACCACCTGCGAGGTGCGCCCGGTGATGATACCGACGGTGACGCCGCTGTCCTGCAACATGCGCATGCCATGGCCGTCTTTCGAATTGAAGGCCTTGTATTCCTGGCCGTCATCGCCGATGAACAGGCTGCCATCGGTAAGCACGCCATCGACATCGAAGATCACCAGTCTGATCAATGCGGCCTTTTCGAGTACGTCTTTCATATCAGATTTCTGTTTGCATAGAAGTTCATACCACGCCTGCACGCAGCAGGTCGTGCATGTTGAGTGCGCCGATGAGGTGCTCGTCGTCGTCCACCACCGGGAAGGAATTGACGCGCTTGCTGTCCATCAACTCCAGTGCCGCGGCGGCGAGCATGTCGCGGCGCAGGCTCAGGCAGCCGGCGGTCATGTGCTCCCGGATCTTCGCGTTCTGGACGTTCACGCTGCCTTTCTCCAGGACGCGGCGCAGGTCGCCGTCGGTGAAGATCCCGGCGAGCCTGCCGTCGCCATCGACGATGGCGGTCATACCAAGGCCCTTGCGCGTCATTTCCACCAGTGCTTCGCTCAGGGAGGCATCGTCACGCACCACCGGGATCTCGTCACCGCAGTGCATGATGTCTCCCACGTGCAGCAACAGGCGCTTGCCCAGGCGGCCACCAGGATGCGAGAGGGCGAAGTCATCGGCGGTGAAATTACGCGATTCCAGCAGGGCCACGGCCAGCGCGTCACCCATGACCAGTGCGGCGGTGGTACTGGCCGTCGGTGCCAGTCCCAGCGGGCAGGCCTCGCGCGCCACGCTGACATCGATATTGACGGTGGCCTCGCGCGCCATGCGCGACTCGGGGTTGCCGGTGAGTGTGATGAGCGGCACACCAAGGCGCTTGATGAGTGGGATGATAGTGAGGATCTCGTCAGTCTCCCCCGAGTTGGACAGCGCCAGCACGGTATCGTCGGGGGTGATCATACCGAGGTCGCCGTGGCTGGCTTCACCGGGATGCACGAAGAAGGCCGGTGTGCCGGTGCTGGCCAGGGTGGCGGCGATCTTGCTGCCGATGTGGCCGGACTTGCCCATGCCGATGACGACCACGCGCCCGCGGCAGTCGATCATGTGTTGGCAGGCGGCGACGAAGCTGTCGTCGATACGTGCGAGCAGCGCAGTGATGGCCTCCGCTTCCGTGCTGATCACGGCGCTGCCCAGTTCTCTGACCTTGTCGGGATGCAGTGTTGGCATGTGCTGTCGGGTATCCACGCGGGAATACCCCGGCTCCTCGCGGCGTGGTGCCGGCCGGCTAATGTATGTTGTCGAGGTAGATTATACCCATGTAAAGGGCATAGACACCAAGCAACAGCGCACCCTCGATGCGATTGATGCGTCCCGGGCCACGAAAACCGTAGGCAAAGACGAACAGGGCGATGCTGAGGCCGATCATCACCGGATAGTCGCGGGTCAGAACGGTGTCGTCCAGGGAATGGGGTTCGATGAGGGCGGGCAGGCCAAGCACCGCCAGCAGGTTGAACATGTTGGAACCGATGATATTGCCGATGGCGAGGTCCGGCTCCTTCTTCCAGGCGCTCATTACCGAGGCCGCCAGCTCCGGCAGGCTGGTGCCGATGGCGACGACGGTCAGGCCGATGACCAGGTCGCTGATGCCCAGTGCCGAGGCAATGTTGGTCGCCCCCCATACCAGCGCATGCGAACTGGCCAGCAACACACCGAGGCCGATGGTGATCCACAGGATCGACAGGGGCGTGGTGGTGTCGGGGATCTCCTGGGCAAATTCCGTTTCAATGGGGTCGATGCGCTGCTTGCGCATGCCGAGGTTGACGATGCCGTAGAGGATGAAGCCAAGGCCGATGAGCAACAGTATGCCGTCGAGGCGGTCGAGCGCGTTGTCCATGATCAGCATCAGTACACCGAGCATGACGATGAACATCAGCGGGTACTCGCGGCGCAGGGTCTCGGAATTTACCGTCAGCGGCAGGATCACCGCCGTGGCACCGAGCACCAGGGCGATGTTGGCGATGTTGGAGCCAATGGCATTACCGACCGCCAGTTGCGGGGTGTGATTGATGGCCGAGACCACCGACACCAGGATCTCCGGCGCCGAGGTGCCAAAGCCCACCACGGTCAGGCCGATGACCAGCGTCGGCACACCGAGGTTGCGCGCCAGCGCGGCGCAGCCGTGGACGAAGCGGTCGGCGCCCCAGATGAGGGCGGCAAATCCGGCCAGGATGGCGAGGACGGATAACCAGAGGGTTTCATTCATGCTCGGGGTGACATCGTGTTGTGGCCAGCAACGGCGGTGTGCCGTGGTGGACTATTTCGGCGCGGGTGGGGCGCCGCCTTCCAGCTCGCGCTCCAGCTCCAGTTCCAGTTCGAGATCCAGGTCGGCATCACCATTGGCCGGTGGCAGATCCGCTTCTTCGCGGGGCGGGTTGCCGTCGTAGATCTGGTTGCGGCGCAACTGGAAGTAGGCATCGCGCACGAAGGCATAGCGATCCAGTGCGGCCTCGTCGAGCACGCGGCTGGCGCTCAGCAACTGCGCACGTCGGTCGATGGTCTCGAGGATGATGGCAGTGTAGCGTTCGCTTTCGCGGTCGATATTGGTGACCGGATCGAGCTGCCAGTCCGCCACCAGGCCGGTGGTATCGCGCACGGTGCTGGGTGGCAGCAGGGGTACGATCAGATACGTGCTGTCCTGCCAGCCCCACACGGCGAGCGTCTGGCCAAAGTCCTCGTTGTGCTTGGGCAGTCCCAGCTCGCTGGCCACGTCGAAGATGCCGAACACACCAAGGATGGTGTTGTAGATCAGGCGACTGAAGTCGTGGATGGCGCGTTCGAACTTGAACTGCAGGAGGTCGTTGGTGGTCACCAGCACATCGTCGAGATTGCTGAAGACATTGGAGACCCCTGAGCGCACCGGGTCGGGAATATAGTCGTGATAGCCCTGTGCCACGGGTTTGACCACGTTGCGATCCACCGCATCGTTGAAAGAGAACATGGCGCGGTTGTAGGCCTCCCAGGGATCACGTTCGTCCAGTGGGCCGTCGATGGACGTGCAGCCGACCAGGCCGGGTAACACGAACGCCAGCAACACCAGGAAGAACAGGCGTCGCGCAAGTGTGGGGATGATGGCAGTGATCGAAGCGAGGCTTTCCATGATGGTGTCGTTATGTGGTCTGTTCAGGTCTTTTCCGTTTTCGTGGCGCCACATCGGCTGCAACGAAAAAGTGTCAGAAGTTTACCCTGTTTTACGTCGAAAGGCCGCTCTTTTGCCGCCACCCACTTGTGAAAGCCGCTACGGCAGAGGGTCTTGCCTCTGGCCTTCTCTTTGGCCGTCTTGCGCCTGAAGGGGATGATCTCGCTCATGGCTCCGTTCGCCTACATGTGGGTGATGCAGTCGCGGGTTGAGTAACACGCTCGCCAGCCCAACTCGCGTTTCGCCCGCTCGGTACACACTACCAGAGGATGACACAGGCTTTCCAATATGCCCCGCTCACCCCAGGCCGGCGACAGGCTACGCAACAGGGCATGACCGGCCACCGCCAGCGGGCGGGGTAGTGGCCAGGCGCGCGAATGGCGCAGGCGCAGCATGTCGGCGAAGGGCAGGGCATCGTCTGCGGCTATATTAAAGGTAGCGCTGCGCGGGCAGTCCAGCGCCAGTAACAGCGCCCGGGCCACGTCGTCTTCATGGACGCACTGGAGCGGGTGGTGGCGACCGGCGGCGAGATAGAAGGGCTGTGCCAGCATGCGGCGCAGCAGGGGCTGGCAGTGCGGGCCGAGGATCACGTGGGGCCGCAGGCGGATCACGCGGGGTCCGTGCGGCTGGTCCTGCAACGCATCCAGTGCCGCTTCCATGGCCGCCTTGTCCTCGGCATAGGCGAAACCGGCCAGCGGGCGCCGCGGCGCCGACTCGGGCACGCAGCGCTCATCGGGCTGCGGGCCATAGACCGCCGCACTGGATACGCACAGCAGGCGCTCGACCCCGGCCTCGAGGCAGGCCGCGAAGAGTCGCGCGCTGGCGGTGACGTTGATGGCGCGGCGTGTGGCGCGTGACAGGCGGCGGCCATCGGCATCACGGGCGATGACCGCAAAGGCCAGGTGGATGACCGTATCGATGTCGGTCAGTATTTCTGCCAGCGGCGCCTCGCGCAGGTCCACCTGCCGATGGCGGTAGCGCGGGTGTGTCACGAAGCCCTCCCGCCAGTCGAGACCGATGACGATTTCGACATCCTCCCGCGCGAGCAGGGCCGGCAACAATGCGCGGGCCAGATGGGAGGCGGCACCGGTGAGCAGGATCTTCATGGCGTGACCGCTTCCGTTCCCGTGCCGAGGTGCGGGATGACCTCACGGGCCAGTACCTCGAGGCTTTCACACACCACATCATGGGGCAGGCCGCCGGCGCCAACGGCGCACAGCACGCGATCGACACCGGCGGTGGCCAGTGCGGCCAGCTTGCGGCGGCAGTGGGCCGGGTCTCCGACGATGACCAGCCCGAGCAGTTCCAGGGTTTTCAGCGAAAGGGTCTTTTCCATCAGCGGGGCCAGCCGTCCCAGGTGGCGGTAGTATTCGTAGCCTTCATAGAGCCGCGCCAGCACCGGGCGCGTGTGTTCCAGCAGCAGGCGGTAGAACCACGGCATGCACTGTCGGCCCAGTTCGCGTGCGCGCCTGCCATCCTCGAGACAGAGGACGCCGAGGGTCATGGCGGCACGGGGTGGTGCATGGTGGTGGGCGGGCCAGGTGCGACGATAGCGGCGCAGGTCCTCGCGTACCATGAACCAGGGCTTGAACGGACCGGCCAGCACGCCGAGGCCCAGTTCCGCGGCGAGGGTGAAGGTCTCCGGGCTTACCGCCGCCAGCCACAGGGGGGGATGGGGTTGTTGCACGGGTTTTGGCTGGATGGTCAGCGGCTCGGGAAAGCGGTAGAACTCCCCGGCGTGGCGCAGCGGGGTGGGGGCAAAGGCATGCCTGATGATGTCCAGCGCCTCGCGCATCTGTGCGCGGCTGTGTGCCATGGGGGCCGCGAAGACCTCATGCTCCAGTGGCGAAAAACCGCGCCCGATGCCCAGTTCCACGCGTCCGTGGGAGAGGATGTCCAGCGTCGCCATACGCTCGGCCACCTGTACCGGGTGGTGATAGGGCAGCGGCACGATACCCAGCCCCAGGCGCAGACGCTGCGTACGCTGCGCGGCGGCGGCAAGTACCAGGTCCGGCGCGCTGCTGTGGGAGTATTCGGGCATGAAATGGTGCTCCACCAGCCACGCGGCGCCGAAGCCCAGGCGGTCGGCCAGCTCCAGTTGCGCCAGCGTATTCGCAAAGACTGCGTGCTCGGCCTCGGCATCACCATCCCTGCCATAGCCGGGTACCGAGAGTTCGTAGAAAAGATCGCATTGCATGGCTGGCGTACCTGCGTGGCCGGCGGGCATTGTCTGCGTCGCCGCTGTCCCGTATGGTGTAGCGCGAGCCATGCATGGTAATGCATCCCCGTTGACCCCGTACAGGACCCGCGTCGTTGTCCCATGAGTGAAACCGCGTACGATCATGACCTGCTCATCGGCGCCTGCGACTGGCGCTACCCCCGCTGGGTGGGTGATTTTTACCCCGACGACCTGCCCGAGGACTGGCGCCTGGGTTACTACGGCAACGAGTTTCCCGTGGTGCTGGTGCCGGCCGACTACACGCTGGACGACGACGGTTACGCGGCGCTGCTCGAGGACAGCGGCGAGGTGCTGCGCTTCGTCATCGCCATCGACCACGCCGGGGACGCCGTCGCGCGCCTCGCTGCCGCGCGACAACTGGGGGCGCGTTGTGTGGGGATCCTCCTCGATGCACGCCACATGGAAGCGGCGGCGCGCGATACCCTGCTGGCACAGTGCGCGCCCCTGCCGGTGTCGGTGTGGGGAGCCGATGCGCTGCCCGCCGTCGGCCCCGGCGCCGGGTGGTGCTGGGACGGGCAGGGCGAACCGCCGCCGGCCGCAGCCCTCAACCTGGCGCGGCTGGACGTGGCCACCGTCAGTCCGCGCCGGTTGCGCGCGGTCATCGAGGTGTTACTGGCGCGTGCGGACGAGAGTGTGGCGGTGTTGTTGCTGGATGGAGATCCCCCCTCGCCAGAGACCCTGCGCCAGGCCATCGTGATCCGTGATCTGCTCTGAGGTGGTGCCGACTGTGACATGGGCGGCATCCCTTCGCATCCACGCGCGGGAAAGATTGTGTTTTGCGTCATGCATGGCCAAAATGGGCGCCACAGGAAGGAAGACGTGAGCGAAAACAACAACGACATCATCGTCCGGATCCGCAACCTCAGCTTCAGCCGGGGTTCGCGCAAGATCTTCGACAACATCGACATCGATATCCGGCGCGGCAGCGTTACGTCGATCATGGGACCCAGCGGCACGGGCAAGACCACCCTGCTGCGTCTCATCGGCGGCCAGCTCAGGCCCGATGCCGGACAGATCTTCTTCGACGGCGAGGAAGTCACCGGCGCCAGCCGCCGTCGTCTCTACCAGTTACGCAAGCGCATGGGCATGCTGTTCCAGAACGGCGCCCTGCTCACCGACATGAACGTCTACGACAATGTTGCCTTCCCGCTGCGTGAACATACCGACCTGCCCGAATCCATGGTCCGCGACCTGGTGCTGATGAAGCTGGAGGCCGTCGGCCTGCGCGGCGCGCGACGCCTGATGCCGGCAGAGCTCTCCGGCGGCATGGCGCGACGCGTGGCGCTGGCGCGCGCCATCGCCCTCGATCCCATGATGATCATGTATGACGAGCCGTTCACCGGCCAGGATCCCATTTCCATGGGCGTACTGGTACGTCTGATCCGGGACATCAACGATTCGCTCGGCCTGACCAGCGTGCTGGTGTCACACGACATAGACGAGGCCTCGGCCATCTCCGATCACATCTACCTGCTCTCCGGCGGCAAGGTGGTGGCCGAAGGCGGTGCGGAGGAACTACGTAACTCGGGTTCGGAATGGGCGCAACAGTTCATGCAGGGCCTGCCCGACGGGCCGGTGCCGTTTCACTATCCGGCGGCCAGTTTCCGCGACGACCTGCTCGCCGGCAACGAAGGGGAGACGCAATGATCCTGGATGCCCTGCAACGCCTTGGCCAGAAAGGCAGTATCGTCTTCGAACGCCTCGGCCGCGCCGGCATCGTACTGGCACGTATTTTTGGCGGTATCCATACATTGGTGCCGCGTTTTGGCCTGTTGATTCACCAGATCCACTCAGTGGGCGTGCTGTCACTGGTGATCATCGTTGTCTCCGGCGTGTTCGTCGGCATGGTGCTTGGCCTGCAGGGCTACAATACCCTGGTGGACTTTGGTGCCGAGGAATCACTCGGCGTGGTGGTGGCCCTGTCGCTGGTGCGCGAACTGGGACCGGTGGTGGCGGCGTTGCTGTTTGCCGGCCGTGCCGGTTCGGCGCTGACCGCCGAGATTGGTCTCATGAAGGCCACCGAGCAGCTCTCGGCCATGGAGATGATGGCGGTGGATCCCATTCACCGCGTACTGGCACCACGTTTCTTTGCCGGTCTGTTCTCCATGCCCCTGCTGGCGGCCATCTTCAGCGCCGTGGGTGTGATAGGAGGCTACTTCGTCGGTGTGCATTTGCTGGGTGTGGACGACGGCGCCTACTGGTCGCAGATGCAGGCCAAGGTGGATTTCAGTGATGACATTATGAACGGCGTGATCAAGAGTGTCGCCTTTGGCTGGGTGGTGACCTGGATCGCAGTATTCGAAGGTTACGATGCGGTGCCCACTTCTGAAGGTGTCAGTCGGGCGACAACGCGAACGGTGGTCTATTCCTCACTGGCGGTGCTGGGACTGGACTTTATTCTGACTGCGCTCATGTTCGGGGAGTAATGAAGCATGACAACAAGGACTACAGAAATCTGGGTAGGGATCTTCGTCGCCGCGGGCCTGGCGTCGCTGTTCATGCTGGCCATGAAGGTCAGCAATCTCAGCGCCTTCAGCGGCGACGAGGGCTTTACCATCTATGCACAGTTCGAGGACGCCAGCGGCCTCAAGGTACGCTCGCCGGTGACCATGGGTGGGGTGCGCATTGGTCGCGTCACCGACATCCGTTTCGATCCAAAGGAACTGGTGTCTGTCGTCACCATGCAGATCGAGAGTCAGTACGACACGCTGCCGGTGGACAGTTCGGCGAGCATCTATACCGCCGGCCTGCTCGGTGAAAAATACATCGGCCTCGAGGCCGGTGCCGGCGGCGGTTGCGAGGACGCCGGACTGGAAGCGGAACTGGAGGCCGAGCTGGGCGGTGCGCCGGCAGCGAATCCTGCCGCTGCACCCGGCAGCACCGATTGTGAGAACGGTTACCTGAAGGAAGGCAGCGTCATCAAGCTCACCCAGGATTCACTGGTGCTGGAGAAACTTATCGGCCAGTTCGTGTCCCAGTTCCTCACCAGCGACGATGGTGGCAATGCGCCGAAGGGAGATGCGCAATGAGGTCTGCCGTCAGTGCCCTCGTCGGGGCCCTGTTGTTGTTCGGCGCCGGTGCCGCAACGGCGGCAACGACGCATACCGGGCCACGGGAACTGGTGCGTCAGACCACCGACGAGATGCTCAGCACGCTCAAGGCCGAGCGCAAGCTCATCGAGGCCGAGCCACAGCGCCTCTACGAACTGGTCAACCGCATCATCGTGCCGCATTTCGATTTCGTCGCCATGTCGCGCTGGGTACTGGGCAAGCACTGGCGCACGGCAACGCGTGCGCAGAAACTGCGTTTCGTACGCGCCTTCCGCACCCTCATGGTGCGAACCTATGCTACGGCGCTGCTCGACTATACCGACCAGGAGATCCGTTACCTGCCCATGCGCGAGGACATCAGCAGCGGCGACGTGACCGTGCGTACCGAAGTGATCCAGCCCACCGGTCAGCCGGTGGCGATGAACTTTCGTCTTCACCTGCGGCCGAAGAAGGGCTGGAAGGTGTACGACATTGCCGTCGACGGCATCAGCCTGGTGAGCAACTTTCGCACATCCTTTGCTACTGAGATCAAGAAGAACGGTCTCGATGCCCTTATCACCCGTCTGGAGAAACGCAACGCGGGGGCTGAAGCGTAGTGAGTGGTCCTGAACTCGTTGATCGCGGCGAAGGCCGTTTCCAGTTGTGCGGTGAACTCAACATGCGCACCGTGCCCGATCTGTACCGCGCCAGTGCCGGTTTCGTGGTCGGTCATCCCCGCGTGCGGGTGGACCTGGCCGAGGTCCACCATACCGACAGCGCCGGTCTTGCGCTGCTCATCGAGTGGATGCGCGAGGCGCGCGACAGGAATGTGGATATCGCTTTTCAGCACCTGCCCGACCAGCTCCTGCGCATTGCCCGAGCCAGCGGCCTGGCCGACATCCTGCCGGTCACCGACTGAGCCCCCGGCGCCGACCTCGCCCTGCCGGGCGGAGAATTCGACCCCTGACGGTACCCGCCACCGCCTTTCGGCGGTAGAATAGCCCTCTTTTTGACAGCAGAGATTGCGGAGAAGGCGATGGATCCCAGTGAAGTACAGAAATTGATCGCCGCGGGCCTGCCCGGCTGCGAGGTCACCGTCACCGGTGATGGCAGCCATTTCCAGGTCACCGTGGTGGGCGAGATGTTCGCCGGGCTCAATGCCGTCAAGCGCCAGCAGGCCGTCTATGCCACGGTCAACGACCTCATTACCAATGGCACCCTGCACGCCCTCTCGATCAAGGCCTGCACCCCGGAAGAATGGGAGAAGGCCAGCAAACTTCAGGTGCAGTAGATTGCTGCCTGTAAACCGGATGTAAAACTGGATGGATAAACTGATCATCACCGGGGGCGTGCCCCTCGACGGCGAAGTGCGCGTCTCCGGCGCCAAGAATGCCGCGCTGCCGATCCTGGCCGCAACGCTGCTCGCCGAGGAGCCCACCACGGTGTGTAACGTGCCCCACCTGCACGATATCACCACCACCATGGAGCTGCTGGGGCGTATGGGTGTGCAGCTCATCATCGATGAGAAACTCAACATCGAGGTGGACACCAGCACCATCAAGAACCTGTTTGCCCCCTACGAGCTGGTCAAGACCATGCGTGCTTCCATCCTCGTACTGGGTCCACTACTGGCGCGCTTCGGTGAGGCCGAGGTTTCGCTGCCCGGTGGTTGCGCCATCGGCTCACGGCCGGTGAATATTCATATCCACGGCCTGCAGGCCATGGGCGCCGACATCACGGTGGAGAATGGCTATATCAGGGCGAAGGCGAAACGCCTCAAGGGCGCCAAGCTGGTCAACGATATCGTTACCGTCACCGGCACCGAGAACCTCATGATGGCGGCGACGCTGGCCGACGGTGTGACGGTGATCGAGAACGCCGCGCGCGAACCGGAAGTAGTGGATCTCGCCAACTGCC
>DRKU01000130.1 GCA_011051615.1 Gammaproteobacteria bacterium
ATCCTGCTTCACCCTGCCTCCTCCATGGCCCAGGCCAGCCTCTCGACCTGCGGTCTCACCTTCTCCCTGGAGTCGTCGCAATGACGCCTGATTCACTGGCTGACCTGGCCCGGATTGTCAGGCTAAGCGATGAGTCATTAAAACCCGCAGGAGCGCCGCCCTCGGCGCGATGAATTTCCCACTGCATTAATCCATCGCGCCGAGGGCGGCGCTCCTACGGGTTTTAATGACTCATCGCTTAGCCTGGCAATCCGGGCCAGGTCAGCCAGTGAATCAGGCGTCATTGCGACGACTCCAGGGAGAAGGTGAGACCGCAGGTCGAGAGGCTGGCCTGGGCCATGGAGGAGGCAGGGTGAAGCAGGATGCCAGAACCGAGGCCTAAGGCCGGCGCAATCTTGTGGTTCAGCCGGCGAACAGATTGCCGCGCCTGCTACGCAGGCTCGCAGTGACAGCCGATCTTCCGGCTCTAATCCTCCGTATCCTTGCTCTCCACCTGCACCGGCGCCTGTTCCAGCTTGCGGGCGTCGTCGATGGCGGCGTCGGCATGTACGCCCAGTTCGGTGAACTTGCGCGCGCCGGGCAACACGCGGCTCTCGAAGGAACCCACCGCCCTGTTGTAGGCCTTGACGCTGTTTTCCAGTCCCTTGCCCACGCGATCCAGATGTTCGGCGAAGGTGCCCAGCCTTTTATATAGCTCCTCGCCGATCTGGCGGATCTGCTCGGCGTTTTCGGCCAACTGTTCCTGCCGCCAGCCGTAGGCGATGGCGCGCAACAGGGCCACCAGGCTGGTGGGCGTAGCAAGGATGACCTTCTGCTTGAGGGCGAATTCCAGCAGGCCGTGATCCTGCTCCAGTGCCGCGGCGAGGAACTGATCACCGGGGATGAACAGCACCACGAAGTCGGGGGCATTGTCGAACTGCGACCAGTAGGCCTTGGTGGCCAGCTCCTTGACGCGCTCACGCACGTGGCGGGTGTGGGCCTCCAGTGCCGCCGCGCGCTCGGTGTCGTTGTTGCTGTCCACCGCGCGCAGGTAGGCGTCCAGCGGGGTCTTGGCATCGACAATGATGTCACGCCGATCGGGCATGCGCACGATCATGTCGGGCCGCGCGGTGACGCCGTCGTTGCTGACCTGTTCCTGTTCGAAGAAGTCGCAGTGCTCCACCATGCCCGCCAGTTCGGCGAGGCGTTTCAGGGTCAGCTCGCCCCACTGGCCGCGTACCTCGGGGCGGCGCAGGGCGCCCACCAGGTTGCGCGTTTCCGTTTGTAACTCGGCGTGGGCCTGCGCCATCTGCTCCAGGTGCTTGCTCAGTGCGCCGTAGGATTCGCGGCGTTCCTTTTCGATCTCGCGGATCTGTTTTTCGGTCTTCTCCAGCGCCTCGCGGATGGGTTTGACCAGATGTTCGACGGCCTTTTCCTTTTTATCGAGCTCGCCCTGGGCCTGATGCTGAAAGCGGCGCAGGTTTTCCTCCGCCAGCTTGAGAAAGGCCTCGCTGTTGTGCCGGAGCGCCTCGCGCGACAGGCTGGCGAAATTCTCGCTCAGCTTCTGGCGCGCCTCTTCCAGTGCGGCGAGTTTTTCCTCGCTGCGCTGGCGCTCCATCTCCAGCGTGGTCTGCAGGGCGGTGTTTTCCTCACGCAACTGGCCGAGGCGGCGCTGATGGCGCAACGCGGCGAAGAAATAACCGGCCAGCGCCGCGATGGCGGCAATGCCGAGGGTGACAATAATGCTGGTGCTGTCCACGATGCCTGTGTCGTATTCCGTGTCGGTTTATCCGTCCTGTTTCCGGGCGGCGATCCAGTCGAGGATCCCTGCGGGGCTTTCGATCATGGCATCAGCCCGCCAGGTGTCGGGATCGTCGTCCTCGCCAATATAACCGAACAGCGCGACGAGGGTGTGCATGCCCGCCTCGCTGCCTGCCTCGATGTCGCGTTGCGCGTCGCCCACATAGACGCACTCGGGCGCCGTGCTGCCGGTCAGCTCACAGGCGTGCAGCAGGGGCGCGGGATGGGGCTTGCGCTCGGCCAGTGTATCACCACTGACGATGCAGGCGGCGCGTTGCACCAGATCCAGTTGTTCCAGCAACGGCTCGGTGAGCCACGACGGTTTGTTGGTCACCACTCCCCACTTCATGCCCTGGCCTTCGATGGCGTCGAGCAGCTCGCTCATGCCGGTGAACAGGCGTGTTTCACGCGCGATGTTGTCCCGGTAGACTGCCAGCAGGCGCTGACGCAGATCCTCGAAACCGGGTTCGTCGGGCTCCATGCCGAAGCCCAGCCGGATGAGCGCCATGCCGCCGTGGGACACCACCGGCCGGATGGTGTCGAAGGGCAGGGTGGGGCGCCCCTGCTCGCGCAGTACTTCGTTGAGGGCGTAGGCAAGATCCGGTGCGGTATCGGCCAGCGTGCCATCGAGATCGAAGAGGACGGTTTTTATGGGGGACATAGGTGAAACAAGTATTGAATCAGAAAAGATAATCGGTAGGAGCGCCGCCCCGGCGCGATTGTTTCACTGCCCTGGTATTTCATCGCGCCGGGGCGGCGCTCCTACAGTGTCTTCTCGCTACTGTTCTTTGGAACAATGCATCAGGTAATTGACGCCCACATCGAAGCCCAGCGAATAGCGCTTGCTGAAGGGGTTGTAGCTCATGCCGGTGATCTCCTGCACGCCGAGTCTCGCTTCGCGTGACCAGGCTTCCAGCTCGGAGGGGCGAATGAACTTGCCGTACTCGTGCGTGCCCTTGGGCAACAGGCCAAGCACGTATTCCGCGCCGACGATGGCAAAGAGATAGGAGCGCGGGTTGCGGTTGATGGTGGAGAAGAAGACGTGGCCACCGGGTTTCACCAGCCGCGCGCAGGCGGCGATGGTGGAGGTGGGATCGGGTACGTGTTCGAGCATTTCCATGCAGGTGACCACGTCGAAGGCGCCGGGGTGCTCCTCGGCCATGGCCTCGGCGGTGATCTTGCGGTAGTCCACCTCCACGCCCGACTCCTGCTTGTGCAGGCGCGCCACGGTGAGTGGCGCCTCGCCCATGTCGATGCCGGTGACTTCGGCACCGCGCATCGCCATGGCCTCGGCGAGGATGCCGCCGCCGCAACCGACATCGATGACGCGCTTGCCTTCCAGCCCCGCGCGGCGATCCACGTAGTCCAGGCGCAGGGGGTTGATCTCGTGCAGGGGTTTGAACTCGCCGTCGGGGTCCCACCAGCGCGAGGCCAGCGCCTCGAACTTGGCGATCTCGTTGTCATCGACGTTGTGCTGTGCTGCGCTCACGGTCTCAGTCCCGGTTATATCCTGATTCAGTTCTGGTTGTGTTTCGCCAGTTTAGCATGCCATTGCCGCGCGCGGTCGCGGATCCCGCTCTCGTCGAGGATGGTCAGCATGCGCTCCTTGAGTACGTGGCGGCCCGCCACCCACACGTCGCTGATCTGTGCGCGATCGGCGGCGTACACCAGCTGCGAGATGGGGTGATACACCGGCTGGGTCTCGGGGCGGTCGAAGTCGATGGCCTGCATGTCCGCCCACTTGCCCACCGCGAGGCTGCCGGTCTCCTCGGCCAGTCCCAGCGCGCGGGCGCCGTTGAGGGTCGCCATGGCCAGGGCCTGCTCGGCGGTGACCGCGGCGGCGTCATCGGCCACCAGCTTGCCGAGCAACGCTGCGGCGCGCATCTCGGCGAGCATGTCCAGGGTGTTGTTGCTCGCCGCGCCGTCGGTGCCCAGCGCCACGTTGACACCGGCGTCCAGCAGGCGCTGCACCGGGCAGGTGCCGCTGGCCAGTTTCATATTGGAGCGCGGGCAGTGCACCACGCTGGCGCCGGCCTCGGCCACCGCGGCGATCTCCTCGTCTTCCAGTTGCGTCATGTGCACCGCAATGAGGTTGGGGTTGAGCAGGCCCAGTTCATCGAGGCGCGCCAGCGGGCGCTTGCCGTGTTCCGCCACACCCTGATTGACCTCGTCGCGGGTTTCGTGCACGTGCATGTGCACCGGCAGGTCCAGCTCGGCGGCGTACACGGCCATCCTGGAAAAGGAATCGTCGCTCACGGAGTAGGGCGCGTGGGGCGCGAAGGCGGTGGAGAGCAGGGCGTGATCCTTGAGGTGATCGTGCAGGGCCAGCCCCTTGTGCAGGTAGTCGTCCGGGTCACCGGCCCAGGCGGAGGGGAAGTCGATGAGGATCATCCCCAGCACCGCGCGCAGGTGGGCGTGGTCCACCACCTCGGCGGTCTCGTCGGGGAAGAAATACATGTCGGAGAAACAG
>DRKU01000131.1 GCA_011051615.1 Gammaproteobacteria bacterium
CTGGAGGCCTTTTCCTACTCCGTATCACATGATCTGCGTTCACCGTTGCGTGCGATCGACGGTTTCAGCAAGGCGTTGCTGGAAGACTATCAGGACAGGCTGGATGATACCGCCCTTGATTACCTGCAGCGTGTCTGTCGTGGCGCCGAGCGCATGGGCCATCTCATCGATGACCTGCTGCAGCTTTCACGTGTCAGTCGTACCGCGCTGGAGAAGCGTAGCGTAGACCTGCGTCAACTGGCCGAAGAAATTACCGGCAAGCTGCGTGAGCGGGAACCCGAGCGCCAGGTACAGATCGTGCTTGGTGAGTCGCTGACGACTCGTGGTGATGAACGTCTCTTGAGCATTGTTCTCGAGAACCTGTTCGAAAATGCCTGGAAGTTTACGCGTTATGTCGCCGCGCCACACATCGAATTCGGTATGGTGAAGGAAGGTGATGAGACGGTGTTCTTCGTGCGCGACAACGGCGCCGGTTTCGACATGACCTACGCCGACAAGCTGTTTGGTGCCTTTCAGCGGTTGCACAGTGCGCAGGATTTTGAAGGTACGGGGATTGGTCTCGCCACCGTACAGCGCATCGTTCATCGCCATGGCGGGCGCGTATGGGCCGAGGCGGTGCCGGGAGAGGGCGCGACGTTCTATTTCACACTGAGTGCCGCCGACTGAGAATGCAATGCACCAGTTGGGGGCATCGTTTCAGTGCGCCGGGCAGGGTGAGATACCCGGTGCATGCTGTGGAAATACCCCGCGCATAGCACGAACGTGCGCTGGCTTTGTGTTGGTGGGTGGGTTTTAATTACAGGGTATTTCCCTCAGCTTATTGCCCTGGTTGACGCGAAGGCAGTCCTGTATAGAGGCACAGGTAACATGGATGAACGTACTATCCTGCTGGTTGAAGATAACCCTGATGACGAGGCGCTCACCCTGCGTGCATTGAGCAAGAACAATATTCTCAATGAAGTGGTGGTAACTCGTGACGGTGTCGAGGCACTGGACTATCTGTTTGGTACCGGTACCTACGAGGGACGCGACACCAGCCGGCAACCCGAACTGATCCTGCTTGATCTCAAACTGCCCCGGCTCGATGGTCTGGAAGTCCTCAAGCGTCTGCGTGCCGACGATCGCACGCGCCTGCAACCGGTTGTGATCCTCACAACGTCCAACGAAGAACGTGACATCATTTCCAGCTACGAACTGGGTGCCAACAGCTATATTCGCAAACCGGTGGACTTCAACCAGTTCATCGAGGCCGTTGGCCAACTGGGACTCTACTGGCTGGTGATAAACCAGCCGCCACCCGAGGCGCGAGGCACGTAGAAATGGGTGAGCCGATTCGGATCCTCCTGGTCGAGGATTCGGAAAATGATGCACTGTTACTGATGCGCGAGCTGTCGAAAGGCGGGTTCGAGCCCTCCTGCCATCGTGTCGAAACACGCGAAGCCATGATCGAAGCCCTCGAGGGTGAGTCCTGGGACCTGGTCATCACCGATCACAACCTGCCGGGCTTCAGTTCCGAAGCGGCGCTGCAAGCCGTCAAGGAATCAGGTTTCGATATTCCCGTTATTATCGTTTCCGGCAGTATCGGTGAAGACATCGCCGTGGCGGCAATGAAGACCGGTGCGCATGACTACATCATGAAAGACAATCTCTCGCGCCTGGTGCCGGCCATCGAACGCGAGCTGAGAGAAGTGGAAAATCGCCGCGCCCACCGTCAGGCCGCGGAGATCATTCGCCACATGGCCTACCATGATGCGCTTACAGGACTGACCAATCGTCACGAGTTCGAACGTCGCCTGCGCAGGCTCCTGAACGACGACAGCCAGCAGGCAGAGCATGCGCTGCTGTATCTCGATCTCGATCAGTTCAAGATCATCAATGATACCTGTGGCCATATTGCCGGTGATGAATTGCTCAAGCAGCTGGCCGTTGTGCTGCAGAAGCCCATTCGGGAATCGGATACCCTGGCGCGCCTGGGTGGGGACGAGTTTGGCGTCCTGCTGGAAAGCTGTGGTCAACAGCGTGCTATCGAGATTGCTCAGGACCTGCTCGAAGTGGTGCGTGAGTTTCGCTTCTCCTGGCAGGACAAGACCTTTGCCCTGGGTGTCAGTATCGGCCTGGTAATGATCGAGCATGACGGTAAGACCATGAGTGATCTGCTCAGTGCGGCCGACATGTCCTGTTATGCGGCAAAGGAGAAGGGCCGTAGCCGTATCCACGTCTATCGAGATGACGATGCCGAGGTGTTACAACGCCACGGCGAAATGCAGTGGGTCAGTCGCATCAACCTGGCGCTGGAAGAATGCAAGCTCGTCCTGCACAAGCAATGCATCGTACCGCTGGGCAGTCACGGCGCCAATGCGCGCCACTGTGAATTTCTGTTGCGCATGCGCGGTGAGAATGGCGAGCTGATCATGCCCGGTGCCTTTATCTCCGCCGCCGAGCGTTATGACCTGATGCCCAAGCTGGATCGCTGGGTCATCGACGCCGCCTTTGCGCACGTGAGCGAAACCATGAGTGGTAACAGCACGAGTGCGCGGGGAACCTGTTTCATCAACCTTTCCGGTGCCTCGCTCAGCGATGCACGTTTTTTTACCTATATTCGGGAAAAAATAAACCAGTACCAGATCCCTGAAGGCATGATGTGTTTCGAGATCACCGAGACCGCGACGATTGCAAATCTCACTGCCGCGGTACGTTTTATCAATGACATCAAGGAAGCCGGTTGCCTGTTCGCCCTCGACGACTTTGGTTCCGGCATGAGCTCATTTTCCTACCTCAAGACCATCCCCGCCGACTATCTCAAGATCGATGGTATGTTCGTGCGTGACATGCTCGCCGACCCCATGGATCGCGCCATCGTCGATGCCGTCAATCAGATAGGTCATGTGGCCGGGCTGCTTACCATCGCGGAGTTTGTCGAGACCCCGCAGACCCTCGATGCCCTGCGTGAGATGGGCGTCGATTATGCCCAGGGATTCGGGATTGAGAAGCCCATGCCGCTCGATGAAGACGCCATCACCCTGAGTGGTGCGGGACGGGCCTGAGTGGGTCCCCTGGCCCGTCTGGCCTCGGTGGTGAATATGCAATATAACTTATTGATAAACAAGAATATTTGTTATTTCCTCCCGGTTTTTGGTCAAATCCCTCGAAAATCCGACAATAGCGCTTGACCGCCCCACTTTCATCCGTATAATGCGCGCTTCCGTCACGGGCGAACCCTTGAAATACGGGGCTTTGCACCAAGATTGGGAGTTACATTAGTCACTTCTAATTGTTGACGGAACCTTCGAATCAGGCGATAATTGTCCGTCTGACCCGACCGGAAGTGTCGGAAAAGCTCTTTAACAATTTGATCAGGTAATTTGTGTGGGTGCTTGCGTCGATGACTGGCTTTGCCAACTGAAATATCGATGTAAGTAATCACGTCAAACCTAGACGTTTTGAATTGGGATTGCTTTTCATCGAAAAAGGATTGGTTGCACCTCAATGCAACTATTACTTTTAAACTGAAGAGTTTGATCCTGGCTCAGATTGAACGCTGGCGGCATGCCTAACACATGCAAGTCGAACGGTAACGATGGAAGCTTGCTTCCAGGCGACGAGTGGCGGACGGGTGAGTAACGCGTAGGAATCTACCCTGTAGTGGGGGACAACCTGGGGAAACCCAGGCTAATACCGCATAATCTCTACGGAGGAAAGGGGGCTTCGGCTCTCGCTACTGGATGAGCCTGCGTCAGATTAGCTTGTTGGTGGGGTAACGGCCTACCAAGGCGACGATCTGTAGCTGGTCTGAGAGGACGATCAGCCACACTGGGACTGAGACACGGCCCAGACTCCTACGGGAGGCAGCAGTGGGGAATATTGGACAATGGGGGCAACCCTGATCCAGCAATGCCGCGTGTGTGAA
>DRKU01000132.1 GCA_011051615.1 Gammaproteobacteria bacterium
GCGGCGCATGATGGAAGAAGTACCAAAGGCCGACGTGGTGATCACCAACCCGCAACACTACGCGGTGGCGCTGAAATACGACCAGGACAAGCCGGGTGCACCGAAGGTGGTGGCACTGGGCGTCGATCGTGTCGCTCTGCGGATCCGCGAGGTGGCGCGCGAGCACGAGGTGGTCATCGTCGCTGCGCCGCCGCTGGCACGCGCTATCTATCACAGCACCGACCTCAACGAGGAGATCCCGGTGGGGCTGTATCTCGCCGTGGCACAGATCCTTGCTTACGTATTCCAGTTACGCGCTGCCGGCAAGAAGGGCGGTGCGGCGCAAAAGGAATTTACCGATCTTCCCATTCCGGAAGACTATCGGCATGACAAGTGAACATGAAGAGTAGTCATTGATGGCACAGCAGGCAGCGGTACCGGACAATCGAACCCTCAAGGTGGCAGGCCTGGGGGCGCCGATCCTGTTGATGGTCATGATGGCCATGATCGTCGTGCCCATGCCGCCGATCATGCTGGACATGCTGTTCACCTTCAATATTTCACTGGCGCTGGTGATCATGCTGGTGTCGGTCTACACCCTGCGACCACTCGACTTTGCGCTCTTTCCCACCGTGCTGCTTATTACCACGCTGTTGCGCCTGGCGCTCAATGTTGCCTCCACACGTGTTGTCCTGCTCGATGGCCATACCGGGACCGATGCAGCCGGTCATGTCATCGAGGCCTTTGGCGAATTTGTCATCGGTGGTAATTATGCCGTCGGCATGGTCGTGTTCCTGATCCTGGTGATCATCAACTTCGTTGTCATCACCAAGGGGGCCACACGTATCTCGGAGGTCAGCGCGCGTTTCACCCTCGATGCCATGCCCGGCAAACAGATGGCCATCGACGCCGATCTCAATGCCGGGCTCATCGACCAGGACGAAGCGCGGCGGCGGCGTAAGGAGATCGCCGATGAGGCCGACTTCTACGGCTCCATGGATGGCGCCAGCAAGTTCGTGCGTGGCGATGCCGTGGCCGGTATCCTCATCCTCGTCATCAATATCGTCGGCGGGCTGGCCATCGGCATGTTGCAGCATGGCCTCGATTTCTCCCAGGCAGCCCGCAACTACACGCTGTTGACCATTGGTGATGGCCTGGTGGCGCAGATCCCGGCGCTGCTGCTGTCGGCCTCGGCGGGTATTATCATCACCCGTGTTTCCAGTTCCCAGGACATGGGCCAGCAGGTGCTCAACCAGCTGTTTGCCAATCCGCGCTCGCTGGGTGTCACGGCCGGTATCCTTGCCATCATCGGCGTGATCCCCGGCATGCCCAACCTGGCCTTCCTGACGCTGGCAGTGCTGTGTGGGGTCGGTGCCTGGGTGATCACTCAGCGCAAGCGTCTCGCCGAGTTGCAACCCGAGCCTGCGCCCGAGCAGGAGGAGGTCGCTCCCGAGGCACGCGATCTCAGCTGGGACGATGTCACGCCGGTGGACGCCATCGGTCTGGAAGTGGGTTATCGCCTGATCCCCATGGTCGACAAGAACCAGGGGGGCCAGTTGATGGCGCGTATCAAGGGGGTGCGCAAGAAGCTCTCCCAGGAACTGGGTTTCCTCATCCCCGCCGTGCATATCCGTGACAATCTCGAACTGGGGCCCAACGCCTACCGCATCACGCTCATGGGCGTGAACGTGGGCGAGAGCGAGGTACACCCGGACCGTGACATGGCCATCAATCCCGGTCAGGTGTTTGGCACCCTCGAGGGTCTGGAGACCCGCGACCCGGCCTTTGGCCTCGAGGCCTACTGGATCGATCCTGCCCAGCGTGATCAGGCCCAGACCCTGGGCTACACGGTGGTGGACGCCAATACGGTCATCGCCACCCACCTCAGCCAGCTGGTGCAGGATCATGCCCATGAACTGCTGGGTCACGAGGAGGTGCAGCAGTTGCTGGACCTGCTCAGTCGCCACGCACCCAAGCTGGTGGAGAACCTGGTGCCGGATACCCTGCCGCTGGGCGTGGTGGTCAAGGTGCTGCAGAACCTGCTGGCCGAGGGCGTGCCCATTCGCGACATGCGTACCATCGCCGAAACGCTGGCGGAACAGGGCAGCCGGAGTCAAGACCCTGACGCCCTTACTGCCGCCGTGCGGGTGGCGTTGGGACGCCTAATTGTCCAGCAAATCAACGGCATGGCGCGTGAGCTGCCCGTCATCACGCTGGCCCCGGAGCTGGAACAGTTGTTGCATCATTCCCTGCAGATGACAGAAAGTGCCGGCGGCGTGGAACCGGGACTGGCCGAGCGGCTCCACGGGGCCCTCATGCAGGCCGCCCAGCAGCAGGAACTGGCCGGGCAACCCGCCGTCCTGCTGGTCCCCGCCGGACTACGCACCGTCCTGTCACAGTTCGTCAGAAACATGGTGTCGGGGATGCACGTGTTGTCCTACAGCGAGATACCCAGCGACAAGCAGATAAAAATCGTCGCCACGGTAGGGCAGCAGGGCAGTGTCACGAGTCAGTAGAGCGGAAAGAACTTAACAGCGTTGTTGCCAGGGGTTAGACGCCACAATGAAAATCAAACGTTATCTCGCCACAGACATGCGCCAGGCACTGACCATGGTGCGCGACGATCTGGGGCCGGATGCGGTGATTCTCTCCAACCAGCGCGTCGATGGCGGCACCGAGATCGTCGCCGCCATCGACTATGACGAGTCCATCGTCAGCCAGTTCACCTCGCCAGGCATCGTGCCGTCCCGTTCCGCACGCAGCAACAAGTCCAGCACTCGTGATGAAGCACTCGATGACCTGCGCTACACGCGCCACGTGGAGCGCGGGCAGGATAACCGAGCGTCTGGTCCGCAGCGCAAGACGGACACCGTCGACCGGCGCAGGCCGCGCCATGGCGATGAGAGCATCTGGTCCCAGGAGCCTACCCTGGTGAAGATGCAGAACGAACTCAAGACCCTGCGCTCGCTGCTGGTGGACCAGGTCTCGGGCCTGGCCTGGAACGAAGCCAGCCGTCAGCACCCCATGCGCACGCGCATGCTCAAGCGCCTCATCGCGCTGGGGATCAACCCGGCTATGGCGCGCAAGCTGAGTGACGGGGTGGACGAAAGCACGGACATCGATCACAACTGGCGCACCCTGCTCGGTAAACTGGCGCATCAGTTGACCGTTACCAATGATGACATCCTCGAGCGCGGTGGTATCGTCGCGCTGGTAGGCCCCACCGGCGTCGGCAAGACCACCTCTATCGCCAAGCTTGCGGCACGCTACACCCTGCGTCACGGCAGTGGTCGCGTGGCGCTGATCAGTACCGACTGTTATCGCATCGCCGCCCACGAACAACTGCGCAGCTTCGCGCGCATCCTTGGTGTCCCCATGTACGTGGCCAAGGATGCCGAGGGTCTGCACCAGGTGCTCGAGACCGTACGCGACAAGGACCTGGTGCTCATCGATACCGCCGGCATGGGTCAGCGCGACCGTCGCCTGTATGAGCAGTTCCTTGTTCTGCGCGATTCGGGTTTTGACATCCGTACCTACCTGGTGCTGGCGGCCAACACCCAGCGCACGGTCATGGAAGAGGTCATCGACGGCTGCCGCGATTTCCGTCTCGCCGGTTGCGTGGTGACCAAGGTGGACGAGACCACCAGCCTCGGTGGCGTACTCTCCATCGCCATCGAGAACAGATTGCCGCTGGCCTACCTGGCCGACGGCCA
>DRKU01000133.1 GCA_011051615.1 Gammaproteobacteria bacterium
TCGATATCGTCGAGGTCATCGACACGCGGGTACCGCTGAAGAAGGCCGGCCGTGAATACCAGGCCTGCTGCCCCTTCCACAACGAGAAGACGCCCTCCTTCACCGTCTCGCCCGCCAAGCAGTTCTACCATTGCTTCGGTTGCGGTGCCCACGGCACGGCGCTGGGTTTCCTCATGGAGTACGAGCACCTGCCCTTCCCCGAGGCGGTGGAGGCGCTGGCCCATACCGTCGGTCTGGAGGTGCCACGCCAGGACAACGGTCGGCCCGCGCGCTCACGCACCGAGGGCGAGGATCTCTATGCCCTGATGACCCGTTGCGATCAGTTCTACCGCCAGCAACTGCGCAGCCATGCCGCCGCCAGCCGCGCAGTGGACTACCTCAAGCGACGCGGGGTCAGCGGCGAGATCGCCGCCGAGTACGGCATGGGCTTCGCCCCGCCGGGCTGGGACAATCTCATCCAGGCCATGACCGCCGGCGAGGCAAAACCCGACGCCGTGCGCGAGCGCCTCGTCACCGCCGGCATGGTGATCCGCAAGGACGACAAACGCACCTACGACCGCTTCCGCGACCGTATCATGTTCCCCATCCGCGACCGGCGCGGGCGCACCATCGCCTTTGGCGGACGCATCATCGACGACGGTGAACCCAAGTACCTCAATTCTCCCGAGACGCCCATCTTCCACAAGGGCCGCGAGCTCTATGGGCTCTACGAGGCGACCCACGCGCTGCGCAAGATCACCCGCCTGCTGGTGGTGGAGGGCTATATGGACGTGGTGGCGCTGGCCCAGTTTGGCGTGCGCTACGCCGTGGCCACGCTCGGCACCGCCACCACCCGCGAGCACCTCACGCGCCTGTTCCGCCTTACCCCCGAGGTGGTGTTCTGCTTCGATGGCGACCGCGCCGGCCGCGATGCCGCCTGGCGGGCGCTGCAGAACGCCCTGCCGGTGATGCAGGAAGGCTTCGAGATCCGCTTCATGTTCCTGCCCGAGGGGGAGGATCCCGACAGCTACATCCGCCGCGCCGGGCGCGAGGCCTTCGAGACCGCAGTGGCCGACGCACAGCCCCTGTCGAGTTACTTCTTCGACCACCTGCAGGACGGCCTGGACATGGCGAGCCTGGAGGGCCGTGGACGGCTGGTGAAACTGGCCCAGCCGCTGCTGGCGCAACTGCCCGGGGGAGTCTTCCGCCAGATGATGTACGACCAGCTGGCACGCCTCAGCGGCACCCGCGTCGAGACCCTGCTGGCGAACCGCGACGCGGGTCCCCCCGCGGGGAGCGCCACATCCCACCGTGCCGGTTCACCCCCCCGCTCCCGGAGCGCATCCCGGCGCGCAGAGCGGGGTTCAGCCCCCACCCGCACGCCGGTACGCAGCGCCATCCAGGCCCTGCTCTCCCACCCCGAACTGGCGGACCAGGCCGGCGACCCGGCACGTTTCGCCAGCCTGGACATCCCCGGCGTTCCACTGCTGATCTCCCTGCTGGAGACCCTGCAGGGGAACCCCGGACTCTCGCCCGGTGCGTTACTGGAGAGGTACAGGGAAAACCCCGACGCCCGCCACCTGAGCCGCCTGCTGGAAGAGGCCAGCCCGCTGGGCGCGACGGAGCTGGAGGCCGATTTTGTCGGTGCGCTGGCCTGGCTGGAGGCCGAGGGGCTAAAACACCTGCAGGAGCGGCTGCTGGCGCAGGGCGAGGGCCAGCTGACGGCGGCACAACTGAAGTTGTGTAAACCCGTGGATAGTCTAAGCTCAGAAGAAAAAGACGCCCTGAAACAGTTGTTTAACGACTGATCGACGGGGCAGGCCACCTGGCATTATGTTAAATGTGGCAAAAATATTAGAATAGTCTAATATTTCCGCGTCCCCGGCCGCTATGGGAGGGCGCCCTTGAAAGCGGCCCCTTTGGACCGCACTTTGGACATGGGGATTCCGCCCGCAGCGCGGGTGGCAGGTAGAGAAGGGTGTGTCACATCAACCATGTCATTCACCTGACATCGGCAGCACAGCCGCGGATCGCCAATGGCCAGCGAGGCCAATCTGGTGTACAATTCCGAGGTTTTACGCTCCCATTTTCTTACGGTTTTTCACGGTCTTACGCACAGACGAGAATTTTTGATTGAGCAAATTCATGGATCAGCAGCAGCAACACCAGTCCCAGTTGAAGTCACTCATTGCCAAGGGCAAGGAGCAGGGTTACCTGACCTATGCCGAGGTCAATGATCACCTGCCCAACGACATCGTCGATCCCGAGCAGATCGAGGACATCATTGGCATGATCAACGACATGGGGATCACCGTACACGAGACGGCCCCCGACAGCGACGCCCTGCTGATGACCGACGCCTCGGTGGACGAGGACGCCGCTGAAGAGGCCGCCGCTGCGCTGGCCTCGGTCGACAGTGAGTTTGGCCGCACCACCGATCCGGTGCGCATGTACATGCGTGAAATGGGCGCGGTGGAACTGCTCACCCGCGAGGGTGAGATCGAGATCGCCAAGCGTATCGAGGACGGCCTCGGCCAGGTGCTCTCCGCGCTGGCCGCCTACCCGCCTACCTGCGCCGAGATCCTGCGCCAGGCGGAACTGTTCGAAAACGAGGAAATGCGTCTTACCGACATCCTCACCGGTTTCATCGATCCCAATGCCCCGGACGATATCCCCAAGCCCATGACCCCCGAGGCCAAGCAGGCCGCGGCCGAGGAAAACGGCGAAGAGGAAGCCGAAGTCGATACCGGTCCGGATCCGGAAGAGGCGCGTGCGCGCTTCGCCGCCATCCGCAAGCTCTACAAACGCTGGATGACCAGCATCAAGAAGCACGGCTACGATGACAAGAAGTCGCACAAGATCCGCCAGCAGGTGGTCGATCAGATCCGCGAGCTGAAACTGACGCCCAAACTGGTCGATGCCCTCGTCGAGCGCATGCGTGACCTGGTGGATCGCATTCGTGGCTACGAGCGCATTATCATGGACATCTGCGTACGCAAGGCGCACATGCCGCGCAAGGACTTCATCACCAGCTTCCCGGACAACGAGACCAGCAAGGACTGGTTGCGTGAGCAGATCAAGGCGGGTGAAAAATGGTCCGCCGTACTGGAACAGTACCAGGACGAGATCGAACGCGCCCAGTCCAAGCTCATTGCCATCGAGGAAGAATGCTCGATGCTGATCCCGGACATCAAGGACATCAACCGCAAGATGTCCATTGGCGAAGCCAAGGCGCGCCGCGCGAAAAAGGAAATGGTCGAGGCCAACCTGCGCCTGGTGATCTCCATCGCCAAGAAGTACACCAACCGCGGCCTGCAGTTCCTCGATCTGATCCAGGAAGGCAACATCGGCCTGATGAAGGCGGTGGACAAGTTCGAGTACCGCCGTGGTTACAAGTTTTCGACCTATGCCACCTGGTGGATCCGTCAGGCCATCACGCGCTCCATCGCCGACCAGGCGCGCACCATCCGCATTCCGGTGCACATGATTGAGACTATCAACAAGCTCAACCGTATCTCGCGCCAGATGTTGCAGGAAATGGGTCGCGAGCCGACGCCGGAAGAACTGGCCGAGCGCATGGAGATGCCCGAGGACAAGGTACGCAAGGTGATGAAGATCGCCAAGGAACCGATTTCCATGGAAACGCCCATCGGTGATGACGAAGACTCGCACCTGGGGGACTTCATCGAGGACCAGAACGTGCTCTCGCCCATCGACTCGGCCACCTCCTCGGGGCTGGGTGAAACCACCCAGCAGGTGCTGGAAGGACTCACCGCCCGCGAGGCCAAGGTCCTGCGCATGCGCTTCGGCATCGACATGAATACCGACCACACGCTGGAAGAAGTGGGCAAGCAGTTCGACGTCACGCGCGAGCGTATTCGTCAGATCGAAGCCAAGGCACTGCGCAAGCTGCGCCACCCCAGTCGCTCCGATCAGCTGCGCAGCTTCCTGGAACTGGATTAAGCATTACTAAAAATACCGGGGTGGTGAGTTTCACCACCCTGTTTTTTTGTCCGCCGTTCAGTTTGATGTATTTCCTGCACGGCGGCACGCGCTTCCACAACGCAATCTTTGCTACAATCGCGGCTATCGGGCCTGTAGCTCAGTTGGTTAGAGCAGGGGACTCATCAAAATGGTGCGTTCATGTCGAAAGACATGAAATGAACGGGATGAATTCAGGGAACCCGTAGCAGTCAGGCCGACTGCCGGCAATCCTGAGCCAAGCCGGAGGTACACCCCCGGAAGGTGCAGAGACTACCTGAGGACTGGTGCTTTACCGAGTGTCCTTAATAACAGGCAAGAGCGTCCCGCACCCCAGTAAGCACCCCCGGGGGCTTATGGGTGATGAGATAGTCCACTCCCGTTGGAAACATCGGGAAACAGTGAATCCCTTGGTCCCAGGTTCGAGTCCTGGCGGGCCCACCACTTCTCACGTCTTTCACTGCACTTTTGTGCATGCAGGCATAAGTTGGCCGTTTTGGCCAACTTATTGTTACAGGAAAGCATAGTTGGTCCGGCTTTCATTCGCTGCACACCGTAAGCCTGTTGATGAAATAAGCTAGATTCTCGATTGTCGGGGGTCTGGCTTATTTTTCTTCTCCGGTGGCCCCTGTGGAATATGCTGCAACATCTCCTTGCCCTGTCGCAGCAGAAAGTCCAGAAAGGCCTGGCTTGTCAGGGACAGTTTCTTTCCTTTCAGGTACACCGCGTACCA
>DRKU01000134.1 GCA_011051615.1 Gammaproteobacteria bacterium
GCGCTGCTCGCTGGAGATGGCATCCAGGCTAAGCCCCTCCTCGTCCGCCTCGTCGCCGGGCAGATCCAGACCGGTGTCCGGCGCCAGTTCATCGAGCCCGGTTTCCAGGCGGCGCGAGAGGTAGAGCGTGCCCGCGCGCGTAATGGTGAACAGGCCGCTGGTGCCACGCAGGCTGAGCATGGCCACGCCGCCCTCGTCTTCGGCCAGCAGGCCCGCCAGGTTGCACTGGGCCATCTCCGGAATATCCACCACCTCCAGTGCAAAACCCGCCTGTTCCAGGCGCTGGATCTGCTCGCGCACCACCGCCTGACGCGCCGCCACCACATAGACCATTTCGTTGCGCCCACCGGGAATGCTGAGTACGTCGATGACGGCCTCTTCCACGGGGAAATCGATGAGATCGCGGATCTTCCATTGCACGGCGGCACGCAGTTCCTCGTCGGCCACCGGCGGCTTTTCCAGCAGCATGAGGCTGAAATCGTCCGCACCAAGAATCACGCTCGCCGGATAACCCGCCAGGGTGCGTTCACCGGCAGCGGTGCGCAGGACCTCGTCGAGGGTTACGGGGGCATCAAGGGGGAAATGGCGGCACAGGCGCAATTCCGGCGGGCTCTGGCTGCGGTCCACGCAGGCTACCGCCACGCCGTCACTCTGAATGCTGACGCCGGCAAAACCGGCCGCGGTATTCTTTTTCCTGTTACCCAGTCCAAACAAAGCCTTTCCTCCACCCTCTCTCGCGCAGGACGTATCGGCAGGCGACACCCCAACCTTAATAAAAAGCTGTAGAAACATGCGCCATGTGATTGTTTTTTAAATTAAAGCAGGCCTGAAGTGTGAATTCAAGCACACATTTGACTGAAGACAGATACTGGACACCACCCGCCTGCGACCGTCGCCCTGCCCGCCGCGGCCAGCCGGGCGAAAAACCGAACGTGCCGAAGCGTGAAAGGACGACTGGATCTGAGGGTACGCAGGGGGTACGCAAGGGCACGCAGGGAGTTCCATGAGGCCGTCCGAAACCGAACAGCGCCTGAACCCATGAATATTCAATAGGCCGACAGGTATTCCAGTACGATACCGGCGAACACCGCCGCGCCCAGCCAGTTGTTGTTGAGGAAGGCCTCGAAACAGCGTGCCGGGTCGCGATCGCGGATGAGGTATTGCTGGTAGAGAGAGTAGACGGTGGCGGCGATGATACCGAGATTGAACACCCAGCCCAGTTCCGCCTGCTTGCCGAACAGGTAGAGGCCGGCGAGAAACAATGCCTGCAGGATGCCAATGATGACGCGATCCGCATCGCCGAACAGAATGGCCGTGGACTTCACCCCGATGCGCAGGTCTTCCTCGCGGTCCGCCATGGCATACATGGTGTCATAGGCCACGGTCCAGACGATGGTGGTGACATACAGCAGCCAGGCCACCGGCGGTACTTCACCGGTCTGCGCTGCGAAGGCCATGGGAATGGCCATGGCGAAGGCCGCGCCCAGCACCACCTGCGGCAGGTGGGTGATACGCTTCATGAAGGGATACACCGCCGCCAGCGCCACGGCGGCAAACGAAAGATAGACGGTCAGGCGATTGAGCAACAGCACCAGTGCAAAGGCCGCCAGGCACAGCACCGCAAACAGCACCAGCGCCTCGCGCACCGATACGCGCCCGGCGGTAATGGGCCGGTCATGGGTGCGGCTGACATGACGATCGATGTGACGATCGGCGATGTCGTTGATGACACAGCCGGCCGAACGCATGAGCACCACGCCGGCGACGAACACCCCCAGCACGAGCAGATCGGGCTTGCCCTCGCCTGCCACCCACAGGGCCCACAGGGTCGGCCACAGGAGCAGAAAGATCCCGATGGGCCGGTGCAGACGCATGAGCAGGGCATACTGATAGAAGCGTTGTTTCATTCCTGTTTCCGTGTGCTTCAAGGTGGTACGTCGTCGGCCAGCAACCGCGGCAGGAACATCTCCGCCACCAGCAGCGGCTTGCCGCCCACGCGGAACACCGAGCGCCGCCCCCACACACACTCTCCGCTGATATCCACGCTACCCAACGCCGGGTAGAGCGCCACCGCGCCACGCAGACAGGCCACTTCCAGTTCATCACGCCGCATGCTCGGATCGGAGAACAATGCCGCGCCCAGCGGCCGGTTACCCAGTGTGCCCAGGTACTTCTGCCGGCCGGTGAGCGTGCGGCGCGGGATCACCGAGCGCGCGAACACCAGCGGCGTCTCATCGCAATAGAGCAATACCTCGCGCACCAGCGCCACGCGCCCGGCGCGCATGCCGAGACGTCGCGTCTCCTCGCGCGTCGGGCGCTGCCAGCCCTGCGAGAGGACGCGTACGTGGAAACGCCCGGCGCAGTGGGCGATCAGACGGCTGGTCAGTGAACCGCTGTCGAACAGCCACGGCGCCACCCGCGCGGGTACCGGATGACCGATGAGCCTGTGCTTCGGTAACCAGCGGGGGGCGATGTTCGGAGCGGGAATACGTTGCACGCGTCGGTCCTTGTCGGGTCTCGGTGGTCGCGGGGCGCACCGATACTACCATGCCGGCGCACACAGCGGCAGGCACTCAGGCATGGCGCACGCGCTCGGCCTCCACCAGCCAGCGTCGGATCAGGGGCTCGATGGCCTGCGCGTGATCACGCAACATCAGCGCGGCGGCCTTCTGTACCCGCGGCAGGTATTCCATGTCGCGCTCCAGGTCGGCCACCTTCATGCGCACCATGCCCGACTGGCGTGTGCCGAGCAATTCACCCGCACCGCGCAACTGCAGATCCTTCTCGGCGATGAGAAAACCGTCGTTGGTCTCGCGCAGCGCGGCGAGACGTTCGCGCGCACGCTGGCTGAGGCCGCCGTGGTAGAGCAGCACGCAGGTGCTGGCAGTACTGCCACGTCCCACCCGACCGCGCAACTGGTGCAGTTGCGCCAGACCCAGGCGCTCGGGGTTCTCGATCACCATGAGGCTGGCATTGGGCACGTCTACGCCCACCTCGATGACCGTGGTCGCCACCAGCAACTGGATCTCGCCAACCTTGAAGGCCGCCATCACTGCCTCCTTGTCGGCGGGCTTCATGCGCCCGTGCACCAGGCCGATGCGCAGATCACCCAGGGCCTCACGCAACTGCGTCGCCGTGTCTTCGGCAGCCTGTGCCTGCAGGCTTTCGGACTCCTCGATGAGCGTGCACACCCAGTAGGCCTGCCGTCCTTCACGGCAGGCGCGGTGCAGGCGCGCCACCACCTCGTCGCGGCGGGCGTCGGAAATGGCCACGGTCTCCACCGGTGTGCGCCCCGGCGGCAACTCATCGATGACCGAGTAGTCGAGATCGGCATAGGCGGTGCGCGCCAGCGTACGCGGGATGGGCGTGGCGGTCATGATCAACTGGTGCGGCCAGTGCGCGCCGTCGCCACCCTTCTCGCGCAAGGCAAGGCGCTGGTGTACACCGAAGCGGTGCTGCTCGTCGATGATCACCAGGCCGAGGCGCTGGAACACGACCTCATCCTGGAACAGGGCATGGGTACCCACTGCCAGTTTGATCTCGCCGGCAGCGAGTGCCGCGAGAGTCTCGCGTCGGCGTGCCGCAGGCTGCCTGCCGGAGAGAAAGGCGCAGGAGATCCCCAGCGCCATGAACCACGTGTCGAAGTTACGAAAATGCTGCTCGGCCAGCAGTTCGGTGGGCGCCATGATGGCCGCCTGATGCCCCGAGGCAATCGCGGCCAGCGCGGCCACCGCCGCCACCACCGTCTTGCCCGAACCCACGTCACCCTGTACCAGCCGTTGCATGGCGGTGCCGCGCGCCATGTCGGCCAGGATCTCGGTACACACTCGCTGCTGCGCGCCGGTCAGGGAAAAACCCAGCCCGTCGAGAAAGCGTGCCTGCAGGGTATCGTCGGGCACCAGTGGCGGCGCACGATGGGTGTCGGCCTCCAGGCGCAGACGTTGCAGGCCCAGCTGGTGGGCCAGCAGTTCTTCAAGGATCAGCGCACGCTGCGCCGGGTGACGACCTTCCTCCAGCTGTTGCAGGGAGACATCGGGTGGCGGGCGGTGCAGGTAGAGCACAGCGTCGCGGATGTCGTCGATGCCCAGTTCCGTGCGAATGGACTCGGGCAGCAACTGCGCCAGTTGCAGGCGGCCTTCACGCAGAAGCTCGATGGCCTGGTTGATCAACTGGCGCAGGCTGAGCTGGTGCAGGCCCTCGGTGACCGGGTAGATGGCGGTGAGGCTCTCCTCCACTTCCGGCGTCGCCTGCGGGTCAACACGCTGGTACTCGGGGTGGATGAGCTCCAGTCCCTGCGCGCCCTTGCGCACCTCGCCGTAGCAACGCAGGGTCACACCGCGCGCCAGTTGTTCCTTCTGTGCATTACTGAAGTGAAAAAAGCGCAGCATCAGGCTGCCGGTGCCGTCGCTGATGCGCGAGAGCAGCATGCGGCGACGGCCGAAGCGGATATCGGTGAGCTGGATCTCGCCCTGCACCACCACCGACTCACCCGGGCGCAGGGCGCCCATGGACACGATGCGCGTGCGATCCTCGTAGCGTAGCGGCAGGTGAAAGAGCAGGTCTTCGACCTGGTGAATGCCGAGGCGCGCCAGCTTCTCCGCCACGCGCGGCCCCACTCCCTTGAGATATTGCACCGGTTGTCCGGTGACGACCTCGCGCGCACTCACGCTCAAATCGGCTCAGCCCAGTGCCATGATGGCATCCATCTCCACTGCCGCGCCTTTGGGCAGGGCCGCCACACCAATGGCGGCGCGTGCCGGGTAAGGCTCGCTGAAGTAGTCGGCCATGATCTCGTTGACCAGCGGGAAATGACCCAGATCGGTAAGAAAGACATTCAGTTTGGCGATATCCGCAAGGCTGCCGCCGGCGGCCTCGGCCACCGCGCCGAGGTTGTCGAACACGCGGCGGATCTGCGCGGCCATATCGCCCTCGACCAGCTCCATGCTCTCCGGCACCAGCGGGATCTGGCCCGAGAGGTAGACGGTATTGCCGGTCTTCACTGCCTGCGAATAGGTGCCGATCGCCTGCGGCGCGCGATCAGTGTGGATGATTTCTCTGCTCATGGATAACTGTCCTGGTGTAATGAAAAACATTGAGTCCCGGCGCCAATTCTATGCGCCATGGCAGATGCTGGAAAGCGGCGCGTGCGGCGCCACACGGCTACTTGATACGCTGGATACGCTCGACCATGTCGTAACTGCGCAGGCGGCGGATGATGCGCGCCAGGTGTTTGCGGTTTTTCACGGTAATGGTGAGATTCAGGGAGGTAAACATACCGTCTCGCTCTTCCATGTTGACGTTTTCGATGTTGGCGTCCATTTCCGAAACCGCCGCGGCGATGGTCGCCAGCACGCCGCGCTTGTTGGCGGTAAGCAGACGTACATCCACCGGGTAGTCCTTGTCCGCATCCGGTTCCCATTCCACATCGACCCATTTCTCAGGACGGCTGCGGAAGTCGGCCACGTTCTTGCAGTCGCGGTGGTGAATGACGATGCCACGCCCGGCACTGATGAAACCAACGATGGGATCGTCGGGGATGGGGTGACAACAACGCGCCAGTTGCACCACCGCACCCTCGGTGCCGCGTATGGCCAGCGGACTGGTGCTGTCCTCGCCTTCTTCATCGCGGATCTTCCTGCTGCCTTCGAGCAGCGCGCGCGCGACGACGATGGCTACCTGGTTGCCAAGGCCGATCTCGGCGAGCAGTTCGTCCAGATCACGATACTTGTAACCCTTGACCACGCGGTTGATGTCCTTGCGCGGAATGGCATCGAGCTTGATTTCCCAGGCAACCAGCGCCTTGTTGAGCAGGCGGCGACCGAGGGCGATGGACTCCTCCTGGCGCAGGTTCTTGAGGAAATGGCGGATGTTACTGCGCGCCTTGCCGGTAACGACGAAGTCCAGCCAGGCGGGATTGGGCTGGGCGCCGGGCGAGGTGATGATCTCCACCGTCTGGCCATTGTAGAGCGGTGTGCGCAGTGGCATGAGCTGGCGATCGATCTTGGCGGCCACACACTGGTTGCCGATGTCGGTATGGATGGCGTAGGCCAGGTCCACGGCGGTGGAACCGCGCGGCAACTCGAAGATGTCGCCGCCGGGAGTGAAGACATAGACCTCCTCGGGAAACAGGTCGACCTTGACGTTTTCCAGGAACTCGATGGAATTGCCGGCGTGCTGCTGGATCTCCAGCAGGCCCTTGAGCCATTCGCGCGCACGCACCTGGGCGCTGTTGCCGTGCTCATCACCGCTCTTGTAGAGCCAGTGTGCGGCAATGCCGGCCTCGGCCACCCTGTGCATGTCGCGTGTGCGGATCTGCACTTCCACGTAGACGTTGTAAGGGCTGAAGAGGATGGTGTGCAGCGACTGGTAACCGTTGGACTTGGGAATGGCAATGTAGTCCTTGAACTTGCCCGGTACCGGCTTGTAGAGATTGTGCACCGCACCCAGCACGCGGTAGCACTGATCCACGCTGTCGACGATGATGCGCACGGCAAACACGTCCATGACCTCGTTGAAGGACAGGCCCTTGTCACGCATCTTCTGGTAGATACTGAAGAGATGTTTCTCACGGCCGATGACCTCGGCCTCCAGCCCCTCCTGGCGCAGGCGCTCGGCCATGGCCTCCTCGATCTTCGAGACGATCTCCTTGCGATTGCCGCGCGCCTTCCTGACCGCCTGCTTGAGGATGCGATAACGCATCGGGTACAGCGCCTGGAAACCGAGGTCCTCCAGCTCAAGGCGGATGCTGTTCATGCCAAGGCGCTGGGCGATGGGCGCGTAGATGTCGAGGGTTTCGCGCGCGATGCGTCGTCGCTTGTCGGGACGCAGGCCCTTGAGCGTGCGCATGTTGTGGGTGCGATCGGCGAGCTTGACGAGGATGACGCGGATGTCCTGCGTCATGGCGAGGATCATCTTGCGGAAATTTTCTGCCTGCTCCTCGGCACGGGACTCGAAATGGATGTGCGAAAGCTTGCTGACGCCATCGACCAGGGCGGCAACATCCTCGCCAAAGGTCTCGACCAGTTGTTCACGCGCGGTGGGCGTGTCTTCGATGACGTCGTGCAGGATGGCCGCCATGAGACTCTTGTAGTCCATGTGCATCTCGGCGAGGATGCGCGCGGCGGCGATGGGATGGTAGATATAGGGTTCGCCGGTGGCGCGGCGCTGACCTTCGTGGGCCTCGGCGCCGAACAGGTAGGCGCGGTAGACTTCGGCTACCTGGTCGGGCTCGAGGTAGGTCTCGAGCATGGCGCACAGATCGCTGATGAGGAAGACGTGGCCCCCGTTATCGGCTTCGGGCTGCGCCTGTGGCCTGCTCATGGGCCCGGGAGTTTACTCCGCCTCCGGCGTTGCGCTCCCACTGTCGGCGTTGTTCCCGGCGGCCTCGCCTTCGCCCGTGGCTGAAGGCTCGGATTCTTCCTCGGGGACGGTGGTGGCGGCGGCGAACATGCCCCGGATCTCGGCGTCCAGCGCATCTTCCACGCTCTCGGCAGCCGCAGCAGCCTCGGCGGCAGCCTCGCTCTCTTCCTGCTGGCGCAGGGTCTCGGGGGTCACCAGGCCCTCGGCGATCTCGCGCAGGGCGACCACCGTGGGCTTGTCATTCTCCAGCGGCACCAGCGGCTCCTTGCCGTTGGCGAGCTGGCGCGCGCGCTGGGAAGCGATCAGCACCAGTTCAAATCGGTTTTCCACATTATCGAGACAGTCTTCGACGGTAACGCGCGCCATGGTTCTACTCCGCAGTCAGATTCGCTGGACCCCTGTGCAGGCCTTCAGGCCTGGGCCGGATCGGGCCGGGGCTCTCGGGGCCGGCCATTGTACTGGCCAGCATGCCATTATTCCAGCAGTTCCGCCAGCGACGGGGGTAGCTGGCGACGCTGGCGGTCGAGGCGCTGGCGCCGGGCCTGCACCACGCAGCACAGCTCGCCCAGTGCGGTGTCAAAATCATCATTGATGATGAGGTAATCGAACTCGGCGTAGTGGGACATCTCCGCCACCGCGTCGCGCATGCGCCGCGCGATGATGCCCTCGTCGTCCTGGCCACGCCCGCGCAGGCGCTCTTCGAGGGCCTCACGCGAGGGTGGCAGGATGAAGATGCTCACCGTGTCGGCCATGAGCCGGCGTACCTGGGCGGCGCCCTGCCAGTCGATCTCGAGGATCACGTCCTCACCGGCGGCCAGCCGCGTCTCGATGGCCTCGCGCGAGGTGCCGTAGTAGTTGTCGAAGACCTGCGCGTGTTCGAGGAATACGCCGGCGGCGACCATTTTTTCGAACTCGGCGACGGCGGTGAAATGGTAGTCCACACCATCGCGCTCGCCGGGGCGGGGCGCGCGGGTAGTATGCGAGACCGACACGCCGATGCCATCCATGCGCTCCAGCAGGGCGCGCACGAGGCTGGTCTTGCCGGCACCGGAAGGCGCGGAGATGATGAACAGGGTACCTGGGGCTGTCATGGCGATGTCCTTTCCCGGTGCTCGGGGGCTTATTCGATGTTCTGGATCTGCTCGCGCATCTGCTCGATGAGGACCTTGAGGTCCACCGAGGCGCGCGTGGTGCGGGTGTCCACCGACTTGGAGCCCAGCGTGTTGGCCTCACGGTTGAGCTCCTGCATGAGGAAGTCCAGCCGCCGGCCCACCGCGCCGCCCTTTTTAAGCACGTCACGGATCTCGCCCACGTGGGCCTCGAGGCGATCCAGCTCCTCGGCGACGTCCATCTTCTGCGCGGCGATGACCATTTCCTGTTCGAGACGCTGGGGGTCCAGTTCCACCTTCGCTTCCTCGAAGCGCGCGTGCAGGCGCTCACGACTGGCGGCGAGGATCTCCGGCAGGATGGCACGCACCGACGCCACCACCTCCATCACCGCGGCACAGCGCTGCTCGATGAGCTCGGCCAGCCTGGCGCCTTCGCGCTCGCGCATGGCCACCAGCTCGCCCAAGGCCTCATCCAGCAGGTCCAGTGCCGCCTGCTTGATCTCCTCGCCATCCACGGCGGCACTCTGGATCACGCCCGGCCAACGCAGCACGTCGAGCGAGTTCACCGGTGCCGGGTTGTAGAGCAGGGTGTCGATCTCGCGGCTGGCATGGGAAATGCGCAGCGCCAGATCGCGATCGATATCGAGGCTGTCACCGCTGCCCTGAGAAGGCTGGAAACGCATGTTGAGATCCACCTTGCCGCGGCTCAGTGTCGTGCCGATACGCTGACGCAGCTCGTTCTCGGCACTGCGCAGTTCTTCGGGCAGGCGCGGCGAGACATCCAGGTAGCGGTGGTTGACGGAGCGCAGTTCAAGGCTCAGCGCACCCCACGGGAAACTGGCTTCGCGGCGGCTGAAGGCGGTCATGCTTCTGATCATGGCGGGCTTTTTCCTGCTGGCGTCCTAAAGGGATGACCACGGCGTGCCGAATCTAACATAATGACTGGCACCCCGCTTTGCGGCACAATGGCCGGCAGTTCATCACGGTTCCACGGTCACGGGCAATGATACCCTAGCTGGCGGTACCAGTGTGGTGGAATGACACTATGACGACACCTGACCATCATCTCCCCCCGGGGACGCGCGTCGATCGCTACGCCATCGAAAAGGCCATCGGCGGCGGCGGCTTCAGCGTGGTCTATCGCGCCGTGGACAGCAAGAGCGGCGAAAAGGTGGTCATCAAGGAATACATGCCTGCCAAGCTGGCGGTACGCGCGCAGAACTTCTTCGTCGCCGCCGACAGCGAGAGCGACGTGGAGCGCTTCACCCAGGGCAAGCGCCTGTTCTTCCAGGAAGCCAGCACGCTGGCCACCCTCAAGCACCCCAACATCGTCGACGTGATCAACTTCTTCCGCGCCAACGGCACGGTATATATGGTGATGCGCTACGAGGACGGTGTGAACCTGCATGCTTATATAAAGAAGCATCGCAAACGCCTGAGTGAGAACTTCGTGCGCACGGTGTTCGTGCCGCTGCTCGAGGGCCTGCAGATGATCCACTCCCAGGGTCTGCTGCACCTGGACATCAAGCCGGGCAACATCCATCTGTGCAACGGCGGGCGCCCCCTGTTACTGGACTTCGGCGCGGTGCACGAGATGATGGCCACGCGCCAGTTCCAGGCCACCCAGGTGGTGACCCCCGGGTATTCCCCAATCGAACAACTGGACCCGGGCGGTTATGTTGGCCCCTGGACCGATATCTACGCCGTCGGTGCCACCATGCGCACCTGCCTGGATGGCAAGACGCCGCCCTCGGCCATCGATCGGCGAGAGAAGGAAGTCATGCGGCCGGCGGTAAGCGCCTTCCGCAAGCGCTACAGCCAGGAGCTGCTGGAGACCATCGACTGGGCCATGGAAGTGGATCCCATGTTGCGCCCCCAGCGCGTCGAGGTCCTGCTGGAGAACCTCAACCGGGAACCCGAAAGCGAGCCGGAGGCAAAGACCGGCAGCTGGTTCGGGAGGTTTCAGGGATGAAGCAGAGGGTCGTCACCGAGTATGTCCTTGCGCGCACCAGCCGCCTGGGCAATCGCGAGATCAACCAGGATCGCCTGAGCGTCCTGGAACGCGATGGCTATATCCTCATGGTGCTGGGCGACGGTCTCGGCGGTAAGGCCCATGGCGAAATCGCCGCCGAGGAACTGGTCAACATCGCCAGCGAACGCTTCGAGCACGCCGCCCTGCCGATGCACAATCCCGGGCAGTTCCTGCACGTGACCCTCAAGCTCGCCCATGCGGCCGTGGTAAAGAAAGGCCCCAGCCTCGACCCACCCACCACGCCGGCCACCACCGCCGTGCTGTGCCTGATCCAGAACGGCGAGGCCTGGTGGGCGCACTCGGGCGACAGCCGCCTGTACCTGTTCCGCAACGGCCTGTCCCTGTATCGCACCGAGGACCACTCCTACGTAGAGGCCCTCTACCAGCAGGGGCAGATCAGCCTCGACAAGCAGAAAGGCCATCCCATGCGCAGCTACCTGACGCAGTGCATCGGCCAGACGCGGGACGAACCCGAACTCACCGTCAACAAGGGCGTGCAATTGCAGCAGGATGACGTGCTGCTGCTGTGCTCCGACGGCCTGTGGGAACCGCTCGACGATGCCCAGCTCGGTGCGGTGCTCTCGGAAGGGCAGGGCTCGCTGTTACAGGGCGCACTCGACACCCTCGCCGAGCGCGCCGAAAAGAACGCCTATCCGCACAGCGACAACGTCAGCGCCATTGCGCTGCGCGTCACGCGCCTGCGCGACACCGACGGCAGCCGGGACGGTGAACCTGCCATGCGTCGGGAAGAGACAGGCTCGCCTGCAGCGGCCCCCGAGGACAGCCTCGACCGCGCCATCGGCGAGATCGAGACCGCGCTCA
>DRKU01000135.1 GCA_011051615.1 Gammaproteobacteria bacterium
CATCCCCTGCTCAAGGAAGGCCTGACCATCCTCGACACCCCGGGCCTCAATGCGCTGGGCTCGGAGCCGGAACTGACCCTCAACATGCTGCCCAACGCCCAGGCGGTGGTCTTTGTGCTGGCCGCCGATACCGGCGTCACCAAGTCGGACCTGGAGATGTGGCAGCACCATGTTCAGCCACTGGGCGGCGATGCGCGCCACGGCCGCATCATCGCGCTCAACAAGGTCGATACCCTGTGGGACGAGCTCACCGACAACAAGACCGTCGAGGGCATCATCATGGCGCAGGCCAATACCGCCGCCAAGATGCTCGAGATCGACCCCACCAATGTCTTCCCGGTCTCGGCGCAAAAGGGCCTGCTGGCCAAGATCCGCCACGACCAGGAACTGCTGGAGCGCTCCAACATCCTCTCGCTGGAACTGATCCTGTCACAGGACATCCTGCCGCAGAAACAGCACATCGTGCGCGACAACATCGTCGCCGAGATCGGCACCATCGCCCAGCAGGCGCGTGACCTGCTGGCCTCGCGCCTGGCCGATGCCAACAAGCAGCTCAAGGAACTGAAGAATCTCTCGGGCAAGAACGAGGATGTCATCCTGCACCTGATGAAGAAGACCCGCGAGGAACAGCTCACCTATCACAAGAGCGTCGAGTCCTTTCAGGCCAACCGCAAGATCTTCAGTGAACAGCACAAGATCCTGCTCAAGCTGCTGAGCCTGTCCAAACTGGACAAGCACATGTCCGAGACGCGCAAGCAGATGACCAAGACCTGGACCACCGCCGGCATGAAGACCGCCATGAAGGAGTTCTTCGAGATCACCAATGCAGCCATCCGCGACAGCAGCCAGCAGGTGGACAAGGTCAACACCCTGGTGCAGACCATCTATCGCAAGTTCCACCAGGAACACGGCCTGGCCGAGACCAAGCCCAAGCTGTTCTCGTTTACCAAGTTCAAGCGCGACATGGAACGCCTGTTCATCGAGGCCGAGGCCTATCGCAACAGCCCGGTGACCACCATGACCGAACAGACCTTCGTGGTGAAGAAGTTCTTCATCTCCATGGTCAGCCATGCGCGCAACATCTTCTTCAATGCCCACCAGGAGTCGGAAAGCTGGGGCAAGGCCGCCATGGCGCCGCTGGTGGCGCGTATCAAGGAGCACAAGGACCAGATGGAGAAGCGGCTGGAGTCGCTGCGCAAGATCAACGAGTCGCGCGATACCCTGCAGTCGCGTATCGCGGAGCTGGAGGCACAGGCCGAGGTGCTCAATGATCAGCTCGCCGACATCAACACCCTCATGGAGACTATCAACAAGCCGCTGGACTCCTTCCTGCCCGACGACGAAGGCGACAGCGCGCAGGTGGCCTGAGGCGGTTCCTCACCCTGAGCATGATACGGGGGCCATCTGGCCCCCGTTTTCGTATTGACAGTCATTAAAATACAGTAGCGAGGAACGAGAGCCGAGGATTCTGATCCCCGCCCTGAGGGGGGGACCGTTATTTCGAGGCAACGAGTTGTTACCCCCTCTCCCCCCCGAGGGGGGAGAGGGTCGGGGTGAGGGGGGCAGACATCGCACACCTGAACTTCCCGGATTCCGCTGCGCTTCTTCCCGACCAGGCGTTATTGATCCCCGTCTCAAAGGGGTTGTGAGGTGCGAGGGCTGAGGATTTTGATCCCCGCCCCCTGTCCCCCGCCCTGAGGGCGGGGGGACCGTTTAAATCAACCATGGATATCAAACACCGGACACACCGTGACAAAGACAGTCGCGAGGGGCGCGACGCAGGTTAGAATACACGGCCTAGTACCCATCCATGTATTTGGTTAGACTTTGCCCTGAAGCGGCATGCCGCATCGCCATAAACCCATGACGCAAGGCAAGGAACCCGTGACACCGGCAACCTACATCGCAGCTCGCCCTGTCGCCCACCACCTGCGCCCGATTGCGGGTTGAAGGAGACCGATGGCGCGCGAATTTCCCGCAGACTCCGTTGGCCTGGTCACCCCACAGACACGGCATTTCGATACCCCGCTGCGCCTGGAATGTGGCCGGCAGTTGCCCGCCTACGATCTGATCTATGAGACCTATGGCGAACTCAACGCCGAGCGCTCCAACGCCATCCTGATCTGCCACGCCCTGTCCTCGGACCACCACGCCGCCGGTTACCACAGCGAGGACGACCGCAAGCCCGGCTGGTGGGAAGTCTGTATCGGCCCCGGCAAACCCATCGACACCGACCGCTTCTTCGTCGTCTGCCCCAACAATCTGGGCGGCTGCAAGGGCTCCACCGGGCCCATGAGCATCAACCCCGATACCGGCAAACCCTGGGGACCGGATTTTCCCGTCGTCACCGTCAGCGACTGGGTCGCCAGCCAGGCGCGGCTGGCCGATGCCCTGGGCATCGACCAGTGGGCCGCTGTCATCGGCGGCAGCCTCGGCGGCATGCAATCTCTGCAATGGGCCATCGACTACCCCGAGCGCCTGCGCCACAGCCTGGTGATCGCCGCCTCACCCAAACTCACGGCGCAGAACATCGCCTTCAACGAAGTGGCGCGTCAGGCCATCATGGCCGATCCCGATTTTCATGATGGCCATTACTACGAACACGACACCATCCCGCGCCGCGGCCTGATGATCGCCCGCATGCTGGGCCACATCACCTACCTGTCGGATGACTCCATGCGCGCCAAGTTCGGCCGCGAGTTGCGCGAGGGTAAGCTCAATTTCGGTTTCGACGTGGAGTTCCAGGTGGAGTCCTACCTGCGCTACCAGGGCAAGTCCTTCGTCGAGCGCTTCGATGCCAACACCTACCTGCTGATGACCAAGGCGCTGGACTATTTCGACCCGGCCAGCAAGCATGATGGTGATCTGTCAGCGGCACTGGCGCCGGCCAGGGCACGCTTCCTGGTGGTCTCGTTCACCAGCGACTGGCGCTTCTCGCCGCAGCGCTCGCGCGAGATCGTCAAGGCCTTGCTCGACGGCGACAAGGAAGTCTCCTATGCCGAGATCGAGGCCAACCAGGGGCACGATGCCTTCCTCATGCCCATCGAAAAGTATCTCGACGTCTTCCATGCCTACATGGACAATATCGCCGCGGAGATCGAAGCCGAAGGGGGTGGGGCCGATGACTAACCTGCGTACCGACCTCGGCATCATCAGCGACTGGATCACCCCCGGTTCGCGCATCCTCGATCTCGGTTGTGGCGATGGCACCCTGCTCTCGCACCTGCGCGACAAGCATAACGTTACCGGTTATGGCCTGGAGATCGATCCGGACAACATCACCGCCTGCGTCAGGAAACGCCTCAATGTCATCCAGACCGACCTGGATGCCGGGCTGCCCGACTTCGACGCCGACAGCTTCGACTACGTGGTCATGACCGAAACCATCCAGGCCGTGCGCCACCCGGATCGTATCCTGCTGGAGATGCTGCGCATCGGCCGTGAAGGCGTCATCACCTTCCCCAACTTCGGCCACTGGCGCTGCCGCTGGCAGCTACTGCGTGGCCGCATGCCGGTCACACCCACCCTGCCCTCGCAGTGGTACGACACCCCCAATATCCACCTCGGCACGCTCAAGGACTTCGAAGACCTGTGCCGCGAACTGCGTATCCAGATCCTCGAGCGCACCGTGGTGGACCGCACCCACGAAACCGACTTCCTCATGCGGCTGGCGCCCAACCTGTTTGGCGAGATCGCCCTGTATCGTTTTCGGCGGAGTTGAACTGCTGTAACCACAGAGGGCACGGAGAAAGGACTTTAACCAAGGGGAGCACGGGGAAACAACTTTTTTGACCGTCACCCCGGGTTAAATCTGTGATGCGTGTTCGAGCAGGGCCACAGGGCGCAATGGCGCAGCGTATTGCGCCGTCATTCCCGCGCAAGCGGGAATCCAGGGAATCAAATCCATGGATTCCGGGTTGCCGCCGTGTTACACACGGCAACCCCCGGAATGACGGTTGGGATAAATGCCTTTCCTCGCTTCCCCGTGGTTGAACATATTTTTTCCTCCGAGCCCTCTGTGCCTTCCGTGGTTAAAATATTTTTGCTCCGTCTTTCCCGTGGTTAAGATTATCTAAATCAACCGCGCCACGGCGATGAGGGTATAGACACCGAAGCCTGCCACCAGCAGTCCCGCGAGGCGGCGTACCAGGGGCCGTTGCGCATACCGGCGCATGAGATCGGCGAACAGGCCCATGGCCAGCAGGTTGGGCAGGGTACCGAGACCAAAGGCCACCATCAACAGGGCGCCATCAAACGCATTTCCGGTGGTAATGCTCATGGTCAACGCTGTATAAACAAGC
>DRKU01000136.1 GCA_011051615.1 Gammaproteobacteria bacterium
CCTGTTTCATGGCATCAGCGACCCTGAACACCTCACCGATATAATCCGATCGTACAGAATCCTCTAATTCTCCAACGAGCGCCATAACTGGCGCAGCCAAATCTGATATCGCCTCCCAACAGGCAAGACCATCATTTACCTCAATAACATTAATCTCCATCTCCTCTAGCACGACCTGAATTCTGAACACTACCGCAATCCCTTAATAAGTCGCCCACAAACCCTTGCCCCTGCCTCTTACCGAAATCCGTCAGACACGGCTCACGCCGCCACGTGTCCGCCGAATTCCTCCACGCTATAGCGCATGCAGCGCATGGAGGGTGACCAGTAGTTGGCGGGCATCCCGGCCTTGAGCTTGAGTTGTTGCACGAAGTCGCGTTTGTCGGGCAGGCTCTCCCATACCGAGGGCAGGAAGGTGGCGCGACGCGGACCGTCCTCCAGGATCAGGCCATCCTCGCCGGGGCGCAACTGCGCCAGCAGTTCGTCTTCCGAATGGCAATCGATGGTTTCGGCGGGTTCCAGCACCGAGATGTGAATGTCCAGCAGGGGGTACTCGTCTTCGCGCAGTGGTGCAAAGCGCGGATCCTGAAAGGCGGCCGCCCAGGCGTGGTCGGCGACATCCTGGCCCAGTGCCTGCGTGGCCTGCAGGGCGCCGATACAGCCGCGCAGCTGGCCGTGAATTTTCAGCGTCACGAAAGATGCGCCTGGCTCGCGCAGGGGAGCGGGCAGGTCATTGATGTTGAATTTCAGTGGTGCGCCTTTCTCCAGACCGTGGCGGATGGACATGTCGCTGATATCCAGCAGCTGCTTGCGCGTACGCTCGTCGATCATTCGTCCACCTCGTAGGCGCCATAGCCCACCACCTGGTCGCGTGGCCCAGCGGTGTCACCGGAGTTGCGCAGGTCGAGGGTCTGCACATGCAGGCCGTGGCGTCGCGCCACCAGCAGCAGGCCGGCCAGCGGGTTGCGCCCGCAGGCACTCTGGTAGTCGAGATCCTCGTAGCGCAGTGCCTCGATGGCTTCGGTGGTACGCCGGTCCAGTTGGCGCGCGGTGTTGTAGTCGTGGTAGTGACTCAGATCCGAGCTCACCACCGTGAGGGTCTCGGGGCCATCCCACAGGGTTTCGATGACCTCAGCCACTTCCTCGGCACTGGCATCGCCCACCACCAGCGGTACAAGGCTGAAATCGTCGAGAATGGTTTGCAGAAAGGGCAGGTGGACCTCGAGGCTGTGTTCCAGCGCATGGGCCTCGTCCAGCTCCCGTACCTGGGGCAGGGCCAGTACGCGGGCGATGGCCTGTTGATCGAGGGGGACCTTGCCGAGCGGGGTGGCAAAACAGTCGGCACCACTGACGGCAAGCCCGCTGAAAGCGACACGGTGCGACGGGCCAAGCAGCACCACGCGGCGGATCTGTGCATGCCGCTCACGCAGGCGGGCATAGGCGGACGCCGCCACTGGCCCCGAATAGATGTAACCGGCATGTGGGACGATCAGCGCCCGTGGTGGCGGGTCTTTCACCGGGCGCGCATCCTGCAGGAAGCCGCGCACCATGTCCTGTAGTTCCCGTGGGTCGGCCGGATAGAAGGTCCCGGCAACCGCCGGGGGCCGCACCCGTTGTTCCCCCTGCATCTGCATAGGCATCACTTCTTGTGGTGGTATGTAGTAGTAATAGGGTCTGTGTGTCTTTTTTCCAAGCCTGTCACCGGCCGGGGCGGCACGTCTTGATCAATGTCAATTGTGGCCGCATTTACCATTTATAGATAGCCATCCATTGGCCACAATGTAAGTACACCTGAGGAATCTTTCATGGAAGCCATTCCCGAAGACGATGCCGTCATTGACGTCAATTACTGGCACAAGCTGGACGACGGCCGTCTGCAATGCGACCTGTGCCCGCGCTACTGCAAGCTGCACGATGGCCAGCGCGGGCTGTGCTTCGTGCGCGGCCGGCGGGGCGACACCATGGTGCTGACCACGTATGGGCGCTCCAGCGGTTTCTGCGTCGATCCCATCGAAAAGAAACCGCTCAACCATTTCTACCCGGGCTCGGCGGTGTTTTCCTTCGGTACCGCGGGCTGCAATCTGGCCTGCAAGTTCTGCCAGAACTGGGACATCAGCAAGTCACGTGAGATCGACACCCTCGCCGATGCCGCTACACCAGAGGCGATCGCGCGGGCGGCCGAGGAGCTGGATTGTCGTAGCGTGGCCTATACCTACAACGACCCGGTGATCTTCCACGAATACGCCATCGACGTGGCAAAGGCCTGCCACGAGCGCGATATCAGGTCGGTGGCGGTCACCGCCGGCTACGTATGCGCCGAACCACGTGGGGAGTTCTACCGCCACATGGACGCCGCCAACGTGGATCTCAAGGCCTTCACCGAGCGTTTCTACCACAAGATCGTCGGTGGTCACCTGCAACCCGTACTGGAGACGCTGGAATACATCAAGCATGAAACGGATACCTGGCTGGAGACCACCACCCTGTTGATCCCCGGCGAGAATGATTCCGATGCCGAACTCGACGAGATGACGAAATGGGTGGTGGACAAACTGGGCCCGGATGTCCCCATGCACTTTACGGCCTTTCACCCCGACTGGAAGATGCGTGACATACCGCCCACCCCTCCGGAAACGCTCACGCGCGCACGCAAGATCGCCATGGACAATGGCGTACGTTACGCCTATACCGGCAATGTCCATGACGAGGACGGGGGTAGCACCTGGTGCCACCAATGTGGTAAAAAACTCATCGGCCGGGACTGGTACACGCTGGGCGAGTGGAACCTGACCGCGGACGGCAAGTGCCGGTTCTGTGGTACCCCGTGCGCCGGCGTCTTCGACTCGCAGCCGGGCACCTGGGGTGCACAGCGGCGTCCGGTCAATATGCGGGAGTTTACTCTGCACCTCACCCCCTGATACGGGGAACGCACCCCGCGCTCATCCCGAGATAGATCGAACGGCGGCACGCTGTGGCCGCCGTTTTAGTGTGAGAGCCTGAAATGAAACGTGTTTTTCTGATGTACGTGTTGTTCCTGTTCGCCACGGCTGAGCTTCAGGCGGCCAACGCGCCTGCCGGTAAGGAGACGGGAAGCTGGGGCGGGGAAGCGGAGCTTGGCTACGTGCAGACCAGTGGAAACACGGACACCACCAGCATCAATGCCCGCATCGACCTGCTCAAACGTCACGGGCCGTGGAAACACGAGGTCGAGATCACGGCGCTGCGTTCTTCCGATCAGGGCATGACCACGGCAGACAGTGTCAGTGCCCGCTATCGCGCGCAGTATGGACTCACCGAGATCGACTACCTGTTCGGTTCACTGCGCGTGGAAGACAATCGCTTTGCCGGTTTTGATCGGCGCCTCACCGAGGTGCTGGGCTATGGTCGCACCGTGATCCATACCGAGGCACATACACTGAGCCTCGAGGCCGGTGTCGGTGCGCGCCAGACCGACAATGTCGATGGCACACAGAACGATGAGACCATCATCCGCCTGGCGCTGGACTATGCCTGGCAGATCACCGAGACCAGTTCTTTCAAGGAGAACATTTTCGTCGAGCAGGGCAGTGATAACCGCCTGACAGAATCGGTCACCGAGCTGAAACTGAGGATCAACGGCAACCTGTCCATGAAGACCACCCTGACCATCAAGGACAACAGCCACGTGCCGGTGGGGACGGAGAACACCGATGTCACGACAGCGGTCACACTCGTCTATGATTTCTGATTATTACGCAAAGGGTATTTCATAACATGGCACAGGAAAAGATACGCATCGGTTTTGTCACTGTCTCCGACCGCGCCAGCCGTGGCGAGTACGAAGACCTCGGTGGGCCGGCCATGCAGGCATGGATGAAGAAGGCCCTGACCAGCAAGTGGGAAGCGGTGGCGCGCCTGGTACCCGACGAACAGGATCAGGTGGAGGCCGCACTGCGCGAGCTGTGTGACGACGAAGGTTGCTGCCTGGTGGTGACCACCGGCGGTACCGGGCCGGCGGTGCGCGATATCACGCCCGAGGCTACCGAGGCGGTATGTGACAAGATCCTCGACGGTTTCGGTGAGCAGATGCGCGCCGTATCGCTCAGGTTCGTGCCCACCGCCATCCTTTCGCGTCAGATCGCCGGAATTCGCGGCAAGTCACTCATTATCAACCTGCCAGGCAAGCCCTCGGCTATCGACGACTGTCTCGACGCGGTGTTTCCCGCCGTGCCCTATTGCATCGATCTCATCGAGGGGCCCTATCTCGAAACCGACGAGTCGGTGGTGAAGGCCTTCCGGCCCAAACACGCGGTCAGAAAGACGTGAGCGAAGAAAGCGCCCCCGCGTTGACGATCCCCTCTTCGATTCAGACCGTGGAGGCTATCATCGACTGGTGCGCGGCGCAGTTCGAGAAGGCTGATCTCTATTTTGGCCATGGCACCGACAATGCCGTCGACGAGGCCGCGTGGCTGGTGGCCAACCGCATCGGCTATCCATTCAGCGAAGAGAAACTGGCCCTTGTCCCCAACGATACCACCCGCGCGGCCATTGCGCGTCTCGTCGAGGAACGCATTGCCACGCGCCGGCCGCTGGCCTACCTGCTCAACGAGGCCTGGTTCGCTGGTGAGCCTTATTATGTTGACGAGCGCGTCATCGTGCCGCGCTCGCCCATCGCCGAGCTGATCGCCGAGGGCTTCGCACCCTGGATCGACCCCGCCGGGGTACGGCGCGTACTCGACCTGTGTACCGGTAGTGGCTGTATCGCCATCGCCACGGCGCTGGCCTTGCCCGAGGCGCACGTGGATGCTGTGGATCTTTCCACGGACGCGCTGGCGGTGGCGCAGATCAATGTGGCACGCCACCGCGTGGAAGAACGGGTCCGCCTGATCGAAAGCGATCTGTTTGCCAGCCTGGGGGAGCACCGTTACGATATCATCGTCAGCAACCCGCCCTATGTGGATAGGGGTGAGATGGCAACGCGCGCGGCGGAGTATCGGCATGAGCCGGAACTGGCGCTGGCGGCGGGCGAGAGTGGTCTCGATCTCGCCATTCCCATTCTGGAACAGGCACGCGAGCATCTGACGGAGCAGGGGATCCTGGTGCTGGAGGTGGGCGCCAGCGCCGCGGCACTGGAGACGCGCTTTCCGCGCGTGCCCTTTACCTGGCTGGAGTTCGAGCATGGTGGTGAGGGTGTATTGCTCATGGAACGCGCCACTCTCGATAGTTTTTTTCCGATAGAACCCTGAGTGCATAGTGAGGCAATGACATGAAAGAGAAACGTGCGACGACCATGGAGCAGTTTGTCGATCTGGTGCAGCAGGCGGTGTATGAAACCGAGGAGCTGCAGGCTTCGGCGGAATACGATTACGAAGACATGGGCATGGTGCTGGAATTCGTCAATCCCCTGCTCGAGGAACTTCGGCAGTTGCAGGCCACGCTGCGCGATGGCAGCTATACATTTCGTGACGAGGATCTGTCTTTCATGACCATCGTCGAGGCGCAACACGATGCGGCGCTGCCGTTCAAGTTCCTGCTGCGCATGATCAACAACACCCACCGCATGGGCCTGGCCGAGGCGGGGGACGACGCCTGAGGCCGGGGCTGCGGCGGCTATTAAATAAGGTATAATGGTCGCCATATACCGTAAGGTTGAAGGGCCCCAGCGGGTGGTCTTCGTCAAGACACGCAAAAACCGGCATTCCTGCCGGCTCGATGGCCGCGTCCGTGCGGCCAACGGTTTTGCCGAAGACCACCCGCTGGAGCCTGTTACGACACCGAGTGTGGTTCGGCCGGGCGGAAAGAACAGATAACCATCGGAACCTCTTATATGTCAGGCAACAGCATCGGCAAGCTTTTCACCGTGACCTCCTTCGGCGAGAGTCACGGCCCGGCCATCGGCTGCATCGTCGATGGCTGTCCGCCGGGGCTGGAACTGAGCGAGGCCGATCTGCAACGGGACCTGGAACGTCGCCGCCCGGGCAAGACGCGCCACACCACCCAGCGCCGTGAGCCCGACCAGGTGAAGATCCTCTCCGGCGTGTTCGAAGGCCGCACTACCGGCACGCCCATCGGCCTGTTGATCGAAAATGTCGATCAGCGCTCGAAGGACTACAGCAACATCCGGGACAGCTTCCGCCCCGGGCATGCCGACTATACCTACCTGCAGAAGTATGGCATTCGCGACTACCGTGGCGGTGGGCGATCTTCGGCACGCGA
>DRKU01000137.1 GCA_011051615.1 Gammaproteobacteria bacterium
GTACTTCTCCAGCTCGTCCACGCGCGGCTCCGGCGAGGACTCGGCGAAGGCGATGATCTCGTCCTCGATCTCGTCCAGGATCTCGGTATCCATCGCCTTGTAGTCCTCGCGGGTCAGTTCGCCGGCCTCGATCAGGCGGTCGCGCAGCATGATGATGGGATCGCGATTGGACCACATGCGCTCCTCGCTGCGGGAACGGTAGGCGTTGGAGTCCGACATGGAATGGCCGCGGTAGCGGTAGGTCATCAATTCCAGGAAATAGGGCCCCTTGCCGGAACGCACGTGGTCGACCGCCTTCTGCGCCGCCTTGTAGACCTTCTCGATGTCCTGTCCGTCTTCCTGCGCCGAAGGAATGTTGTAGCCGGACACGCGCTTGTACTGGTCGATCACCGCCGTGGAGCGGTCGATGCGGGTGCCGATGCCGTAGAGGTTGTTCTCGCACACGTACAGCACCGGCAACTCCCACAGGCGCGCCATGTTGAGGGATTCATGGAAGGTACCCTGGTTGTTGGCGGCATCGCCGAGGAAACAGATGGAGATCTCGTCCCCGCCCTTCATCTTGATGGCCTTGGCGATGCCTGCCGCCAGCGGAAAGGGGCCGCCCACCAGCGCGTAGCCGCCCATGAAGCGGTGCTCGACGTCGAAGATGTGCATGGAGCCGCCGCGTCCCTTGGAGGAACCGGTTTCCTTGCCATACAGCTCGGCCATGACCTTCTTCGGGTCGGCGCCGCACTTGATGGCATGCACGTGATCGCGATACCCGGTGATCACGTAGTCGTAGCCGGGCCGCGCCGCCTCCAGCACGCCGTGGGCACAGGCTTCCTCACCCGGATAGAGGTGCAGGAACCCCCCAATCTTGCGTTCCACATACGCTTCGTAGCAGCGCTCCTCGAAGCGCCGCGCAAACAACATCTCGCGCAGCAGCCGTTTCTTGTCGGCGACGTTCATGAGGCTCCTTGCAATTCCGGGGACCTGCAGCAGGCCCACTCACTGGATTGAAAACCTGTTGAAATAACGAACCTTTTTCAGCATGCTCCGGCACTGGGCAAGGCGCACGCCGGCCGCGCACGATGTTCGGCGGCGGCAAAAATCAAGCCCGCTATGATCTTTGTTTTGACCCCACAGGTCAAGTTGCAAAATGGCGGCGAAGCGGCCAAAAGCCTCGGAAAATCAAGGGAGAACAACATGGATGCCATGACCATCAGCCTGCGGCGCCCGGACGACTGGCATCTGCACCTGCGCGACGGCGAGGCGATGCGCTCCGTCCTTCTCCACAGCGCACGCCGCTTCGCACGCGCCATCGTCATGCCCAACCTGCGCCCGCCGGTCAGTACTGTCGCCGCCGCCCTCGCCTACCGCCGGCGCATCGTTGCCGCCCTGCCCCCCGGCAGCAACTTCAAGCCGCTGATGACCCTCTACCTGACCGACAACAGCAGCGCCGATGAAATGGCCAGGGCGGCGGAATGCGGCTGCATCCACGCGGTCAAGCTTTACCCGGCGGGCGCCACCACCAACGCCGACTCCGGCGTCACCGACCTGCGCCACTGCACGGCGGCGCTGGAGGCCATGCAGTCCCTGGGGCTGCCGCTGCTGGTCCACGGCGAAGTGACCGATCCCGACATCGACGTCTTCGACCGCGAGGCCGTGTTCATCGAACGCGTGCTGCTGCCGCTGCTGCAGCGCTTTCCGGACCTCAAGGTGGTGCTGGAACACCTGACCACCCGGCAGGGGGTCGAGTTCGTGCGCTCTGCCGGCGAACGGGTCGCCGGCACCATCACGGCGCACCACCTGCTGCTGAACCGCAACGCCCTGTTCGCGGGCGGCCTGCGCCCGCACCACTATTGCCTGCCGGTGCTCAAGCGGGAGATACACCGGGAAGCGCTGCTGGAGGCCGCCACCAGCGGCAGCCCGAAGTTCTTCCTCGGCACCGACAGCGCGCCGCACCCGCGTTCGGCCAAGGAAAGTGCCTGCGGCTGCGCCGGCCTGTATACCGCACACGCGGCCATCGAACTCTATGCCGAGGCTTTCGAGCAGGCCGGCGCACTGGAGCGGCTGGAGGGCTTTGCCAGTCACTTCGGACCGGACTTCTACGGACTGCAACGCAACAAGGAGCGCATCACGCTGCGGCGCGAGACGTGGCGGGTGCCGGAGAGCTACCCGCTGGGAAAGGAGAGCGTGGTGCCGATGCGGGCCGGGGAACACATCGCCTGGAAGTTGTGCGATTGACTCAGTAGACCCGCGTCACCCGGTAGCCCTGTTCGCTCAACAGGTTCAGCAGGCCTTCCTTGCCGGGCAGGTGCAGGGCGCCGACGGCGATGAACCAGTTGCCCCTGCGCAGGCGCGACCGCAGGCGTTCCGCCATGCGATGGTTGCGCTCCAGGATCACGCTACGGTTGAAGCGCGCGGCCAGCTCGGGGTCACCGGAAGCCATGGAGGATTCGTTGATCTCCGTCAGGCGGGCGAGGTCGCGGTCCAGCCAGGCCTTGCGCAGTTCCTCCAGCATGGTGTCGATCTGCGGCAGCTGGTCGAGCGTCTCACGCAACAGCTTCACCTGGTCCTGCGGTGACAGCAGCCGGTCGAAGATGTCCATCTGTTCGGCCACGGTCTCCAGGCCATCGACCGGCTTGCCGGCGGCGAGTGCCTGCTGGTAGAGCACGTGATCGAGCACCAGCCCGGTGGTGTCGGGCGGCGTCATCAGGGTGATCGCCGCTGCCCAGGGCTTCATGCCGGTCACCAGCAGTTCCGGAATCCCCTGTTTCCCGAGCGCCCGCACGGTACGTCGATACAGATCGGGGCCGACGTGCTGTTCCAGCGTCGAACCGTCGGCCAGCATCAGGGAAGTGGTCATGCTCATCAGGGCCTCCGGATCGAGCACGATCTCGAGCGTCAAACCCTGTGCCCGCTCGAAGGCCTTGCGCACCGGCCCCGCCAGCTGCACCACCTGCGGGTCGTCGCTGTGCATGGTGCCGAAGAGATAGCTGGGCGGGGCACCGCTGCGCTCGATCTTCCACAGCAGGCCCTTGTCGAATCGCCCGTCGGCAGCGACCGCTCCGGCGAAAAACCACGCGATCGCCAGCAGCAGCGCAACCAGCCGGGACACGGACGGCGGGCTCACCTTCACGATCCGCTTCCGGTATGCTGTAGCCATGACAGAGGAAAAAGTTTCAAGCCGGATCTCCAGGCGCTTCCGCGGTTTTCTTCCCGTGGTTGTCGACGTCGAGACCGCGGGCTTTAACCCCAAGCGCGACGCCCTGCTGGAAATCGCCGCCGTACTGCTGGACTACGACGCGGAGGGCCGGCTGCAGCCGGTGGAAACCCACGCCTGCCACGTGGAGCCCTTCCCGGGTGCCAACCTGGACGAGAAATCGCTGGAATTCACCGGCATCGATCCCTATCACCCCTTCCGTTTCGCCAAGCCGGAACAGGAGGCCCTGGGACACATCTTCAAGCCCATCCGCCACGCCATCAAGGAAAGTGCCTGTACCCGCGCCATCCTGGTGGGCCACAACCCTTCCTTCGACCTCGGCTTCATCAACGCCGCCGCCGGGCGCAGCGGCATCAAGCGCAACCCCTTCCACCTGTTCAGCACCTTCGATACCGCCACCATGGCGGGACTGGCCTACGGCCAGACGGTGCTGGCGCGGGCCGCCATGGCCGCCGGCATCGAATGGGACCAGGAACAGGCACATTCGGCGAAATACGACGCCGAGCGTACCGCGGAACTGTTCTGCATCATCGTCAACCGCTGGGACAGCCTCACTGGCAACTGAGTACGCAAGAACGGATTTGAACCAGCGGATGAACGCCGGAGCCTTTCGGGGCGGCGAGGGCGGGGCATGGCTCTTCCCTCAGACGACCGCTTGTTTCCTTGAAATGGGCCCACTTTTCAGGGCCGGCCTGAACTCGCTGCGCTCAGACAACGGCCGGCTTTTTCCTGAAAAGTGGGCCCATTTCAAGGCGCGGTCGATTCGGTCAGAACCATGCCCCGCCCTCGCCGCCCCGAAAGGCTACAGACTCCGGCATTCTTCCTTGAGCGTTACCACAGCATCACTGCTTCAACACCATGCAGGAATCACTTCTGGTCGCCGATGACGGTCCAACCCGGGGTCGCCGGCAGGCGTGGCAGACTCATCTGCGGGAACTCACCGGTCAGGGCATTGAGGAATACCACGATATCCTTTACCTGCCCGTCACTCAGATCCTTGTTGAGCTGAACCTTCGCCATGACCCGTACCGCTTCGTCCAGGGTCTTTACCGAACCGTTGTGGAAATAGGGCGCGGTCAGGGCGACGTTGCGCAGGGTCGGCACCTTGAACAGGTGCTTGTCCGCCTCTTTCTTGGTGACCTCGAAACGCCCCTTGTCCTTCATGAGGTCGTATTTCTTCACGTACTCGTTGTTCTCGAAGGTCGGAAACTTCATGAAGAAACCGGTGCCCGCCTTCATCGCGGGACCGTTGAAGGCCGGGCCGGAATGGCAGCTGGTACAGCCGACCTCGGCGAAGGTCTTCATGCCACGCTGCTGCTGGGCGTTCAGGGCCTTCTTGTCTCCCTTGACGAAACGGTCATAGGGACTGTTGGGGGTGATCAGGGTGCGTTCGAAGGCGGCCACGGCCTTGGCGGCATTGTCGACCGTCATCGGCTTGTCGGTACCGAAGGCGCGGACGAAATAGGGCTCGTAACCGGGGATGGCGCGCACCCGGTCCATGGCCTTTTCCAGGTCGCTCATGCCCATTTCCACCGGGTTGACCACCGGCCCCTTGGCCTGCTCCTCGAGGCTGGCGGCGCGGCCATCCCAGAACTGGGAAGACGCAAAGGCGGCATTCCACACACTCGGCGCACTGCGCCCGCCCATCTTGCCGTGCACGCCCATGGAGAACGGCCGGTTGTCGTCTCCTCCCAGCATCAGGTTGTGACAGGAATTGCAGGAGACGGTGCCGGTCTGGGAGAAGCGCGGGTCGAAATACAGCAGACGGCCGAGTTCGACCTTTTCCGGTGTCGTGGGATTGTCGGCGGGCTCCGGCGCCTTGCCGGGGAGCGCCTGCCACTCGTAGGCCATGGCGGCATTGGTTGCAAGACCGGTACAAAGGGACAATACAGCCAGTACTCGTTTCATCGCGTTGTTTCCTTGGGTAATGTATGGTTAGAAGCCTGAGAGTAGTTTAGAACAAGTCTAAAGTACCCGTCAACCGTCCATCGAGTCGAAAAACCAGGTGAAACCATGCCCAATCTCCCCGAGAAAGAGCAACAGATCATCGATGCCCACACCGGTCTTATACACCGCGTGGTCATCGCATGCGACAACCGCGACAAGGTGCCTGATCTCGAGAACATCCTCAAACAGGCACAGGATAACGGCTGGAACCAGCTGGTGGCCGCCATACGCCGCATTCTCGCCGGCGAACGCGACGAAGCCATGCTGCGCGAACTGGACGAGGAGGATTCGGTCATCGTCTCGGCCATTCTGCGCGGCCTGCAGAATCCGGCAACCCTCCCGGACCTCCAACAGGGTGCCGACGGCGCCATGGCGGCCCCGGGCATTGCCGCCATGATCAATGGTGCCCGGCGCGGCAATCTCGAGACCCTGCAGCTGCTCGGAGCCATGGCCCAGCAAATGTTACAGGCCGGTGGTGACATGGCGCGACTGGCGGGTATCCTGAGGCCGCTGGTCCAGGGTGAACGCGACGCGGACAAGCTCACCGAAGGCATGAGCGCCAAGGGAGAGAAACTGGTACTCGCCATATTGGAGGAACTGGCAAAACTGGACAGCCACTGAAAGTCCCGCTGCGGCCCGCCGCAGCATAAACTTTCGCCCCCCTGGGGCCGATAAGGCACCATATCACGGATCGGTTTTCGATTCGCAGGGAACGAAAAAACCACAAGACAAGGATGCACGGATGACCAGAGTTCACCCAAGCGCATATCTCGCCCTGTTCGCGGGACCTTTCGCAGCCCTGCTGCCCGGCCTCGCCCACGCGAGCACTGAAGCACTCCAGCTGCACGATTTCACCTCCCACTGGGCCGGCTGGCTCGCCATCGCCTTGTTTGTCATCGCCTACGCGTTCGTCATCGCCGAAGAGGCGCTGCACCTGCGCAAGTCCAAGCCTACCATGGTGGCGGCAGGCCTGATCTGGCTGATCGTGGCGCTGGTCTACATCTCCATCGGGGACACCCATACCGCCGAAGCGGCGGTCAAGCACAATCTGGAGGAATTCGGTGAACTGTTCCTCTTCCTGCTGGCGGCAATGACCTATATCAACACCATGGATGAGCGTGGGGTATTCGACGCTCTGCGCGCCTGGCTCGTGAGCCGCGGTTTCTCGCTGCGCACCATTTTCTGGATCACCGGCCTGCTGGCCTTTGTCATTTCACCGGTAGCCGACAACCTCACCACAGCCCTGCTCATGGCGACCGTGGTCATGGCCGTGGGCGGCGACAACCACCGCTTCGTCACCGTGGCCTGTATCAACATCGTCGTTGCCGCCAACGCCGGCGGCGCCTTCAGTCCCTTCGGTGATATCACCACCCTGATGGTCTGGCAGAAAGGGGCGGTGCAGTTCCAGCAGTTCTTTTCCCTGCTGCTTCCCTCGGTGGTCAACTGGCTGGTACCGGCGCTCATCCTCGGCATGACGGTACCGACCTCGGCTCCCGTCTCCCTGCACGAAGAAGCACGGCTGCAGCATGGTGCCTGGGTGGTCGTCGGCCTGTTCGTGGTGACGATTGTCATGGCCGTCAGTGCGCACAACTTCCTGCACCTGCCGCCGGTGCTCGGCATGATGACCGGTCTGGGATTTCTCAAGCTCTATGGCTACTACCTCAAGCGACGCGCCCACTTCTGCGCGGAGGCGCCGACGGAATCCATGGGCGGCAGTGCCCTGAAACTGGAGAAGGACCAACCCACGAGCGACGATGCCGAATTCAATATCTTCAAGTCGCTGGAACGCGCAGAGTGGGACACGCTGATGTTCTTCTACGGCATCATCCTGTCCGTCGGTGGCCTCGGGGCCCTCGGCTACCTGGCGGTCGGCTCGGAACTGATGTACCAGGGCCTGGGCGCCACCCAGGCGAACATCCTCGTGGGTTTCCTGTCCGCCATCGTCGACAACATTCCGGTGATGTTTGCCGTACTGGCCATGGATCCCTCCATGGACCAGGGACAGTGGCTGCTGGTCACGCTCACGGCCGGTGTGGGCGGATCCCTGCTCTCCATCGGTTCGGCAGCCGGCGTGGCGGTCATGGGCCAGGCGCGCGGTATCTATACCTTCTTCAGCCATCTCAAGTGGAGCTGGGCCATTCTGCTGGGCTACGCCGCCAGTGTGTGGGTCCACTTCCTGGTCAATGCCAGGCTTTTCTCGATGCCATAAAAAAACGAAGCGGGGCCCGTGCCCGGCTTCGTTTCTTCCCTGCCCGTCTGAGCTTCAGGACGCTTTTTTCACGGCCTCTTCAAGCATGGGCTTGAGTTCACCCTTCTGGAACAGTTCCAGGGTGATATCGTGACCTCCGATCAGCTCGCCGTTGACGTAGACCTGCGGGAAGGTCGGCCAGTTGGCGAAGCGTGGCAGGTTCTCGAAAATCTCCGGGTCGGCCAGCACGTTGACGTGGGCGAAATCCACCCCGCAGGCCTCCAGCATCTGCGCGGTACGGCTGGAATAGCCGCACATCGGCATCTTCGGTGTACCCTTCATGAAAATCACTACCGGGCTGCTGTCGACAGCCTGCTGTATCCGCTCCATCACATCCATCTTCGCCTACCCCTCGATGTATTCTGTTGTTGACCCGAAGCCGAGTGTAACCAGCCACCCATTCGACAAAAAGCCCTTTTTGCAAGGGTTTTCCCTACACGACCACCATTTTGCGGCTCAGCCGGCCCCATCGACGGAGTCGACGTTGCGCTGCAACCAGAACTCCAGTGCCGCCAGGTGCCACAGCTTGCTGCCTTGCAGGCGGGTAAACCGGTGTTCCGGATCGGCGAGAACACTGTCGACATAATCGCGCCGGTAGAGCCCGCGTTCGCGACAGGCGCGCGAGGTGAGCAGGTCACGCATGAAATCCAGAAAGGCGCCGCGAACGAATTTCAGCGCCGGCACCGGGAAGTAGGCCTTCGGCCGGTCGATCACCGCATCCGGAACCAGGCCGCGGGCGATCGCCTTCAGGGGATACTTGCCGTGCTCCCGCAACTTGAGTTCCGGCGGCATGCGGATCGCCATTTCCACCAGCTCGTGATCGAGGAAGGGCACGCGCGCTTCCAGCCCCCAGGCCATGGTCATGTTGTCCACGCGCTTGACCGGGTCGTCGACAATGAGCGTGGTGACATCGAAGTGCAACACGCGGTTGAGGTATTCCGCCCCACCGGCGGCCCGCAGGCGATGAGCCACCAGCGCTGAACTGTAGTCCGGCCCCGCGTGTCGGGCCTCGATCATGCGCAGGTATTCATCGTGGTCGCGATCGAAATAGAAGCGGCGGAAACGATCCACGTCGGAACCCGTGGCACGGTGCATCTGCGGATACCAGAAATACCCGGCGAACACCTCGTCCGCACCCTGACCGCTCTGTACCACCTTGACGTGTTGTGACACCCGTTCCGCCAGCAGGTAGAAAGCCACCGCGTCCTGCCCCACCATCGGCTCCGCCATGTGATCGACGGCCTCCGGCAGGCGTTGCAGGACTTCCTCGTTGGGAATATGGATGCGGTGATGGCGGGTGGCGTAGCGCGCCACCACCTGGTCGGAAAATTCGAACTCGCTGCCCTTCTCGTCGGGATGATCCTCGAACCCGACCGAGAAGGTCAGCAGATCGCTGCCGCCGTGACGCGCCAGCAGGGCTACCAGCAGGCTGCTGTCCAGCCCGCCGGACAACAACACGCCGACCGGCACATCGGCGACGATACGGCGGCGGCGTACGGCACGCAGCAGCAGTTCGCGGGTCATCTCCAGCCACTGGCCCTCGTCCGGGGACGGATCCGGCGGCGTGGCATCGAGCTGCCAGTAGCGGTGGACACGATCGCGCCCCTTTTCGTCGACGATCATGAGGTGCGCCGGCGGCAGCTTGCGAATACCCCGCAACAGGGTGCGCGGTGCCGGGACCACGGCATGCAGCGTGAAGTGATGGTGCAGGGCGACGCTGTCGAAACGGGTATCGACACCGCCGGCCTCCAGCAGCGCCTGGCTGTTGGAGGCAAAACGAAAACGATCGCGGGTCTGGCTGTAGTACAGGGGCTTGATGCCGAAACGGTCACGCGCCAGCAACAGGCGACGCTGCCGACGGTCCCACAGGGCGATGGCGAACATGCCGTACAGACGGGTGACGAAATCGTCACCCCAGGCCTCGTAGGCCCTGAGCACCACCTCGGTATCCCCCTCGCTACGGAAGCCGAAGCCGCGCGCAATCAGCTCCGCGCGCAGCTCGCGGTAGTTGTAGATGGCACCGTTGAAGACCAGCGCGATGCCGGCCTCCTCGTCGACCCAGGGCTGATTGGAAGCCGGCGACAGGTCGATCACCGACAGACGCCGGTGGCCGAGCGCCACGGCTGCGTCGAAGTGGTGTCCCTCGTGATCCGGACCGCGCCGTTCCAGCCGCGACAGCATGCGGCGCAGGGCACCCCTGTCGGGGGTGCCGCCGTCGAACCGAAACTCACCGCAGATACCGCACATCGCCGTCTTCCGTACCGGTAAAAGAAACCGCATGGCGATCGTTCAGCCTGGCGAGGGCGGGTACCGGCTCTTCCCTCAGACGACCGCTTGTTTCCTTGAAATGGGCACAGTATGAAACAGCGACCGGAATCCGTCCATGCCACCCGGCTTGCGGGCGGAACAGCATGGTACCTGAAGGAGACTTGGTTCAGTGCTTTTCCGGACGACCTTTCTGGGAAGAGCTCACCACCGTCAGGTGAGCCCGATGTTTCAGGATCTCGCCGGCCTCGCGGCAACTGCCGTGTACCACCACGCGGTTGCGTCCACCCGATTTGGCCTCGTAGAGAGCCTTGTCGGCGGCCCGCATCAGCCGGCTCAGCGAACCTTCCCCGGAACGCCCGTCGCTGCAACTGACACCGGCACTCACCGACATCGGGATCTCGACCCCGCGGTAGTTGGCGGGCGAGCCCGCCACCAGCTGGCGTACCTTGTCGGCGAGCGCGACGCTGTCGGCGGGATCCTCCGTCACGTTGAGGATGAGAAACTCTTCGCCACCGATGCGGAACAGGTAGTCGTTGGCGCGCGAGTTGTGTTTCAGCAGGCGCGAAAAGTGCACCAGTACCGCATCCCCGCCCAGGTGACCATAACGGTCATTGACGGCCTTGAAGAAATCCAGGTCCAGCAGTATAGCGGTGAGGTAGCGCTGGTCACGTTCCACCTGGGCGAACAGCGCCGGCGCCATCTCATCCAGATAACGGCGGTTGTACAGGCCGGTCAGGCTGTCGGTGATGGCCGTCTCCTGGAGCTTGCGATAGACACGCTTCACCTCCTCCTGCTCGCGCCTGAGGGCATCGAGCACGTCGGCGAAGCGGTTCACCAGCCGATCCATCTGCGAACGCGAGCCGGAGCGCCTCACCACCGGCAACTTGCCGTCGATCATCTCCTGGGTGGTATGCATCAGCTTTGAAAAGGCACGGTTGAAGTTGCGCAGCATCCGCCACCCTACCAGCATGACAATCGCGATACCCAGGATGGCCAGCAGGTATGCCTGTTTCTCGTAACGCTCCAGCGATCGCATCAGGCGTGTTTCCGAGATGCCGAACCACAGCCGCGGCACCTGTCCGTCCCGGTCCGGCAATGCGATTTCGCGAACACGAAACGATTGACCGTTGTGCCCGAGAAGCTGGCCGTCGGAGAGCCTGGCGCCACGATAGCGGTCGTTGCTGCTCCACAGCACCTCGCCGCCCTGCTCGAAGAACAGCAGGCGATCATCTGAAAGCGCCTCCTGCCGTCTCAGCCAGTTGCTGTCCATGAGGCGTGCCATGACCACATAGGCCAGCAACTCGTCCTCGAAATGCACGGGCGCGACCGCCGCCATCATGACACCGCGTGCCGAGCGGAAGTAGAAACCGCCCGGCCCCTTGCTCTGCAGATGCCGCCAGACAGACTCCCGCAGCTCGGCGAAATCTTCATCTCCGACCAGCACCTCGCCCTGACTGGAGAGCACCATGCGATGATCACGGGGCAGCGAAGCGAACTGCCTGTCGAGATAGCTGGCCAGGCCCTCGTGGCTGGCACCGACCTCGGTGATGATGTAGAGATACTCCTGCAGGCGCTGGTCAGCGGCGACGATGCGGCTGTAGTGCAGCAGATCGTCCAGCTGCGAGTGAACCGCCTGCTCCTTCGCCAGCGAGGCATGCCGCAGGTGGTCTTCGGCCCCCTCGACGATGAGATCGTGTGCCGTACGAAAGGACTGCGCCATGATCCCGCCCAGCAGGACCACCAGCATGCCCATGTTGATGAGCAGCCGGAGCCGGTAGCTCATGGAGCGGGTTTACCCGGCTCGGCCGCGGGCAACAGCTGGTAGCGCGCCGCCACCCTGCGAAATGCGGGCCCTTGCTGGACTTCCCTGATGATGGCCAGCACTTCCCTGGAAGGATGCTCGTTGGTCACCGCCGCGAGCTGCCGGAAAAAGGGATAGCGTCCACTGCGCAGGTTGTCCGCCGTGGGCGCCACCCCACCGACCGTGATGGCGCGGACGTGGCTGCCCGGGCCAAAATCCCAGGTGGAACCGATGTGGCCGAGGGCTCCCCGGAAATCGCCAACGCGCTGCACCATGTCGCCGGCGCTGCTGACGTTCAGGCGCTGGGAGCGGAATTCACCGGCCTCCGGAAGAATGGTCTTCCAGTGCCCCGGTCTTTTCTTGCAGTGCAGGCGTGTGACCACCACCACGGGCTCGTCGAGACCGCCGACTTCCTTCCAGTTGACGATATCGCCCCGCATCATGGCACGAACCTGCTCCGCCGAAAGATCATGGACCGGATTGTCCTGATTCACCACGATGAGAATGGGTTCAACCGCGATGGGGTAAACGCGCAGTTTCTTGCGCTTCACCTCGTCCTCGTCCAGGGGACAGCAGACGAAACCAAAAGTCTGGTGGTGTGGCCGGTTCTGCAGTGCCGTCTTGATCCCGGCGTTACAACCCATGCCCAGGGTGGAATTGCGCCCGTAGAGCTTGATCGGGTGCCCGGCAACCTTCTCCAGATCGAACCTGAGCCGATCGAAGATGACCCAGGCGAAGTGCGCGCCGGCACCGGTGATGACCGCTTCCGGCGCACCATGATCGGCGTAGACCGGCGCCCGGATATCCAGCACCAGAGCGAGCACCCCTGCACAGCCCGCCAGCAGCGGTACAAGACGTTTTCTCCACATGATCAGCCCCTTTGTCGACAGACAGCGGCAGGCCACCCTGCCGCCGGGAAGATATTCTTCATCAAATTAACGGCACGCCGGCAAAGATCTGAACGGGTTCACAAAACACCATAAGTGAGACATATCTCCATGTTTTCAAAAGAATTGAGTCACTTTGCTCGAGCCCGGATGGGGTCGAAAAGGGGGCGCTATGAAGGTTCTCCGTAGCCGCCGCCACCGGGTGTCTCGATGGCGAGACGGTCGCCCGGCGCCACCGCCAGCGAGATCTTGGGCGGCAATACGGCACCATTGAAACGGTTGACGCCCGGAGCCCCGTCGGCGCCTCCCTGCAGCCCCCAGGGGGCACGCCGACGCCGCTCCGTCAGCAGGGTAACCTGCGCTTCGGCCAGAAACTCGTATTCGCGAATCAGACCGTCCCCACCGGACCGGGCCCCGCTGCCACCGGACCCCCGGCGGATGGCGTAACGCCGGATTCGCAGCGGGTAGTTCGATTCCAGCACCTCGATCGGCGTGTTCAGGGTATTGGTCATGTGGGTCTGTACCGCATCCAGGCCGCCACCATCGCGACCGGCACCCATGCCGCCGCCGATGGTCTCGTAGTAATCCCACTCCCGCGGCCCCGTGCGCGCGCCCATGGCCAGATTGTTCATGGTGCCCTGACTGGCCGCCGCCACCTCCCCGGGTATCGCCTGCGCCAGGGCACCCAGCACGGTATCGACGATGCGACTGCTGGTCTCCACGTTTCCGGCCGCGACTGCCGCAGGAGGCCGGGCATGAACCAGCGAAGCCGCTGGCGCGGAGATGTCGATCGGACGGAAACTGCCGGCACAGGCAGGCGTACGCGGATCCATCAGGCAACGGAATACGTAATACACGGCCGCGGCACATACCGACAGCGGACAGTTGACATTCCCCTCCACCTGGGCAGCCGTACCCCTGAAATCCACGTGAACGTCACTGCCCTCGATCTCCACGGCCACCCGCACCGGGATGTCCCGGGTGCCCTGGCCGTCATCATCCATCAGATCCTCGAACTCATAACGTCCGTCGGGGATGAGTTCCAGCGCACGGCGCGCCATGCGCTCCCCGTAGTCGTTGAGTTGATCGAGGGCGGAAAGATAGCGGTCGACACCCAGGGCCCCGACCAGTTCGACGAGACGCCGGATGCCGGCCTGATTGGCGCTGATCTGGGCCGAGAAATCGCCCTCGGTAATGGCCGCATCGTGGGTGGCCGCGATGATCGCCTCCAGCACCGAACGCCGCAGCCTGCCGCCTTCCAGCAACAGTGTCGGCGCGATCAGCAATCCCTCCTCTTCCAGGCGTCTCGCCAACGGCATGGAACCGGGACTGTCGGCGCCGATATCCGCATGATGCGCGCGGTTGGCGACGAAACCGACGCAACGCTGCTGCACGAACACCGGCGCCACCAGCGTCACGTCGGGCAGGTGGGTGCCGCCCTGGAACGGGTCGTTGAGCACCAGCATGTCTCCCGGACGCCACTGGTGAAGACGCACGAGATCCGCCATGGCGTGCGCCATGCTGCCAAGATGAACCGGGATGTGCGCGGCCTGGGCGCAAAGGTGCCCGTGCGGATCGAACACGGCACAGGAATAGTCCAGGCGGTCGCGGATATTGGGCGAGAAGGCCGTGCGCCGCAGCACCGCTCCCATCTCGTCACAGACGGCGGAAATGCGACTGGCGAAGATCCCCA
>DRKU01000138.1 GCA_011051615.1 Gammaproteobacteria bacterium
CATTATTGGGAAGCCCCGTAAGAGCGTCAACTGTACGAAAGGGTTACCGTCTGGCGCGGTCGTACTAGGTGCAGTCAGTGCGGGGTAGCGGTGACCAGCGTGGGGATCAGCTCGCGGCCCTCACTGAGGACGAATTCGCGGAAGGCCACGGCCACCGGGGGCAGGCGCTTGCCTTCGCGATGTACCAGGTACCAGTGGCGCATGATGGGCATGTCCTCGACATCGAGGATCACCAGCCGCCCGGTAGCCAGCTCCAGTTCCAGGGTATGGATGGAGACGATGCCCAGCCCCATGCCGGCCTGCACCGCCAGCTTGAGGGACTCGTTTTCGTTCATCTCCATGCGGCTCTCCAGCGTCAGCTGGTGCGCGGCGAAGAAGCGTTCCATGGCGGTTCGCGTGCCGGAGCCCGGTTCGCGCACCACGAAGGTCTCCTCGCGCAGGCGGCTGAGCGGGATCTGCGATACCTCGGCCAGCGGATGATCGGGGGCGGCGATGACCACCAGCGGGTTGTCGGCAAAGCTGTTGGTCACCAGGGCCATGTCCTCGGGGGGCTTGCCCATGATCACCAGGTCCTTTTCGTTGTTGGCCAGCTGTGCCAGCAGGCCCTCGCGGTTGGTGACGTCGAGGCTCACGGTGATGCCCGGGAAGCGCCGTCGGAACAGGGACAACATGCGCGTGGCGAAGGCCGAGGCGGTGGAGGCCACGGCGATCTTCAGGCGCCCGGCCCGCAAACCCTTGAGTTGCTCGATGACCTCGCCGGCCTCCTCCAGCTCCTGGGCGATGGCGCGGCTGTAGTGGAACATTTCGTGTCCGGCTTCGGTCAGGTAGACCTTCTTGCCCTGCTGTTCCAGCAGAGGCAGGCCCACATTGTTCTCCAACTGTTTGATTTGCATGGAAACGGCCGGCTGCGTGAGATGTAACTCCTCGGCCGCGCGGCGGTAGCTGAGCAGGCGGGCCACCGCTTCGAAGACCTGTAACTGGCGAAAGGTCAGGTGCATAACAAGGTCATTCTATCATAAGTAAATGCTTATGATAACAATCAATAACTCTTAGTTTTAATTATGGTTTTCAGGGTCTATAGTTGGCCACCCGCTGGATGGAGGCCATGCCCGGATAGCCCCATGGCCACCACCGATACCGGATTTCGGGCGCTGGGCGCGACAGCAACACCGGCGCCCACGGCATTTTTGTTCGAGTTCTGATCAATTTAGTGAAAGGAGATTGAGTATGGATCAATCAGCACGTTACTCAGACCTGAGTCTGAAAGAAGAGGATTTGATCGCCGGCGGTCAGCATATCCTCGTCGCCTACAAGATGAAGCCCAAGTCGGGTTACGGTTATCTGGAAGCCGCCGCCCATTTTGCCGCCGAGTCTTCCACCGGCACCAACGTCGAAGTCTCCACCACCGACGAATTCACCAAGGGTGTGGACGCGCTGGTCTATCACATCGATGAAGCCACCGAGGATATGCGTATCGCCTATCCCATCGATCTGTTCGACCGCAATATCACCGACGGCCGCATGATGATCGTTTCCTTCCTGACCCTGGTCATCGGTAACAACCAGGGCATGGGCGACATCGAACACGCCAAGATGATCGATTTCTACATGCCCAAGCGCGCCATCGAGCTGTTCGACGGCCCCGCCAAGGACATTTCCGACATGTGGCGCATCCTCGGCCGCCCGGTCGTCGACGGTGGTTACATCGCCGGTACCATCATCAAGCCCAAGCTGGGCCTGCGCCCCGAGCCCTTCGCCGAGGCCGCTTACCAGTTCTGGCTGGGTGGCGACTTCATCAAGAACGACGAGCCCCAGGGCAACCAGGTCTTCGCCCCCATGAAGAAGGTTATTCCACTGGTGGCCGATGCCATGCGTCGCGCCCAGGATGAGACCGGTGAAGCCAAGCTGTTCTCCGCCAATATCACGGCTGATGACCACGACGAAATGATTGCCCGTGGTGAGTATGTCCTCGAGACCTTCGGCGAGTTCGCCGATCACGTTGCCTTCCTGGTGGACGGCTACGTCGGTGGTCCGGGCATGGTTACCACCGCCCGTCGCTGGTTCCCCAATCAGTACCTGCATTATCACCGTGCCGGTCACGGCGCCGTGACCTCACCGAGCTCCAAGCGCGGTTATACGGCTTACGTCCTGGCCAAGATGTCCCGCCTGCAGGGTGCCTCCGGTATCCACGTCGGCACCATGGGCTATGGCAAGATGGAAGGCGACAAGGACGACCGCGCCATTGCCTACATCATCGAGCGCGATGAGTACCAGGGTCCGGTCTACAACCAGAAGTGGTACGGCATGAAGCCCACCACCCCGATCATCTCCGGTGGCATGAACGCGCTGCGTCTGCCCGGTTTCTTCGAGAACCTGGGTCACGGCAACGTCATCAACACCGCCGGTGGTGGTTCTTACGGCCACATCGACAGCCCGGCAGCTGGCGCTATCTCGCTGCGCCAGGCCTACGATTGCTGGAAACAGGGTGCCGACCCGATCGAATTCGCGAAAGAACACAAAGAGTTTGCTCGTGCATTCGAATCCTTCCCGGGCGACGCCGATCAGCTTTACCCGGGCTGGCGCGACAAGCTGGGCGTTCACAAGTAAGCATTGCCTGTTGACGTACAGTACGAGAAAGCCCCTGCTTGCAGGGGCTTTTTTTTCCAGAAACATCACGCACATTGAGCGGGGTTATTTCAGAGCAACAGTATGAAGCTGCTCTGAAATGACCACCAATATACAGGAACAGTCACATGAGCACTCGAGACCAAATCGTCGATACTGAACAGTACCTGATCAAAGAGGAACCGTATTACGAAGAGCTGGGTAATGAGGTGGCTTTGTACGAGGCGGCCTACGCGGCCCGCCTGCCGGTGATGATCAAGGGACCTACCGGATGTGGTAAGTCACGCTTTATCGAGCACATGGCGTGGAAGCTGAAGAAACCGTTGATCACGGTAGCTTGCAACGAGGACATGACCGCGTCGGATCTGGTCGGTCGCTATCTGCTCGATGCCGATGGGACACGCTGGCTGGATGGTCCGCTGACCACGGCGGCACGCATCGGCGCGATCTGTTATCTGGATGAAATCGTCGAAGCTCGCCAGGACACGACGGTGGTCATCCATCCTCTCACCGATCATCGTCGCCAGCTGCCGCTGGACAAGAAGGGCGAACTCATCGATGCTCATCCGGACTTTCAGCTGGTGATCTCCTACAACCCGGGTTACCAGAGCCTGATGAAGGATCTCAAGCAGTCGACCAAACAGCGTTTTACCGCCATGGACTTTGATTACCCATCGGCGCAGGTCGAGGCCGCAATTATCGAAAAAGAAACCGGTGTCGATACGGATACCGCTGTTAAATTGGTAAAAGTCGGTGAGGCGGCACGTAATCTCAAGGGGCATGGACTCGACGAAGGGATCTCGACTCGCTTGCTGACCTATGCGGCGGTACTGATGAACAAGGGAATCGAACCGGTGGCTGCCTGCCGCATGGCCCTGGTACGGCCCATTACCGATGATGCCGATATTCGCAGCACCCTTGACCATGCCATCGACGCGGTATTTGCCTGACGGTGCATATGAACGCTGACGAACTTCAAGCCTACCGCGACGCACTCAAATGTAACTTCAAGGATCTGGATGCGGTCTTTGAAGACTGCATGCGTGAAGCGCTGTCCGTGCTGTCGGAGCAGGGGATCAGGGATTACCTCGACGGTGCCTCGCTAATATGCATGATTGGGCGTGGTTTCGAGCCGGTTCTCGTTTATCTTGAGGAAATGCCTCAGGTCGCCCACAAGCTGGGGGAGGCAACCCTGTCACTGGTTTCCCAGACGGTGTGGAAGATTTCGCGCAGCCCCAATGGCAAGGCGATACCGCCCTTCCTGCAAACCATCGCCGAGGCGGCACGCCGCCTTGGCAGCGAAGAGCAGCTGCGCCACTACATCGACATCATCCTGGACCTGATGGAGCGCACCACTGGTTCCATCCATGGCTTTCATACGACGATTCCCAGCCCGGGTCTGCCGGAAATGCTCGGGCAGGTGCCCTACCTGCTCAACAATCTCTCGCTGGAAGGTCTCCGCAACTGGATCGATTACGGTGTGCGCAACTACCAGAGCCACCCGGATCGTCAGCGTGACTACTTCAGTCTCCAGTCCGCGGACAGCCGTGCGGTGTTGCAGCGCGAGCGCCACGGCACGCTGTTCGTAGACAACGAACGCAAGCTGGACCTGTACCTGCGCTGTCTGTGGCAGGATGCGGAACACCTGGTGCCCTACTCTTCCGCCTTCGACGAATTGCGCCGTCCGCAGCCCTATTATGATGCCTACGGCATCCGCGTGCCGGACGTCTATGATGACCTCGATGGTATTACTGGCATCGACCGTTACCGTGCCCTGCTCGCACATATCGCTGCACATCGGCGCTGGACCACGCCCATCATTGCGGACAACTTCAGCCCCTTTCAACGTATCGCCATCGAGATCCTGGAAGATTCACGCGTCGAATATCTGGCAATGCGAGAGTACCCCGGTCTGCGCCGCCTTTTCCTCGGCCTGCACCCGCAACCGGTTGAAGACGCCTGTGATCCGGATAAGGAATCCTGTATCCGGCATCGCCTCGCCATGTTGTCCTACGCCATTCTGGATGCCGATCATCCTTACACCAATGCCGATATCGTCGAGTTTACGCGCCGTTTTCACGAGGCCATAGCCGACGAGAATACCGGGACGAAGGAGATCGCTTCGCTGGCCATCTCCTTCGTGGCAAAGACGCATCTGCAGTCCGATCAACGGCCCAATGTCCACTTCACTGACACGCTGGTGGACTACCGTGATGACAACCGGCACATGTGGCGCTTTATCGAAGAGGGCGATGAGGAGGAAATGTTTGAGGAGCAGCGCAAGCTGGAGCCTGAAGAACATGAGCCCGAAGGTCTGCCACCGCGGCACTACCCGGAGTGGGACTACAGTACGAGTACCTATCGGCCAGACTGGGTGAGCCTGTACGAGAGTCTGCACCCGGCCGGTGATGCCGGGACGATCGATCGCCTGCTGGAAAAGCATGCCGGCCTCGCAAAGCAACTCAAGCAGATCCTCGACCTGTTGAAACCTCAGCAGTATGTGCGCGTACGCTACCAGGAGGAGGGTAGCGAGCTGGACCTGGATGTGGCCATCCGCTCATTGATCGATTTCAAGAGCGGTGCGCAGCCTGATCCGCGTATCAACATGAGTCACCGGCACGACGGGCGCGATATCGCGGTCATGCTGCTGCTGGATCTCTCCGCCTCGCTCAACGAGATCCCAGAGGGCTGTGAGCAGACCATTCTTCAGCTCAGCCAGGAAGCGGTTGCCCTGCTGGCCTGGGCCATCGAGCGCCTGGGTGACAAGTTCGCCATTGCCGGGTTCTCCTCCAATACTCGCCATGAGGTGCGCTACCAGCATATCAAGGGTTATAGCGAGCACTGGGACAATACGGTCAAGGCACGTCTGGCGGCCATGGAGGCGGGTTATTCGACGCGGATGGGCGCGGCCATGCGTCACGCCGGCCACTATCTCGAGGCCCAGAAGGCCGACAAGAAACTGTTGCTGATTCTTACCGATGGCGAGCCTTCAGACATCGACGTCGATGATCCGCGCCTGCTCATCGAGGACGCTCACAAGGCCGTGCAGGAACTCGATCAAAAGGGTATCTTTACCTATTGTATCAATCTCGACGCCAATGTCGTGCCAGGTGACGACGACTACGTGATGGACATTTTCGGCAACCAGTACACTATAATCGACCGCGTGGAACGCCTGCCAGAAAAGCTGCCCCGCCTGTTTCTGAGTCTGACGGGCTGAGATCGGCCCTGTTGTCATCCGGTTGATTTTTTTACGAGGTTGCAATGAACGCCCAACAAAAAGATATTCGTAGCACTTCCCTGTCACTGCTGGCACAGATGATCTTCTGGAGCCGCTGGTTGCAGGCACCGCTGTACCTGGGCCTTATCGCCGCACAGGGCGTGTATGTCTATCACTTCATGGTCGAGTTGTATCACCTGGTCCACGATGCCGGCACCGCCACTGAGACCAAGATCATGCTCTCGGTGCTGGCACTCATCGACGTGGTGATGATTGCCAACCTGCTGATCATGGTCATCATTGGTGGTTATGAAACCTTTGTCTCGCGCCTCAACATCCGCGAGCATCCGGACCAGCCGGAATGGCTGTCCCACGTCAACGCCGCGACCATGAAGATCAAGCTGTCCATGGCACTCATCGGCATCTCCTCCATCCACCTGCTCAAGACCTTCATCGAAGTGCAGAACGTCAGTATCCCGGCGGGCACCGACGCGGCGCTGGCCGCACAGCTTGTCGCCGCAAGCCAGGTGGAAGTGAAATGGCAGGTGTTGATCCATGTCACCTTCATTATTTCCGCCATCGCCATGGCGATCACCGATCGCATCATGACCCGCACCCTGCTCGAAGCACACGGTCGGGCTGAGCACTGAACCGCGGTCACCCGGTGTCAGTACACGGCACGGTCGATCTCATTCGCCACGGCGAACCCGTCGGTGGCCGCGCTATTCGCGGCAACGGCTGTGATGATCCCTTAAGTGAGCGTGGCTGGGCGCAGATGCGGGCTGCCATGCCGGAGCTTCCGCCCTGGCGGCGCATCGTTACATCGCCCCTGCTTCGTTGCCATGCCTTTGCCGAGGAGCAGGCAGCGCGCTTCGGACTGCCGCTGGAGGTGGATGTGGATCTACGCGAGGTGGGTTTCGGTGACTGGGAGGGCCACACTCACGAAGAACTGCAGGCTACCAATCCGGAGGCCTATCGCGCGTTCTACGCCGATCCCGTCAATTGTCGTCCACCCGGCGCCGAGCCGCTGGCAGACTTCGTCGCCCGCGTGGGCGGGGCGTGGGAGCGCAGTGTGCTGCCGCGTGACGGGGAAGCGGTGCTGGTAGTTACCCACGCCGGCGTCATTCGTGCCCTGCTGGCATACCTGCTGGACCTGCCACTGGCGGGCATGTATCGCGTGCGTATCATCAACGCTACCATCACGCGGATTGGCTTCAAAGACGGGCACGCCGAACTGCAATTACTCAACGGTACGCCGTACCGGTAAATCGTCAGCGTGTCGAGTGCGGACCGTCGATCAATGAAACACGCAGGCTGCCGGCATCACAGACCAGGTCGGCCAGGCTGTAACTGTCCAGCTCGGCCATCATGGCATCCACCGCCGATTGCAGGATATCCGGCAGGCGGCAACTGCCCTGGATGGCACAGCGCACACCGCTCTTTTCGTCCTCGCAGGTGACCAGCTGCAGTGAGCGCTCAGTGTCGCGGATCAGCGCCCCCAGATTGATGTCGGCCGCGTCGCGGGCCAACTGCAGTCCGCCCTTGCGGCCCTTGCTGCTCGCAACGTAGCCTTTTTTCGCCAGGTGATGCGCCACCTTCACCAAGTGGTGTTGGGAGATCTGGTATTCCTGCGCCAGTTCACGCACCGTCACGCGGGTATCGGGCTGCAGGGCCATGCGTATGAGCATGCGCAGGGC
>DRKU01000139.1 GCA_011051615.1 Gammaproteobacteria bacterium
AAAGCGACTCTCAAACAGTTCACTGAGGTTTTTCAGCTTTTCGAATTCGATTTCTGGTGCGTAGTTGCACTGGAAGTCCGGACTATCTATGCCGGCATAGTCATAAAACTTTTTCTCGGGTTCGATGAATGCGGCATGAAGATGAGTGCCATACTCGTATTCTCCTTGCAGGCCTCTGAGCGCCTCGACACTTTGTTCATCTTCCATGACTTCCACGGTGAGAAGGTAGGTAGGGATAGCGCCAACCGATGCGAAGGCTGGCTGGAGGCGATTCGGCAGGCCCTCGGTGATCGAGTCGAAGGTCAGGGGGCTGGAACGCACCCATGCCGGATCATGGTCACATTCTGTATCGATTGTGACAAGTAAAACGACTTTTTCAGTAACATCACCCGGCATGGCTAGATGGTGTACGTAATGCCAATACTGGCAATGAAGTCGTCGTAGTTCTGTCCAGCTACGGAGCTGTCGCGGCTACGTGTGCCGACGGATCCGGTGAGGACGAGATCGCTGCTGATCAGGTAGACGGCATCGATGGAATAGGTCTGCGTATCGAGCCTTCGCCCATCGACAGGGTAGCGCCTGGTACTGATGTTTGCGTTAAGCGTCAGTTGCAGGGTTTCCGTCGCCGAGTAGCCCAGCGCCAGCAGCCCCCCATCGATTGTATTGTCGAGGGTGGAATCCTGAAAGTAGTTCCGTGTCGAGGTATACACATTGAGCGTAAGGGTTGCAAACGGCCCCGCCCAGGCATAACCAAGCTGGCTACGTTTCTCGCGGTAGACATTTGCGGTAAGAAATCGCCCATCCGCCAGCTGGTCATCGGGAACCAGGGCGGCATCTACGATATTGCCTGCCTCGACGAGGCGATCCGACAGTTTTACAGAGAAGGTTTCGGTGGCCGTGATGTTGTAGTTCACTGCCAGTATTCGCAGGTCGCCATCGATCTCAGTCTGGTTCTGGGTTCGGACTGTCGTTGTACCGATATCTACCTGATACTCGATACTCGGCCGGGCCAGTTTGTAACGCAGCAGATTATCGATGATTACCCGATCAGGGTAGATTTCCGCCTCATAGTCGACATCCAGGTAATTCGAAATCAGGGACAGGGACGAGACGGGCGAAAGCATATGTTGCCAGCTCAGGGTACCGAGATTTTGCTGGCTGTCGATATTGGTAACTTCCTGGTAGTTGTCGATAAAGCGATAACTCAGCATCAACGTATCACGTGATGTGACGCGAAAGATAAAATCCGGGCCAGTAGTAAAGGTGTTCGTACGCTGTCGGTTGGTTGGGACATTGGTATCGCGCGGATCGATAATCGTCTCACGCAGATAGTCATTCACGCTCCAGGTGAATCGCTCCGGGCGGATGGTCCAGAGTAGATCCCCAGTTGCATTGGCGACGCTACGGTCAGGATAAGTATTGTTTTTGTATACGAGGCGTTGTAACGAAGCATCCAGGTTCAGATCAATACTGGCAGATGTCTCTGTCGCCTGGACCGAGGCCAGAAAGCTGTTTATCCACTCGGACTCCGGGTTTATCTCCGTCTTGCGGATATTAGACTGGTAGGTGAGACGATAGCCCAGCTGGTAGGTCGTTTCGAGCGCCCACACAGGCGTAACGTTCATTAATAGCGGAACGCCAGCAAGACAGCAGGCGAGGAGCCCCGGATTCCGTGTTTTCATACGTTGATGACCTGTGGTGTGAAATTGCGATTACCATGGCCACTGTATGGTGGGCTCATCATTCATGACGACACCGGCCAGTTTGTCCCGACCGATAGCATGCGAGGCAGTCGCAATTTCCTGTTCCGTGACCTTGCCATAAGGCGCGACAAGTACGACGCGATCACAGGCATCAGCAAGAAGCTTGGCGTCGACAGACTCCCCAATGGGTGGAGCATCCAGTATGAGGTAGCGATCAGGATAGCGTTTCTGTAGCGACTGGATCAGCTTGCGCATGCGAATCGAGGAGAAGAACTCGGTTGCATGTTCCTTCCGTTTGCCGGCAGGAATTATCCTCAGGCGCGGTATGCCGGTGGCAAATATGATATCGTCAACCTCGATGGAAGGGTCTTCAAGGTAATTTGTCAGGCCCACCGCCGGATTGATATCCAGTATCTCGTTGAGCGCGGGCTCCTGGATATTGCAATCGATGATCATTGCGGTCTTGCTCTCATCGAAAGCAAATGCCGCTGCCAGGTTGAGGGCGACATGGCTTGCACCTCCCCCGCTAACGATAGATGTCACCATTGTCGTGAAATTGAATGGTGGCCCGCTCTGTAGCAGACGCGTACGCATTTCACGAAAGACGTTGGCGACTTTCGTGTTCTGCATGTCCTGGGAGATGATACGTTTTTCAGCCAGCTCGTTCTTGGTCAGAAAACGCGTATCACGCATTCTGCTTATGTTTCGGCTCGACTCGGCGAGCAGCTCCAGCGAACGTTCTGGTGCTCTGCCGGTGGCTTCCTCTACCGGGACAAGATCGGCACTGGTAGCGGGAGTCGCCGGACCGAGATCCAGATCGATATCCGCATCATCGGGCATTGTCTCAGGCATCGGGTTAGCATTGGACATGGCTATATTCGCAACGGTAGTTGTGGTTCCTGAAGAGTTCTTGTTCGCCGATTTTCCACGCCGCTTACGCCTCTTTGCCGCCAACTTAGAGCACCCCGCTGTATTTCAGCCAGCCCGCAGAAACAAAAATGGTCATGTTGGCAAACAGGGCAAGGGCGAGAACCTTGAAATTCGAGGCAAGTTGTCGGTTTTCCTGCGGTGTTGGCAGCGAAGGCACAACGCCCAGCAGTGGCAGGGCAAGTTTTTCATTGATGATCATGGGATTGCGTACCCGCGCATCGAACTGCTGGAAGGCATAGAGCAGGCCAAACGGAATCACCAGGCCGGCGACGAGGCCAAACAGGGCAAAGTGCAGAAAGCGTATGCCTGATGGCTTGATTGGCAGGAAGGCCGGCTCATAGATACGCAGGGTGAGTCCCTGTTCTTCCAGGTCCAGGTTCATGGACAGGCGTGCCTGCTCGCGCTTGCGCAGGAGTTCCTGGTAGATGTCGCGATTGACTTCATAGTCACGCGTGAGCTCTGCCAGAGTCGCCTCGCTGACATGAATGCGCCGGCCACGCGCCAGTTCTTCATCCAGCAATTTCTGTGTTTCGGACAGGCGGGCTTCGAGTGTCGCGATGGTGGTCTTGGCGCGCGACAGCCTGCTGCGCAACTCTTCGGTCAGGGGGTTGAGAATAACAGACTCATCGACGAATGCCGTGCCAGCCTCGGTCGCATGTTCCTTGGCTTCGCGACGGCGTTCCTGCTCTGTGAGGATAGCCTTCTTGAGATCTTCGATCTGATTCTTCAGGCGGATGACGTCAGGATAGGTCTCATGGTAGCTGAGACGCAAGGTATCCAGTTGGGACTGCAATTCAGCGATCTTCAACTGGTACTGGCCTTCACGAGACAGGCTCAGAGAGACACCCGCTTCACCGGAAAGCTCCTTTTCGAGAGCTTTTTTCTTGATGATGGTTTCACGCAGTTCGACGCGTGTGGCTTCCAGGGTATTCTGCAGGCGTTCGATGCGCGCGACGACGGCGCCCTCGGTACCTGGTTTGGCCTCCAGCGTGGCAGAGCGGAATTCCTTGAGACGATTTTCTGCCTCGACCAGGGCACGATGGAACTCGCGTACCTGCTTGTCGATGAACTCGTAGGCTGCACGACTTTCCCGTGTCTTCTGAATGCGGCTTTCCTCGACAAACAGGGTGGCAAGTTTTTGCGTTATAAGTTGGGCGCGTTCAGGGTTGTCATCCCGGTAGGCAATCTTGATGATATTCCTGCCCACGATTGAGACACGGATGTTGCGCTTGAGTTTTTCGAGCAGTTTTTCCTGTTGTAGCGGCGTGGGGTTGTCCTTGAGGAACTTGCCTGCCTCCATGATGCGGAAAATGAAGTTGCGCGAGTAGAGGATCTCGCGGGCATTCTTGGCATGATCTGCCACGGTGGTGGTGACGGCAACACCCTGCATCAGCGGCTGAATAACCTTCTTGTTTTCAACCAGTACCGTGACGTAGGACTCGTAGACCTTGGGCCATACGAGACCGATGGAAAGGAGCGTCAGGTTGATGATGATGAAACCCGCAACGATCCGGTTACGGTTCCTGAACCCTTCCTTGAGCAACAGCCTGACTTTTTGTTCCAGTGAAAAAACCATGATTCCTTACTTACCTTTCCTGCCTTGCTGTGAATAATGCCTGTGTGACGCAGCTTCAGAACAGCCGTTCAGGCACAGTTATGATATCACCGGGTTTCAGTACAACGTTAGTCTCCAAAGCACCTTCGGTGAGGATGCCGTCGAGATCGATTTGCAGGACACGCGTCCGGTCCGTTCCCTTGCGGTACAGCCTGGTACGAGCCGGTGCGGCAAAGTCATTCACACCACCCGCGGCCAGTACGGCGTCCAGCACCGTCATGCCCTGGCGAAAGGGCAATGACACGGGATTGCGCACGGCACCCGTAACCCGCACACGCGACAGGTACTCGTGGCTGCGCAGCTGGGTGACAATGACAGCGACCTGGGGATCACGAATATAGCGTGACAGGCGTTTGCCGATATCTTCGGTGACCTGTGCCGGTGTCAGTCCTCCCGCCTGCACGTCCCCAATGAGCGGCATGGAGATCTTGCCATCAGGACGGACCGGTACGGTGACGGCGAGGTCCGGGTTACGCCAGACATTGATCGCCAGTACATCTTCAACGCCGATGCGGTACTCACTGCCCAGGGAGTAGGCCGGTACATCCGCGGTGCTGATATTGAATTCCTGCACGTCGGTGGCGGTGGTCCCGCAGCCCGCCAGAAGTAAAATCAGACCCGCGAAAAGGACGTGTTTCATTTGATGCCTGCTCCCCTGGAAGGTGGCTGGCGAGGTGTTCTTTACATACCTCGTCCCGCCGGATTCACACCGCTCACCTGTTCAGGTTGCAAGTGTCTAATATTTAACGGGTTATAAGTCTACGGTAAGCGCTATGCGGGGACAACAATACCTTCCGGTTACTCGGTTGCGGTCAGCGCCCTGCCGCGCGTGGCGCGGGTATGCGGACAGCGTCTTTAAGCCGTTAATCCGTATTGAGTTAGTGTGTGAATTTGCCGTTTCCGGTGTGGGCCTGCGCCCGGTCAACGGTCCATGGCCCGGGCCGACCCTAATACAAAGGTCTTAGTTCGGGTGACGTGGGACGGCCAACGCCGCACTTACCGTCTCCGCCCCTGGTGTGCCGCCCAGTGACTGGGCGGCGGGCCGGTTGGCGGCAGGCCCCGACTACTGCACCATAAAATTTTTCTACGGTGTGATCCTCGAACACAAATTCCAGACTTTGCTATGCTTAACGCGCTCCAGTATCCGGGAAAGACGTGTTGTCATGCCGAGTAACGATCAACTGCAATGGTGTTATGAGGTTCTTGAAATCCCCATGAATGCTTCGTGGGGAGAGATCCGCCGTGCTTACCGGGAACTGGCGCAGCGTCATCATCCTGATCGGCAAGTGGAATCCAGTGGTGCGAGCAACGACGGTGAGCGTTTCAAGGATATCAGCCGCGCATTTCGTCTCCTGTCCGAGTATGTCAAGGAACATGGTTTACCCCCCGAGCAGGAGATTCACCGGCAAGCTCCACAACCCGATCCCGATCTGGATACCAGCAAGGTGTACAACGAGTGGCGTGAGTCATTCCGCCATCAGGAGCCCCCTCCAGCCTCAGTCAACCCGGTGTCGGTGGCGAAGTTCAAGCGCTACAAACGTGCGGCGCTTGTCATCCTGCCTGTTCTGATTGTGTATCTGGTGTTTGGTCTCGGTGATAACGAGGACGAATATGTACTCGATTCCCGCTGGAGCGAAGATGTCTATACGCCGCCTGCCGTCAGGACAGATATTCCCGGCTACGTCCAGGTCGGACTGGACAAGGAGACCGTCCTTCTGATCCAGGGTGAACCCACGCGCAAGCAGGGCGATGTCTGGTACTACGGGGAGTCGAAGATCTTCTTCGAGGATGGACATGTCTCCGGATGGGAGATGGATCTTGCCTACCCATTGCGTGTCGATCTTGGCGAGCGCAAGCGGCGCTCGGTACCGCGCTTTACCTATGGAGCCTCCAAGCTCGAAGTCGAGGCCATCCAGGGTCGTCCGACGGCAAAGAAGGAAGACGTCTGGTTCTATGGCCTGTCGAAGGTCTATTTCAGGAACGGGCTGGTCGTGCGCTGGGAGAATGACCCACGCACTCCCCTGCTGGTGTACGAGTAAGGCAACGACCTGTTCTCAACGCGCACCTTTACCAAACAGAACCACCTCGACAGTCTGGATAATGATCAGCAGGTCCAGAATCAGGCTGTGATTCTTCACGTAGTAAAGATCGAATTGCAGTTTCTCTGCGGCATCCTTGTCACTTGAACCATAGGGATAGTTGAGCTGCGCCCAGCCGGCAAGGCCGGGTTTGACACGATGGCGCTCATCGTAATAGGGGATGCTTTCACTCAGGTGCGTAACGAACTCCGGGCGCTCGGGGCGTGGCCCGACAAAGCTCATATCGCCACGCAGAATATTGTAGATCTGCGGCAACTCATCGATACGCAACTTGCGAATAATGGAGCCGACACGTGTTACGCGACTGTCGTTCTTCTGAGCCCACTGGGCGCCATCTTTCTCCGCATTGACCGACATGCTGCGGAGTTTCAATACCTGGAAGGGCTTGCCTTCCTGGCCGACACGTACCTGGCGATAGAGAATGGGGGCACGAAAACCGTCTTCGATGAGGATGGCCAGCATGGTAATTGCCAGCAGAGGCCAGACAAATATCAGGATAATCGCGCTAATGGTAATATCGAAACCACGTTCGAGAGTACTGCGTAGAGAACTTCGTCCGAAGCCATCGGAGAAAATCAGCCAGCTGGGTGAAAGCAACTCCAGCATGACCTTGCCGGTTTCGCGTTCGAAAAAAGTCAGGGCATCGACCACGTCGATGCCATTGAGTTTACAGTCGAGAAGTTCGTGCACCGGGAAGTTCTTGCGACGATCATTGACGGCCACGACGATCTCATCGACCTCCAGTTCAAGACATTTTTCAACCAGCGGACGATCAAGCTGAATGATACGACTGCTGTCGACGGCGTCTTTTTCTCCCTGGATATGTATGAAGCCAAGGATCTGAAATCCGCGCTGATCGGAACGGCGACGCAGGCGTGAAAAGTGATCTGCACGTTCGCCCGCACCCAGCACCAGGACCCGGCGTTTGAGGAGACTTTCATCGACGACCTGCAGGAATACCGCGCGCGCGGCACTGATGCCGATGAACGATATGAACAGGGCAATGGAGAGTACACCACGACCAAAGAAGATGGCGGGAAACAGATAGAACAGGATCGACAGCCCAACAGTGCCAACGATGAAACTGACCGACAGGCGCAACAGGATGCCGGGCAGTCCTTCACGTAGCTGGCTCTGGTAGAGCCCCATGGCGATCATGGCCAGTATCATGAAGCTGGCAAAAGTCAGTGCGCGTGGTAGCAGGGGCCCAATATAGCGCGGGATATGTTGAATATGGTCGAAGTAGCGCAGGTGTGCGGCGGCATAGACCGCGGCAAGCAGAATAAGGAACTCGAAAATACCCAGCATCAGGTAGGGGACACGGATATAGTGCTTGAAGAAGCGAATAGTTGCCACGCGAGGCTGTCCTGGACTACTGTTCTGGGAAGGTGAACGAGAGGTTTACTTTACGAAAAATCGACCTGATCTAAACTAATTCAAAAGCGCTAGTCGGAACGAAGGAGCGTCGGGTAGTGTAAGCAGGCGCGGTGAAAGATGAGCGAAGACGACAAAGGCAACACTTGCTGTTGTGAAACGGATCGGGATTCACAGGCAGTTGAATTCCAGGTGCACTGCTGCAAGGGACTGCAGGGATTGCTTGAACTGGAATCGCAGTGGCGGGAGCTGGAGAAGCGTGTGCCGGCATGGTATTTCTGTCATACATTCGACTGGTACCGCGCGGCACTGAGTGCAGGTGTCCTTGAAGAAAGCGCGACGTACTTTTTCACTGTCCGGTCTGGTACACGAACCTGCCTGCTGGTCCCCCTGCAATGGCGTGTGCGCCACTTCTCTGGAATGCGCCTGCGTTGCTGGGAAATTCCGCAGCATCCACACCTGCCGCTCTCGGCAGCACTCATGGATTCGGCCCAGGGCGCTGCTGCACTGGCATACCTGCTTGGCTGGTTGCGGTGCGCGGCCCCGCGAGACTGGGACTGTCTGCACTTTCCTCGTCAGCCTTCAGAGACAGCTTGCCGTGCGAGCCTGCGACCTGCCGGCGTTGTTCGGGAGCGTTTCCGCAACAAGTATCTTGCCTGTGCCACACAACAAGGTGATGTTGTTTCACGCCAGCTCAGGCGCGCCTTTGCTCGGCTGGAACAGGATGGTGCCGTGGAGCTGGTCGAGGCACGCCATGACATCGCGCTGGAAACGGCCTTCGTGCAATTCCTGCAACTGGAACGGGATGGCTGGAAGGGCAGGCGCGGCAGCGCCATTGCCCAGCATGCCGAACTGATCGGTTTTTACCGTCGTCTTATCGCGCTCGGTACCGAAGCTTCGCCGTTGCGTGCGAATGCCACGCTGTTGCCCGTCATCTATCTGCTCAGGCAGGCAGGAAGGCCCATCGCCGCCGTTTTCGCCGTGCAGGGAGCGAGCACCTGTTACCTGCTCAAGATCGCCTGGGCACGACGTGCCCGTGCCGGCAGCCCGGGCAAGGTGCTGATCGAGTTGATCCGCCAGCAGTGGTGCCGTGGTCATCCAGGGCGTGAACTCAATTTTGTTACTGGCGTGACGTGGGTAGAAGGCTGGTCGCCGGACTCACGTCCGGTGCTTTCCCGCCGTTGGTTCAACACGACGTTGCGCGGGCGCCTGGCCTGGCTGTTGATGAAGTCACGCCAGGTGTTGGCCGACCTCGTTCCGCGTTTGCGTGGCCGGTCGGCTGCGCGAGTCGGTACGTCGACGCCGAAAAGCGGGGCATAGTACCAGTACAGGACCTCAGCCCGGACGCAGCAGGCGACGCAGACCATTCTCGATGCTGAAGCGCAGGCGGGGTTTCTGGATCGCCAGCCAGTAGAGTTCATCGGCTGGTTGTGCAAGGCTGTTCTTGTAGCGTTCGTCGCCGGCAAGAAAGTTGTAACTGTCCAGCCCGGCGTGCAGATTGTTCTCGATGGCCAGGGTATGGCTGACATATCCCGGCTTCAGATGTGGATCACTGCTGTAGCGGAAACCACTTTGTATGAACAGAACCTGCTTGCCGTCGAGAACGTTGTACAGATAACCGATATCAGTATCACCGGCACGAATACGCAGCATCTGGATCCGACCGGCAGGAAAGAGGTGCGCCATCAAGCTGCGATGGAAGGGTTCCCAGTATTTCTTGTCGAAGGTTCCCCTGTAGCCGCGTTGTCGCCAGCTGGCGGTATGCAGGGCTTTCAGTTCCTCGAACCAGGTATAGGCAGTGGCCAGATCCGGAGCCTGTTCGATGCGCACCTTACCCGCTTGCCGGTAGCGGTTGAAGGCACGGTTCAACTGGTAACGCGCATTGCGGCTCAGGGTCTGGCGATAGCCCGTCCCGGCATGTCGCAATGCCGCCAGATCGACGCGATAACAGTGTGCGCGATGCCGCGTGATCAGGCGCAGGCCGAGGGCACGGCTGGCGGCGCGAAGTTGTTGTCGCTCTGACTCACCGGTGGCAGGCAGGTAGATTTCGTCCCAGTCGTCCACTTCGTCGACAAGAAAGGCCAGCATGGCCGCCTGGACATCCGGTGTGGCAGCCTCGGTGGCGAGGATGCCGTTGTATTCAGGATTGAGGTTGTAGTCACGTTCGCCGGTGACGTTGACATGGAGTACCGTGGAGGGAACCCACAGGTGTCGGCGGGTAGACTTGCGCACCAGGAAACAGGCGGCCTGAGGGGTGCCATCACGGTAAGCGGCCAGTAAAAGTGGCTGTTCCGTTGCTGGCATACCGGTGAGCCAGTTCCCAATCCAGTCCCAGGACTGGAAAAATGATGGTCGTGTGGTTGCACACAGTGCGTGCCACAGGGGCGCGACCTGTTGGGCGTCCGCTACCGCTTCCAGTCGAACCTCAAAACGACTACGCGGACCCATGTATCGATTCTAGTGCTTGCCATAGGCCGGGAGTTCGACCACGTAGGTATCCACGCTGCCGGAGTCGTTCCAGTCGCTGCCAAACAGCAGGCGCGTACCACTGGGACTGATGACCACATGGGGTTCGGCCCAGTAACTCTTTTTACCGGATTTTCCCCATGAGCGATGGTGTGCCACGCGACATACCTGCCACTGACCGGGGTTGGTGTTGGCCAGATAGAGTTCCATGTCCAGCGGTTTCAGACCATCGTGGCGGCCGACGCTGGAGACGGCCACCCAGCCGGGATGGTTGAAGGCGATGGCCGACACATGCGTCGCCGAGGGTGGGTAGGGAAATCCGGTCTTCGGGCCGATGATGACGCGTACCTTGCCGGTCAACATGTCATGGGTGACCAGTGAACCGATATGTCTGCCGTCGAATGAGACTTCGTTGTAGGTGTCACGGCCGTCTGCGGTACGTCCCAGGGAGGCGTGTTCAAAAGGATTGCCCACGTCGAGGGCACGCAGGACGTTGAAATCGCGGTCCAGCACCTTGCCGGCCTTGTAGAACAGCTCACCACTGGCTGATGGTAACGGTGCACTGCCTTTTCGGTATGGGACGCGTGGTCCTTCCTCATCGTTCCTGAGGCTGAACCAGAACATGGTCTTGTCCTTGCGCTTTCTGCCACGGCAGACCAGTCCCCATATGTTGGAGTCCCACGAAGTGAAGCCATGACTGTTGCCATAGACCTTGCGCTCACACTGGAACTCGTGGACGGCCTCCTGCTCATCGGTGGCCACGTTGACGCGCATGAGGTACTTGATGCCCCCGCGCTTGTTGCGAATGTAGTAGAAGATATTCGGATCCTTGTGGTCCCAATACACCTGCTCCAGATCGGGAGGGTAGATCTTCAGTTCGCGGATGTATTCGTACGTCCTGCCGTCGTAGAGGGAATGCCCGGCCGTGCCCTTCCTGCCCGTGTGATAGAGGATCAGGTAACTCTCGTCAGCATTCCAGGCCGGCACGGTGGAGTAGAGGGGCTTGATGACCATACCGGGCGCGGCATCGGTGATACGCGTGATGCGCGTGCCGAAGACCGGATCGATCACCGTTTCGCCGGGGGCCGGCTTGGCCAGTGGCCTGATGGGGTGGGGCCGGTTGTCGGTGATGAGGCCGGCGCACAGATCGGTACCGGGTGCGGCGGCGTTGCTGCAACCCGCCACGACCAGCAGCAGGGACACAAGCACGCCCTGGATCGGACGCGGGAGAAACGTGGGCAGTTCACTCATGGATGGCATGCATTCCTGTTCAATGGCCGTACAGGGGATCGATTCTAGATGAAAGGGCATGCGACGTGCCATGACAAGTAAGTACTAATTTGCCGTCGACGCCCGGTGGGGTGTGGCCAGGAAACGCGTCAGGCACGCAGATCGATGCGGCCGAGCAGCTCACCGTCGAAGGCCGGTGCCAGCTGCGCCACCTCCGCATAGAGACGGCTGGCCTGGCGAGCCTGAAAAGTGGCCCCCGGCGGGGTTGGTGTGGCCTGTGAGCGGTTGGTGGCCGTGACGAGGGGGAGGCGTGGCAATGGCGTCGTCGGCGGCGCGGTGTGCTTTGCAGCCCGTTCAGGGTGGGGGCGTTCGGTGTCACGCCGGGTTTCACGCCCATGCACCCGGCGGCCGGCCTCGGTCGAGGCGGGCCGCAGCGTGGTGCTGGCCAGCGAGGTGGTGGCGGGCAGGGCGGATATATCCATTGGTATAACGGTTACGGGTGCAGGAACGCAGGACCAAGTTTAGCAGGTGGGGGGAAATCCACCCACGCGGTCATCGTGTACGGGCGATCCGGCGCTAGAGGAAGGCCCAGCCGGCAAAAGGCTCGATCTCGTCACGGTTGAGCACCACCAGTTGCCAGGCGTCGGGGTTGAGCGCGTGGTCGGGCGTGGTGTCCACCGCCAGGCGTTGCAGCACATAGCCCAGCAGGGCGCGGCGCACGGTGAGGGCGATGACGCCATCCTCGGCGGCGTAGTCCATGAGCAGGTTGTGGCGCTTGGTCTCGGGCAGCTTCGGATGCGGCGCCAGTTGTAGCACCACCTGTTCCACCCAGTCGTCGTCATAGGCGGCGGTGGACTCGGCGGCGTCTTCCAGCAGGGTGGCGGTATGGATGCGCGAGAGGACGAAATCCCGAAAGTCGTAGTTGTCATGGTTGTAGGCGCGCACGTGCCAGCGCAGGCCGGTGTTGACCAGCGCGTGGGGTTCAAGGATGCGCGGTCCCACGTGCCCCGCGTCGGAGAGGGAGCGGTATTGCACCTCCACCTGGCGGCCGTGGCGAATGGCGCGGATCACCGGCGCCAGCACCTCGGGGCTCGGGAAGCGGGCAGGCAGCGGCAGCGCTTCCACCGGGATGCCGTAGAGCGGGCCCTGTTGTGGATCCTCGCCGGCGCTCACCAGGTTGTTGGCCAGCAGCGGCAGGACCACCGCCGGGTCCAGATCGGCGAACAGGGGGGTGAAGTCGTCCGTCGGCACGAAGCCGAACAGGCGGTGCTGGTAGTGCAGGTTGCCCGGTGCCAGATCGCCATAGAGCTTGAGATCCTTGGTGGCGGCGGCATCGGAGATGCCGAAGGCGCGCACCACGTCGCTGCGGGTGATGATCCCGGTGTAATAGGCCATGACCTCGATGTACTGCAGGCGCTGGCGGGTGCCGCGCTTGACCTCGGGCGCGGACTTGTACGACGGTGCCATACTAACTCCCTGATAGTTGGCCGGTTCTGCTGCAGACATGATAGCAGCCAGAAAGTATGCCCACAGTAAAAACTACGATAGAGTAAAAAATACCAAGGGCGTAAAAAATATTGACATCGTGAAAAGTATAGCCTATCTTTCTCTCCAGACACAGGGCATGGTGGCGCACCGCCCCATGAACCATCCATTCATCCGATAACGGGGAGAACCACACACATGGCTGACAACACGGAAGAGCAGAAGAAAAAGGCCCTGGCCGCGGCACTGGGTCAGATCGAGAAACAGTTCGGCAAGGGCTCGGTGATGAAGATGGGCGACCGTCCGGCCGTGCAGATGCCTTCGGTGAGCACTGGCTCGCTGGGCCTGGATATCGCCCTTGGCGTCGGCGGGCTGCCCTATGGCCGCATCGTCGAGATCTACGGGCCGGAGTCCTCGGGCAAGACCACGCTCACCCTGTCGGCCATCGCCGAGGCCCAGAAGCAGGGCAAGACCTGCGCCTTCATCGACGCCGAGCATGCGCTGGACCCCATTTATGCCGAGAAGCTGGGGGTCAACATCGACGAGTTGCTGGTCTCTCAGCCGGATACCGGCGAGCAGGCACTGGAGATCTGCGACATGCTGGTGCGTAGCGGCGCGGTGGAACTGGTGGTCATCGACTCGGTGGCGGCGCTGGTGCCCAAGGCCGAGATCGAGGGCGAGATGGGCGACACCCACGTGGGCCTGGCCGCGCGCCTCATGTCCCAGGCCCTGCGCAAGCTCACCGGCAACATCAAGCGCGCCAACTGCTGTGTCATCTTCATCAACCAGATCCGCATGAAGATCGGCGTCATGTTCGGCTCACCCGAGACCACCACCGGTGGCAACGCGCTGAAGTTCTACGCCTCTGTGCGCCTCGACATCCGTCGTATCGGCGCCATCAAGAAGGGTGACGAGGTCATCGGCAACGAGACCCGTGTCAAGGTGGTCAAGAACAAGGTGGCGCCACCCTTCAAGCAGGTGCAGTTTGACCTTTTATATGGCGAGGGCATTTCGCGCGAAGGCGAGATCATCGATCTCGGTGTCGCCCAGGGGATCATCGACAAGGCCGGTGCCTGGTACAGCTACAACGGCAACCGTATCGGTCAGGGCAAGGACAACGTACGTGGTTTCCTCAAGGAAAACCCGGACATTGCCACCGAGCTGGAGACGCGGATCAAGGAAAAGCTGCTGCCGTCCATGCAGGAAGGAGAGGCGGTCGCGGACAGGGAAAGTGACAAGGCAGCGGGTAAGGCCGGCAGCAAGGCCGCTGCTGAAAAAGAAGCTGTTCTGCAGGAGGCCTGAGCGCCGAGGAGGGGATTCCGCGCCACTGGCGGCCGTGGTGGGGCATTAGAGATAATGACCCGGGCTGCCAGTGGTGTTAGGATTTCGCCGACCGGCGTCGGAGAACCCGGCCATGTCTGATTCAGCATCATCCCGATCGGTTCGCTCCCGCTCGGTTCGCCTGAGCGCCATGGACATGCTTGCCCGCCGCGAGCATTCCAGCGGCGAGTTGCGGCGCAAGCTGGTGGCCAGGGACTACGACGTGGCCGAGATCGAGCAGACCCTCGCCGAACTGCGTGCCGAGAACCTGCTCAGTGATCGGCGTTTCGCCGAGGCCTTCATCCATGCACGGGTGGGGCGCGGATACGGGCCGGCACGTATCGAGGCCGAGCTGCGCCAGCGCGAGGTGGACGAGGCGCTCATCGATGCCTGTCTTGCCGACTGCGGCGAAGACTGGTTGGCGCATGCGGCGCGGGTGCGGGCAAGGAAATTCGGTCGGGCAATGCCCGAAGACTATGCACAACGGGCCCGGCAGGCCCGTTTTCTGCAATACCGGGGGTTTTTCAGCGATACCATCCGCCGGCTATTGCGCAATGATGAATATGACTGAACGCGCGTGGGCCGTGACCCATGCGGCATGACACGACAGGAAATCATGGGTCTCAAGAGTACCAACGATATCAGGCAGGCGTTTCTCGATTATTTTCGTGAGCGCGACCACACCGTGGTGCCATCGGCTTCGCTGGTGCCTGCCAACGATCCCACCCTGCTGTTCACCAACGCTGGCATGGTGCCGTTCAAGGATGTCTTCGTCGGTAAGGAGACACGCCCCTATACCCGCGCGACCAGTTCGCAGCGCTGCGTGCGTGCCGGCGGCAAGCACAATGACCTGGAAAATGTCGGTTACACCGCGCGCCATCACACCTTCTTCGAAATGCTCGGCAACTTCAGCTTCGGCGACTACTTCAAGCGCGAGGCCATCGGCTATGCCTGGGAGTTTCTCACCGAGGTCATGAAACTGCCCGAGGAACGCCTGTGGGTAACGGTCTTCGAGGAAGACGACGAGGCGGCCGACATCTGGCTCAAGGAGATCGGTGTCTCACCCGAGCGCTTCGGGCGCATTGGCGCGAAGGACAACTTCTGGTCCATGGGCGACACTGGCCCCTGCGGCCCCTGCTCGGAGATCTTCTACGACCACGGCCCGGACGTGCCCGGTGGGCCGCCCGGCAGTCCGGATGAAGACGGTGATCGCTACATCGAGATCTGGAATCTGGTGTTCATGCAGTACGACCGTCATGCCGATGGTACGCTCACACCTCTGCCCAAACCTTCG
>DRKU01000140.1 GCA_011051615.1 Gammaproteobacteria bacterium
CCCCACGTGTCCTGCCATGACACGCGGTAAATACGTCCCTGTACGCTCGACAGCCGCGTCCCTGCGGCTGACGGTCATGCCAGGACACGTGGGACGACGTAGTTGGCGTAGAGAGTGATCTATATTTCGGAGCAGTTATCTAGTCGTCGCCGGGATCGGTGAACTCGTAGAGGGCAAACAGTGGCGTGGAAAGCAGCATGTGGGAAAGCCGCACCTCGAACAGGCGTTTGCCCAGGTTGACGGTCAGTTGGGTGCCCACGTCGTAGAGGGCAGCGGGGACGATGAGGCTGCGGCGTTGCTGGATGGAGACCTGCTTCGGCACCAGCAGGGCGCGGAAGTAATCGGTGCCCGCGCCAGGCCCTGCAGTAGCGCGCACCGCCACCGGCACACTGGTCTGGGCGATATGCATGATGCCCGCTTCGACGCCGCGCGCGGCATCCTGGCGTAGCCAGCGCACCACACCGATATGCCAGCGTTCCCCCGGGCGCAGCCCCAGCCGGTAGGCCACCAGTTCGCCCACGTGCGAGGGTGTCGCGCCACTGCCATCGGGTACGAAGGTGATCGCCATGCCGTGCTTGGAAATGTTGTTCTGGCTGAGCGGGATCCGCGTATAGTGGCCATGGGCATGCCTGCGGTCCTTGCGCAGGGCTTCGCGGTAGGCCGAGACGAAGACTTCGGCACTGCGCGAGGGATCACGTCCGGGTTCGTCGGTGCGCGCCTCGTCACGCTGGGTGCGGATGCGCAACTCATCCATCTCGGGAGTGAATTCGCGTTTGCGGGAACTGTAGTAATGGCAGGCATTCAGGCCCGTGACGACCTGGATACGGGCCGATACCGTACGTCGTGGCGCCTTGCGTGCCTGTACGCTCTCCCATGCCTCGGCGATACGCAGCAACATGTCACGTTGCTGGCGCAGTTGCAGGGCATGGGGAGAACCGGCCTGTTGCCGTGACATGCGCAGGGCGTGGCTGACCGACAGGTTGATCTTCTCGCGCAGGGGGCGCAGATCCAGCACGCGACCATCGTCGGGCAGATCGTCGGCGCTGCAGTACCATGGCCCACTGTCACGGCCATAGTCGATAACGAACTCTCCTTCCATGGCAAGACGGTTGGCGCTCTGCAACTCCAGCCACTCCACCCACAGACCGGCAAAGGTATAGGCCTCCCAGGCCTCACCCTGCATGAGGTTATAGGGCTCGGTCAGGGCCAGCAGCAGGATCTGCTTGTAGAGTTGGTCGATGCAGTGCAACTGCTCCGCCTGCGGGCTGCCGTCATCGAACTTCTCTTCATGCAGGCCGCATTGCTCGCTATACCGCGCCAGCTCGTTGAGTTCGCGCCAGGCGCCGACTGGCTCGGGCTGGTAGAGCTGGTAGGCACCCGCGATCTGCCAGGCGAGCAACTTTACCGCCATGAACAGGGCCTCGTGGAGCAGGCGCCGGCTACCGTTGTTGTGCGCTTCGGTCAGCGCCAGCTCACTGACGATGAGCTTGTAACCCGCGGCCAGTTCGTTGACCAGTTGCTGACGTACCTGGGCAAGCGTCTCCTCGCTACGGCTCGGTGGTACGGTCACCTGGCGCAATTCGTGGGTCAGGGTGCGGATCAGCCCCTCGACCCGTGGCCGCAGGGTGCGCAGCAGGGCCCCGCGTTCCTCGGCGGCGTAGGCGGAAAAGTTCATCAGGTGCAACTGGCGAATGAGGGCTCGGCCCGATTCCACCATGTTGGCCGCCGGCAACGAATCCAGCCATTGCGCCAGCTTGCGCGGCCTGAGCAGCGGTTTGGGGCGCTGCAGGAATTCCGTGCGCGGGATGTCGAGAACGGGAATATGAACGGCCATGGGGATCAGGGTCCAGCAGGTGAAAAGTTCGCACGTGTTCAGGTTGTCACATTTTGCTTATCGGCCGGCAAGGGAATGAAATAAGCGCAGCTGGCGTCTAAGGTTAGTATAAAAAGCCGCCGTATTTGAAGTATTTACGACAATCGGTGCCAGTTGCCGGTCAGGCGTGCACTAACAGCAGAAATAGTAGTATATTCGGATAAGCTGATTGTCAGCTGCGGGCATGGACAAGGTCGGAGGTATGCTTTAATTATGCCTGCGGCGGCCGCTAGTCATGAATGACCGACAGCGTTACCTGGATATGGCGTGGTAGTGGCCGTAACAGGTTCTCGGGCAGGGCAGGACACGGGCGCGGGTCCCGGGACGGGGCCGGCGAAAACAGCAAGACAACAACAAATATAGTAAGGAGTTAACGATGCCAAATGCTCCCCTCGTCCGGCGTGGCATGGTCGGACTGGTTCTTCTCGTTGTGTTCTCCAGCACGGCCCTGGCCCAGGGCCTGATCTTCACTGCTCCACCGCGTGAGAGTCCGGCCGCCGGCGCCAAACTCTATGGTCCGCTGGCCGAGGCCCTGACACGACTGCTTGGCAAAAAGGTGACCTATCAGCATCCAGAAAACTGGCTGCGCTATCAGCGCAACATGCGCAACGACACCTATGACATCATCTTCGACGGGCCGCACTTCGCCTCCTGGCGTATGACACACCTGGGTCACCGCGCGGTGGCCAAGCTGCCCGGCACGCTGGAATTCTACCTGCTGCGTGCGAAGGACAATCCCGATATCAAGGCGCCGGAGGACCTCATCGGCAAGAAGATCTGCGGCATCTCCCCGCCCAACCTGTCCACCCTCAGCGTGCTGGCACGTTTTGACAACCCGGTACGCCAGCCCATCATCCTTGGTATTCGGGGAGGCATGGGTAAGGTCTACAAGCGTTTCATGAGTGGCAGTTGTGACGCACTGGTATTGCGTACGACGTTCTACAAGAAGAAGCTCAAGCCCGATGACCGTGCCGGCCTCGAAATCATCTATCATACGCCGCCCCTGCCGAACCAGGTCATTACCGTGAGCAAGCGCCTGTCACCTGCCGAGCAGCGACGCCTCGCGCAAGCCCTGACTACCCCCGGACCGGTACAGAAGGCCTCGTTGTCCATCGTCAAGCGCTTCGGTGGCAAGGCCAGGTCCTTCGTCAAGGCGACGCAGGCGGAATACGAGGGTCACAATGCCCTGCTGGAAGGGGTAATATTTGGCTGGTAGGACGACGACGCACCACATGAAACGGGAAACAGGGGGTGCCACGGCACCCCCTGTTTTTTTGCGCTCGCCGGGCACCTTCCAGGGCTTGTAACAGGAGCAGACATGTCTGCCGAGCAGGGTACGGTCACGATGAGAACAGGTATGCCGGCAGGGCAGGCCTTCCTGGCGCTGCTGGGCGTGTTCGTGCTGGTCTTTGCATCCAGCTGGCAGAACCTGCTGGTCTTCTGGTGGCAGTCGAGCACCTACTCCTATGCGCTTCTGCTTCTGCCACTGGCGGCGGCAAGCGGGTTTCAGCGCTGGCGCCGGTATCGCCACCTCTATGCGGGACCGTGTTACAACGCCCTGTGGTTACTCGCTGCATTGACCCTCATGTGGTTGATGGCGCGCATCGCCAACGTGCGGGTGGTGGAATACCTGGCGACGGTAGCGTTCGTGCCGGCATTGTTCCTCTATTTCTGGAACTGGCCCCTGACACGGCGCCTGCTGTTTCCGTTTACGCTGTTGCTGTTTACCGTGCCTTTCTGGGATCTGCTGCTCAACCTCAGCCTGCAGCGCATCGCCGCACATGCCACGGTGTTCCTGCTCGATCTCGTCGGCGTGCCCACCTATCTGGAAGGCCTCAGCGTGGTGTTGCCCAATGGCCGTTTCGACGTGGAGGAAGGCTGTAGTGGCCTCAACTTCCTGCTGGTGTCGTTCGCCCTCAGCACGCTCTATGCCAGCCACATGTACAACCGTGACAGCAAGCGTCTGCGCTATATTGCGGTCTTTGCCGCCGCGGCGGTGCTGGGCAACATTGCGCGCGTGTTTGCCATCACCCTGCTGGGCTATCTTACCGATTTGCAGCATCCCCTGGTACGCGACCATGCCATCATCGGCTGGCTCATCTTCGCACTGATCGCGGCCGGCATGTTCTACTTTGGCCGGCGCTGGGCCGACGCGCGACCGCCGGCCACCCCCGTGAGCACCTCGCTGCCGGTGCTCGCCCGGCACCGCCTGTGGCGTATCACGGCGCTTGCCGTGCTGGCCATGGTCAGCGGACCGCTGGTGCTGGTTGCCAGCGGCCGGATCAGTGCGCCCGACCATGCGCACCTGGATCTGCCGGCGGCCCGGGCGGGGATCGTCGGACCGCTGGTGTCCCGCGACAGCTGGCAGCCGGTCTACCACGGCGACACACGACGTTGGCGCGCCGCCTATCGCGATGGCACAGAGACGGTAGAGGTTTTTGCCGCCTACTACGCACGCCAGCGCCAGGGTGCCGAACTTATTCACCACGACAACCGCATCGTGGATGGACAGCGCTGGGCCTCCGTGCTTGCGGCACCGACACGGCGTCATTTCAGGGGCCGCGAGGTGGACGAATACCTGGTGCGGGGACCGGGTGGGCGAGAGCGGCTGATCTGGCGCTGGTACGTGATCGGTGGCAGACACACCGCCTCCGCGCGCCTGGCCAAGCTCTACGAAGTACGTGACGTCCTGTTCGCTCATCGCGGCGCCTTCGTCGTCATGGTGGCGGTGGATGTGCGCCGAGGGCCGGACGGCGCGCGCGCGGTGCTGGAAGGTTTCCTGTCCCGCTTCGTGGCACTGTATGACTTTGGTAGTAAGGCGTGAGCGTTGCCATTGTGGCAGGATAAGGCCATGAAGTTGGGAGCTGGAATATGAGACGTCCATGTCGGGGTGCGGTGCTGCGGATAGCAGTACTGCTGCTCGGTGTGTTGCTTGCCGCGTGCAGCAAGGATGCCGATGTGGAGGCGGAGAGCCTGCGCCTGGCGCAGTTCTACCTGCAGGATCACCAGTACCGCGAAGCTATCTTTTCCGCCCGCAAGGCGCTGGCCTTCAACCCCAGGAACATCGCCGCCTACCGCGTCATCGGACGCGCCATGCTCGCCAATGGCCAGGGGGCCGAGGCTGAGCGCATCTTCCGTGCCGCGGTGGAACTCGGTGACAGCGATCCACAAACACGCCTGGATATTGCTCGCGCCATGTTGCTACAGGGTCGCTCGGGAGCGGTACTGCGCTACGTGGAAGAGATCCGCACCGAGTCCGATGCCCAGAAGGGTGAGCGCTTTCTGCTGCGTGCCGAGGCCTATCTCAACCTGGGCGCGCTGGAGTCTGCCCGCAGCGCCGTGCAGGCGGCACTGGAGAAAGGGGCGCCGCGTGGTACCGTGCTGATTGCGCTGGCACGCGTCAACCTGGCTGAAGGCAGGCCCGACGTAGCCACGCAGCTGCTCGACGAGGCTGCCGGCCTGGATGCCAACGATCCCAACCTGTGGCACTGGCGTGGCCAGATCGCGCTGTTACAGGAAAAATTCGAACTGGCCGAGGAGGCCTTCACGCGCGCACTGGAACACGATCACGAACCAGCGCGGCGTTCACGCAGCGTCATGGGCATGATGCGTGCCCAGATCGCCCAGGGCAAGGTGGCCAATGCGCTGCAATTCGCCGAACAACTGGAATACCAGGTCGATCGTTCCCTGCCCGATTTCATGCGCGGCCTCGATCTGTTTCGTGCTGGCAAGCTGGAGGAAGCGGAGAGTGTTCTGGAGTCGGTCATGGAACGTCGCCCGGGTGATTCCACCAGTGGCATGTTGCTCGGCGCCATCAACTTCGAAAAGGGCAATTATTCACTGGCCGAGTCCTACCTGTCGGACTATGTCAGTGCCGACAGTTCACCACTCGGCGCGCGCAAGATGCTCGCCGCCATCCACCTCAAGCAGGGGCGCCCTCGGGAGGCCTTCCTGCTGCTCAAGGATACCCTCGATGTACCACTGGACGATCCGGCGCTGGACGTGCTGGTGGGCCTGTCGGCCCTGGGCATGGGCAACTATCAGCTGGCCGAGCATCACCTGACACGTGCCCGCGACAGGGGCAAGCGCAGCAAGACGGTACTGCTTGGCCTGGCAAAGACCTACCTGTTTACGGGGCAGACGGAACAGGCTATCGCACTGGCCGAGGATGTGCTGGCCATGGATGCAGACAGTGTACTTGCCAAACCCATTGTCGTGCAGGCGTACCTCATGCTTGGACGCGGCAAACGTGCCCTGGCCGCGACACGGGCCTGGGTGAAGAAGGCGCCTTATGATATTCAACTGCAGCTGCTGCACGCCCGCGTCGCCGCCAGCCTCGGGAACATCGATGAGGCCATTACCACGCTCGATAGCGCATTACAGATCCGCTCCGATACCATCGAGGTACGCCTGCTGCTCGCCGAGCTGTTGCGGACAAAGGGTGACGTCGACCAGGCACGGCAGCACTATAGACAGGTGTTGAAACAGGAGCCGGAGCATGCCGCTGCCGCACAGGGCCTGTTGATGACGGCATCGATCGACGGTGCCGAGGCGCAGGTGCTGGATACGATGCAGGCTCACCTGCATGCCCATCCCGGCGCCATCGTGCCACGCCTGGTGCTGGCACAGTTCTACCTGGCGCGTGGCATGGCGCAGGCCGCCGAGAAACAGCTCCAGGACGTGCTGGCCCTGCAGCCGGACATGATGCAGGCACTGGCCTTGCAGGCGCAGGTGCGCGTGGCGCAGGGGCGTATCGATGACGCCCTGGCGATCTACGAACACCTCAGCGCCCAACACCCTGAATCCGAGCTGGCCCTGGTGGCCAAGGCACAGTTGCTGCTGGAGCACGATCGTACCCGGGAGGCGCTGCCGGTGGCCCGCCAGGCGGTGGCCATCAACCCGGACAGCATCCCGGCCCACGTGATGTTGTTCGAGGCGGCGCGGCAGGCGGGTGATGATGCACTGGTGCGTGAGGCCCTCGCCCGCATTCAGGCCAGGTGGCCCGAGCAGGCACTGGCCGAGCGCCTGCAGGCTGACGCCCTGATGCGCGAAGGCAAGCCAGCCGAGGCGCTGGTGTTCTACCAGACGGCATGGCAGAAACAGCCGTCGCAGGCTATTGCACTGAACCTGTTTGCCGCCCGCTTCCAGGCCGGCAAGCAGGCCGCGGCCCTCACCGGACTGGAAGACTGGCTCAAGGCACATCCCCGCGATATCCGCGCCCGTCGTCTTATCGCCAATGCTTACCAGCGCAGCGGCAAGCAACAACAGGCGGGACGTCATTACCAGGCACTGCTGAAACTGCAACCCGATGACGTGGCGATACTGAACAACCTCGCCTGGCTGTACATGGAGACGGGCAATCGCGAGGCGCTCAAACTGGCCAGACGTGCCTGGGAACTGGCGGGTAACAATCCTTCGGTAATGGATACCTACGGCATGGTGCTGCTCAAGTTCGGCAAGCACAAGCAGGCCATCGAGATCCTCGGGAAGGCAGCACGCCTGGCGCCCGGGGATGCCGAGATCGGCAAACACCTCGCCGAGGCGCGTTCACCCAGGGAGTAATGCCGGTTTTGTGTAATCTGCGTTACATAAAATCGGCATGATGGGGCTTGTCTCACTCCGTCGTGCACTGACAGGCGGCACAAACTGTCTGTTGCGTCACGGTGCCGGACCAGGACGCTTGTTCCTGTGCGCATGCTGTGCTAATTGTTGAGACGTGCTTGTTGCCTGCCGGATCGCGGCCACCATCGGGATCCGCTTGTCAGGAATGATAAGGGATGCGTCAGACGTCCCGCATGCCAGTGCGCAATGCTCCGAGAGACGAACAATAACTCGAAGCATTGGAGGGGAAGATGGTTATGCGATCCGCTGGTAGAGGGGCGTTTTTCGTCCTGTTTCTGTCTGTTTTGTTCCTGTTTTCCGCGGCCGCGCAGGCCAGCTGTGACACCACGCTGCCCGCCGCGGGCGTGCGCGATGATGTCCTGATCATCGTCAATGACAACGCCCTGGGTTCCTGCGAACTGGGGCGCTACTACGCCGAGCGCCGTGGCCTGGGGCAGGACAACATCGTTCATGTTCGCGCCCCGGCCAGTTATTTCATCACCTGGGACGAGTTTCGCGTGCTGCGCGACCAGATCATCGCCGCCATGCAGGCGCGCGTTGCCGCCCGCGACCCCAACTTCGTTCCCGCCACCTGTACCGACGGCGACGGGCCGTACTACTGCCAGGCGAGCATGGATCAATTGCGTGCCGCCACCCGCGTGCGTTATCTCGTCACCACACGCGGCCTGCCCACGCGCATGCGGGTGGACAACTCTAATCTATGGTTTCCAAATTCACCACCCGGCGTGGACAACTACCTCAAGTACTGGCTCATCAATTATTTCGCCAACGATATCGCCTTTACTTCCATCTCCCTGAATCGTGCACGCGCCTTCGGCGACGGCAGTGGCATGCGCATCGTCGATCCGGCCGTGGATCAGGAACTGATCATCGGCCGTCTGGACGGCATTACGCCGGAGAGCGCCATGGCGGTCATCGACCGCACCCTTGCCGCCGAAGCCAACGGGTTGTACGGCAAGATTTACTCCTTTACCGGCTACAGCGGCCTCAACGGTCCTACGGGTATGCGCTGGAAGGATTATTCCGCGGGTCAGGCCAATATCTATGACGGCGCGGGCGATCCCTGGCGCTATCAACTTGGTATCTTTGGTGAACAGGATCCCGTCTGTGGTGTCTACACGGACCCCGGCCACTATCTGAACTTCGGCCAGAACACCGCCGAGGGCAAGGCGCCCCAGTCGTGCACGGTCAAACTGGCCGTGGGCGTCAACCGCGCCAACGATCCACCCCCGGCCCGCGCCGCCTCACGCATGCCCCTGGCCGACGACGCCATGCTTTACCTCGGTTTTCTTGATGGCCAGCCCACCACGGGGAATTTCAACGAGTTCCTCAACTGGCGGCGTAATGCCTCCTGCACCAACACATTGTGCGAAAACCTGCCGGCCTCAGAGCAGGCCTCCTGCCGGGCGGCTTCCACTGACGTGTACCGGGAGATCGACACACGTTGTGTCGGTGTGGCCGACGGTTTCATGGGCTACAACTATCAGTCCTTCCCCGTTTCCTTCTACCATATTTCTCCCACCGGCTGGGATACCGGCAACGCCGAAGGCTTCCAGCTCGGCCGCGCCGAGGTGCGCGAGGACGAGGGCGATGGTGACAGCTTCAGCCTGTGGTTCCGCAATACCGGCGAAGTGGCCGCGCCGGCCTGTTTTTCTTCCTCGGCAGCCATCGGGCAGGCGCCCGACGTGGCCTGTGTTGCCGTGCAACGGGTGCAGCTGGGCCAGATCTACCGCTTCGCCAGTGTGCAGACCTCCGATCCCGCCGCACCCGATCAATTCCGCGTGCGCTTCCGTTACCGCGCACAGGGACTGAGCCGTAACATCGTCCTGCAGGCCTACCTGCGGGTGTGGGAGAAGAACAGCAACAAGAAGGTGACCTATGGACGGGTCAACGCCACCCTGAGCATTCCCGCCGGCAGCGACACCGGCTGGCAGACCGCCGAAGCGATGCTGACCATTGATCATACCAATGCCAACCACACGGTAGACTGGGATGGCCAGTACCAGCAGATCCAGTTCTACCTCGCCAGCAATGCCGCCTATAGCGGTGGCGTAGGTATCGATAACGTCAGCCTGGCAAAGATCGATGCCACCGGAGATATTGCCCTGGCCCTGAAGAACCCGGGGTTCACCGATGGCCACAAGCAGGTGGCCACCGGCGACCATGCCGCCAACTTCCTCAGCCGCCTCAATGGCGTGGCCTTCTGGGGCAGCCTCAGCCACCACCAGTCCGGCGGACATTCTTTCTCACGGCACCCCCTGGAGACCATGATCTATTTCATGCGTGGTCTACCACTGGGTGATGCAGTGTGGTTCGCTGAGGGCTACAACAGCGGTATTCTCTACGGCGACCCGCTGTATTCGCCCACGGCCATCCGTCTCGCCTCGCTGGGCAACGAGTACAACATGGTGTTTGGCGATGTGCCCCTGCGCGGTGACACCGTCAACGGGCGAGACTCGACGCGTGTCAGTACCACGTACAGCGTGGACTACTGTACTGATGCTGATTTCTTCGTCTGTGATGCCCAGGGTCTGTGGCAGCCCACGGGACTTTCCGATACCGGTGGTGCGATGGATACCGCACTGGGCACCTGGCAGACCGCGGGCCTGAGCGCAGGGATGTACACCCTCCGCCTCGGGGTGACCAGCGCCAACAGTGTTACCGGCCGGCAACAGACCTTCTACGACTTCGCCAATGTCATCGTCGCCACGGCGACCTCGGATTACGACGGCGACGGCATGTTGGACGTGGACGAACTGGCGGCGGGTACCAACCCCACGGTCACCGACACCGACGGTGATGGTCTCACGGACGGGGACGAGATCGCCGCCGGCACCGATCCGCTGAACCGTGACACCGACGGCGACGGCG
>DRKU01000141.1 GCA_011051615.1 Gammaproteobacteria bacterium
CAGAGCGCTATATCCGCGCCGGCAAGACGCTGCACCTGCGCCACCTCAGTCCCGAGTGCCGCCTGTTGCTCACCCGCGCCGGCGATCTCATTGAGGTCAATGTCATGGAAGATCCCAACTACCATGTTGCCGACGACAAGCTGGCCTGACTGCCAACCTGCCTGCCTGATTCAGCCAACTGCACAACCATCATCGGGAGCCTTCCCGCTGGAACGGAGTTCCGGGAAGCGCGGACCCGGAAAATCCCTCTCACCAGGTGAAAGAAATCCTGGCTGCCGGAGAACGTTCCCCGGTAGCCGGAGTTTCCGATTGAGTTTTCAGATTCGTAAAAATGTTTCCAGGCATTCCAGTGAACTCTGCCAACCTCCGGCGTGTGCCTGGCGCATCTCCTCCGTCGGCAAGCGTTCATGTGTCAGAACCAGATCGGTGCCGCCATCGGCTTCAACAAACCGGACGCTTATCAGCGTGTCACTGATGTCCGCGCCGTTCTGGATCCAGCCGAAGGTCATCACCAGTTTTTCCGGTGCCTGTATGGACACGAAGGTCCCCGCACAAATGGAGTCTGCGCTGGCGTTGCCGCCGCAGTCGCTGTCTTCATTTTCATCCGTGGGGATCAGGCGCAGTTGATAGTCCCCGCCTTCGCGTACATCCAGTTTCTCCACCTTGCAGGTATGCGATTGTGGGCCAAACCATTGGCCCAGTGCCTCGGGGTCGGTCCAGGCGCGGAAAACCTGCTCACGCGGTGCGTTGTAGTGGTGCCTTAGCTGTACAGTTTCACTCGGGTTTTCTACGGCCAGTGCCATGTCGCTTCTCCTTTGCGTTGCGCTTTTCCAGAAATGTGCCCAGGGCATCCAGTTGACGTTCCCAGAACCGCTGATAGGTCTCAATCCAGGACATGGCGGACGCGATGGGCTCCGGGTTGACGGTAAAACGATGAATGCGCCCATCCCTGTGCCGCCGGATAAGCCGCGCCTTTTCCAGGACCTTCAGGTGCTTCGATACCGCGGGCAATGAAATACCGAAAGGTTCGGCAAGCTCGGTTACCTGCGCCTCTCCTTCGGCAAGCCGGGCAAGAATGGCCCGCCGCGTGGGGTCGGACAGGGCGCGAAAGGTCGCATCCAGAACATCGTCACTATACTTAACCATGTGGTTAAATATAGATGGCGATCCTGGGTTTGTCAAAGGGATGGCGGGTGGCAACGCGAGAGCGTGAGCCGGGCTTCCGCCATGCTCCCGGGCTACACCCGCGGTCTCGAGGTTCCAGGCATCGGTTTTAGGCACCGGCTCCAGACACCAGCCTGGTCTTCCTGGCCAGGGGACTCGTGGGCCACTGGCCCGAAAAACCCGGCCTCACGTGGCGCTTCTATCAACCCAGTGCCAGCGCGAAACCAAGCATGACGGCAGCCGTCACGCCGAGGCTTAGCGCTAGCAGGACATATTCACACAGGTAGCCCTTGCACAGCGGATGTTCCTGCAGATGTTGCACGATCGTTTTCATCTTTTTTTCTTCCATCCTGAGTTGGCGTCAGCAGTCGTCTGACTCGGTCTGAACGCGACCGGTTTCCGGATCCACCAGCGGATTGCCGTCTTCGTCGGTGATAACCGTGCTGACGAACATCATGTGTTCGACGCGGTCGAACTGTTCGTCCATGGCACGCTCGATATCCACATCGCGCATACCTTCATAGATGATCACCGCACCGGCTTCTTCCTGGGCGCGAGCCACCTCGCTGGGTGTGAACAGGCGATTCTGCTGCCAGGAGTCGGTTTCGGCCATGGCGATGTCGAATTCGTCGGCCTGGGCGCTACCGGCAACAGCCAGACCCATGATGAGAAGAACGGCGAAGGTCTTGTTGAACTTGTTCATGGTGCTATCCCCTTTGGTTGTGCATTTGCTGTGATTCAGCATGGGGACAGATTAGGGCCCGGGCGCGCCGGGCTCAGTGAGAAAACTCACCACACAGTTGTGAAATATTCACAGGAATATAGTCTATAAAAACAATGGGTTATGATATTCCGGCCGCTTGCGTGTCCGCTCCATCGACGCCTGTCCCGCCACCCGGTGCCAGGACGTGCTACAACCGCCAAAAAAATGGCCGACCGAAGTCGACCAATACTCGCCATGGTTTGCCCGCAGGTTCAGGACTTGTAATCACATTTCTTCTTCGGCGGCCGAGTGGGCTCGTTGAACATGTAGCGGGAGATCTTCCACTCGCCATCGACTTTCCGCAGCACGAAGAGTTCGCGAGTGTGGTTTTCAATGGGCCCCTTGCCAAGGATGACGATCTTCCCCGACGAAGTGGTGCGCACGAAGGCGAGATCGCCCCGTTGCACGATGTCCTCGAAGTGGAACACCACATCCAGATCCAGCGCCCTGAACACGCCACGGTATGCCTCGCGTACGCCGGCCGTCCCTGTCGCCGTGGGCTTGCCCGAGGGCATGAACACGCCATCGGGCGCGTAGACCCCGAGCACGGCCTCCACGTCCGAGGCATTGAGCGCCTTCTCATAGGCCTTGATCACGGCACGGATGTCATCCTTCTCGCCCGCGCTCGCAATGGACATGGTCCCTGCCAGCAGCATGAGCCACGTGCAAAGCAGTATGGTCAACCTGTTTCGCCTGTTCATTTCATTTCTCCCTTGTTTGAGTGTTCTCTGTCGTGAGCTATGCCGCCGATCCCACCGCCACGCGATTTCGCGCCCGCAGCTGATCCAGGCTCAACACGCCCGCACCGTGAGCGGCGAGGACGAGAAACCCTCCGGCGATGGAAATGTTCTTCATGAACATGATGAAGGTCATCTGGTCGGCCAGGTTGCCGTGGAACAGAATTGCCGTAAGCACACAGAAACCGGCCAGCAGCACGGCGACGATACGCGTATACAGCCCCGCCACGATCATCATGCCGCCGGCCACTTCGAGCACGATAGCCAACCACAGCAGCGAGCCGGGTACGCCCACCGAGGCCATGTAGCCCTGCATGCCTTCATAGTTGCCCAGCTTGTCCAGGCCCGAGAGAACGAACATGAGTGCGATGAGCACCCGTCCCGATAGAGCGGTCCACGCCGCGGAATTACGCATTTCCTGCCTCCTGTTGGGTTCGCAAAGTACAGAGGGGATGCTAGTATTTTTCCGCTGGCAGCATTAGTCAGAAAAAACAGGAAACACTTTCCCATATATGGAAATAGATAAGCTCATCGATTACAACGCCATGGCCCTGTTCGTGCGCGTGGCGGAGAACCGGAGCTTCACGCGCACGGCGCGCAAGCTGGGCATGCCCATCTCCACCCTGAGCCGCAAGATCGCCGAGCTGGAGTCGCAACTGGGCGTGCGCCTGCTGGAGCGTTCCACGCGCAAGCTGCGCCTCACCGAGCTGGGGCAGGACTATTTCGGTTATTGCCAGCGGGCCCTGCAGGAGTTCGAGGCCGCGAACCTGCTGGTGCAGGACAAGCAGGATCACCTCTCGGGACGCCTGCGCCTGTCGGTGCCGCCGAGCCTGGAAAAATGCCTGGTGGTGCCGCTGGTGGCCCGCTTTCTGGCGGACTATCCCAATGTGCGCATTCAGATCGTCATCACCGAACGCAAGCTGGATTTCTTCGAGGACAACATCGACATGGCCTTCCGGGTCGGCGAGATGAAAGACAGCAGCCTGGTGGCGCGCGCCCTCATCCGTTACGAACACATCCTCGTCGCTGCACCGTCCTACCTCGAGGCGGCCGGTGCGCCGACGTATCCCGCCGAGCTGGAACAGCATCGCCTGATCGCCTTTAACGGCAGTTTCAACGCTGCCACCTGGACGTTCACCCGGGGCGAGGAGACACTCAGCCTGCAACCGGACGAGACCCTGTCCCTGAACGACTTCGTCGGCGCACAGTATGCCGCCGAGCAGGGACTCGGCATTGCCGAGATGCCGTCCATCATCTGCGGCCATGCGCTGGCGCAGGGCAGGCTCGTGCGCGTGCTGGAGGACTGGCGCTTCACGCCCCTGTCACAGCACGAGGTGACACTGCGCGCCGTCTATCCGAGCAACCGCAACCTCTCCCGCCTGGTGAGCCTGTTTCGCGATCATTGTGTGGCACACATCGACGACGTGGTGGCGGGTGCCCGTCGTGGTGATGCCTGACTAGATAACTGCTCCGAAATATAGATCACTCTCTACGCCAACTACGTCGTCCCACGTGTCCTGGCATGACCGTCAGCCGCAGGGACGCGGCTGTCGAGCGTACAGGGACGTATTTACCGCGTGTCATGGCAGGACACGTGGGG
>DRKU01000142.1 GCA_011051615.1 Gammaproteobacteria bacterium
AAGCGCGCAGCGCTTGTCCGGGATCCAGGGGTTAAAGCCGCCGGGACAACAGGAACGGCGATATCCTGATCAGTGGTGCAGGCCATGGTGGACAGCGCGGTCCCGCAACTGGATTCCGGGTCTTCGCCATGCGAAGCATGGCTCCGCCCGGAATGACGCCGAATAGTTCCCCGTGCGCCCCGTGGTTCTTTCTCCGGTTTCGACCTTCGGGCAGGAGCAGTTCCCGATCGAAACCCGGAAGGACTTATCCAGTTCGGCGAATTCGATACTAAAGCTTTAGAGACTTCAGATACGCACGGAAGGAATCTTTCAGCTCAGGATGCTTAAGGGCATACTCCACCGTTGCCTCGAGGTAGCCTTCCTTGCTACCGCAGTCGTAGCGGCGGCCACTGAAGCGGTGGGCAAGCACCTTCTCCTTGCTGAGCAACGACTGGATGGCATCAGTCAACTGGATCTCGCCACCGGCACCGCGACCCGTGTTGCGGATTTCTGTAAAGATCCCCGGTGTCAGGATGTAGCGTCCGACGACACCGAGATCCGAGGGTGCTTCGGCAAGGGGCGGTTTTTCCACGATACGCGTTATGCGTGAAACATGCTCCTCCAGAGGTTCCACCGCCACGACGCCGTATTTCTCGATGTCCGCGCCCTCGACTTTCTGTACACCCAGCACACTGTACTGGTAACGATTGAACTCGTCCACCATCTGTGACAGGCAAGCCTGGCCGTTGCCATCGATGAGATCGTCGGCCAGTAACACGGCAAAGGGCTCGTCACCGACCACGGGTTCGGCACACAGCACAGCGTGGCCCAGCCCCAGGGCCTCGGCCTGGCGAGTGTAGATGCAGGAGACGTGGGACGGCACGATACTGCGCACGATATCGAGCATCTTCTGCTTGTTGCTCTTCTCCAGCTCCGCTTCCAGCTCATAGGCCTTATCGAAATGATCCGCAATGGCGCGCTTGCTGCGCCCGGTAATGAAGATCAACTGATCGATACCCGCCTCCAGCGCCTCCTCGACGGCATACTGAATCAGGGGCTTGTCCACTACCGGCAACATCTCCTTGGGACTTGCCTTGGTGGCAGGCAGAAAACGGGTGCCGAGACCGGCAACCGGGAATACGGCTTTACGGATTTTTTTCATTGTCTGACTCGATGACCAAAACTCTTGCCGACCTGCACCCTCAGTCCTCGTCACGGGCGAAGGACAGGTACTTATGTCCAAAATAGCTTGTTACAGCAGGCACCGCCACCCCAACAGCGTGGGCAACGGCATAGGGATAGAACGTGAACCCGGTAGCCGGGAACAAATATTCCGCAAGTCCAACACTGATCAACCAGACTTGCAATACTGCCAACAGGTTAACCAGGGTGAAATAGGTGAACTCTTTCGCCGGGTGATGACGGCTTTTCGCAAAGACAAACAGGCGTGACAGAACATAGGCCGTGACCATACCCGTGATGTACGCCGCGATCACTGCCAGGCGAAAGCTCATGACTTCGTTGTATGCAAAGCGGCTGAGGAAATTCACCAGCGCCGCCAGACCACCGGCAAACAGGAAGCGGGTGAATTCCGACTGTTTTATATGTTGCAGCATACGACAATTATTATCTCATTCATCAATCATGGCGGCGATCTCGCGTCCCACCCGCACACTCTCGGAAATGCTGCGGTCCTCGGGATAATAATAAGAGGTATCCGCGATATACAATCCTTCGACACGCGTTTTGATGGGAGGCAGTTTTTCCAGGAAGCCTGGCGGACAAATAGGCTGAGCGAAACGATAACGTGAAGCACAGGCATCGAGAAAATCCGCGTCGTCGAGTTCGGGATTGATACGCCTCAGGTAACCCGCCGCCTCGTCGATGAGGCGCTTATCATCCCACTGGTATTTTTCATGCTCCGCCGGCATGTAATACGGCACATAGACGATATGCTCATCCATGTTGCGCAGATTGGTATATTCGATGATCCCCGGAATGTCCATCTCGGGGTCGCTAACGTTGAGCCAGAAGTTGCGCGTCACCGGACGGGCCAGCTTGAAGATCACACAGGCCACGGCGATGTTATCGATAGCCTCGTATTGCCGACGCGTTTGTTCGTCGAGATCCGGGATGAGCTTAGGTACGAACGGCAGCGGTGTGGTACTGATCACGGTGTCGAACGATTGTGTTTCACCGCCAACGGTGATACCGGCCACCCTGCCCGTGGCGAGAACAACGCGTTCCACCGGCGTGGACAGGTGGATCTGCCCGCCCAGTTCCCGGATACGGTTCTCCATGGCCGTGAGCAGACTCTCTGAACCCCCTTCCAGATAACCCAGTTCTTCCTGCATGAGACTGCGACGCGAGCTGCCTACGCGCTTGATGCGTGTCCAGATCCAGGCGGCGGACAGGTTGTCACTGTGGTGGTGGAACTTGAGCTGGAACAGGGGACGCCACAGGACATCGTAAGCCCGCGGACCTATCCACTTGCGGATCCATTCGCCGGCCTCCACCCTGTCGAGATCATCCCAGCGCCGGCGTTTGCTGGCAAAGAACATGTGCGCGCCGTAGCGCAGGCGATCGAACAGCCCCAGACCGGAGAACTTGAGCAGCGCGACGGGATTGCCCCAGTCATGCAGGCGCCCCCTGAAAAAGTACCCCATGTAGGTCGGCTGCCACCTGAGAATATGCAGCAGATCCAGTTCCTGAAGTAGTTCGAAGTACGGCGTGTCGGGTTTGCAGATAAAATGGTAGTAGCGCTCGATAGACAGGCCATTGAAATCGAAATGGGCCGACATGCCACCAACGCGATCATCGGCCTCGAAGATCTCCACCTGGTGGCCCTTTTTCAACAACTCCATGGCACAGGCCATGCCCATGACACCCGCCCCGATGACTGCGACCCTGCTCATTTCAGACAACCCTTCCAGTACTTTTTCATTTCAATCTTTTGCAGGAGCGGTGCCCTCGCCGCGATAAACGGTCCTCGGAAATGCATCGCGGCGAGGGCGCCGCTCCTGCAAAAAACATTTTCCCCAAATTCTTCCCAGGGGCTCTGATCAGAAATCCAGCTCGTAGCCGCTGTAGGTCGGATCATTGAACGTCTGTTCAATCGCTGTCGCAAACGGCGTCGCCTCGACGCCGAAGATCTCCCACCAGGGGATCAGCTCGAATTCATCCCCGGCCGTGAGCGCCTTGAGCTGGGAGGTGGTAAAGGGCGGATCGCGGTCGAACAGGCCCCAGACCCACAGCAGCACCCAGAACAGGTTGTAGGGAATGCGCAGGATCAGTGTGCGCGCCCGCGTTGCCCGCTTGATAGCACGAATGATATCGATGTAATCCACTTCTTCACGGCCCGTGATGTTGAAGGCCTCCCCCACTGGCATCTTCTGTATACAACTGACGATGACGCGACAGAAATCCAGCACATAGAGTGGCTGGCGCATGTAGCGGCCACTGCCGGGGATGGGAAAGATCGGCACCTTGCGCATGAAACGCGACAACCAGCCAAGGTGCTTGCGGTCGAACCAGCCAAACATCAGTGTTGGGCGCAGGATACAGTATTCAAGCCCGCTGTCGATCACCAGTTGTTCCTGCCGCTTCTTGGTCTCGGTGTAGTCATCTTCGGCGACAGACTCCACCACCGAGGAACTGATATGCACCACGCGGGAAACACCCTTCTCTTTCATGGTCGCCAGCATTACTTCCGTGGAGGTAATATTATTGGCAATGAAGGGCGCGCTGTCCTTTGCGCCGATCTGGGCCTGTAACATGACCACCACGTCGCCGCCTTCGCAGGCCGCCTGCCATTCGCCGGGCCGGGAGATATCCGCCTCGATGACCTGAATATCCGGATGCAACTCACGCAACAGGGCGGTATTGGCAGGATGCTTGTCGATGGCGACGATGTCGGTGAGACCCTGCTCCTTGAGTAATACAATGAGATTCTGGCCAACGAGGCCCGCCGCGCCCGGGATAATGATTTTCATGAAAACCTTGATGTCTGCTTAGAGTTTGAGCCGCTTGAACAGGGTCTCGGGAATGGAACGTATGATCACCATGATCCAGCGCCAGAACCAGGGCAGATAGACAACCTGCTTGCGCCGCTTGATCGCCTTATAGATACCATGACCTACCGTCTCTGGTGAAGCCCACAGGAGTCCCTTGCTGAATTCCCGCGTCATGGGGGTATCAACGAAGCCGGGGCGGATATCGACCACGGCCACGCCCGCTGGAAAGAGCCGATTACGCAGGCCCTGTAGAAACAGACTCACCGCACCCTTGGCCGCGCCGTAGACATAATTGCTCTGGCGACCTCGCTCTCCGGCCACCGAAGTAATCACGGCAATGACACCAGCCGCCTGTTTCTCGAACAGATTCGCTGCCACTGTCAACAACTCCATGATCGACAATGCGTTCAGGTCAAACTCCCGGCGGAACGCAATTGGCGAGGCCTGACAGGCCGGCTGATCGGGCAGACTGCCATAAGCGACAAACAGCACATCCACCCCACCCATGGCCGACACGGCGTGTTCGAAGATCGACTCTGGCTGCATCGGCGCGGCCGCATCGAACGCTTCCGTATGCACTTCCTGGCCGCCCCGGATGCGAAGATCGGCCGCCAGGGCACGAAGTTTTTCCTCGCTGCGCGCCAGCAGGTACATGTGCGCACCATCTGCAGCGAAACAGCGCAACGCCTGCTCGGCAATCGCCGAGGTCGCCCCAAAAACCAGGATACGTGGACTACTGGTGTTGTTCATCAACCCTCGCCAGCTACGCGTTGCATATCGGCGTCCACCATCTCAGTAATCATGGTCTCCAGGGTGGTCGTCGGTGCCCAGTCCAGCTTCGCCTTCGCCTTGGCCGGATCGCCGATGAGAATATCCACTTCCGCCGGTCGATAGAACTTCTTGTCGATGACCACATGATCTTCGTAGTTGAGACCGACATGCTCGAAGGCGATCTTGCACATGTCACGCACCGTCGTCGTCCGCCCGGTGGCGATGACGAAATCATCCGGCTCGTCCAGTTGCAACATACGCCACATGGCATCCACATAGTCGCCGGCAAATCCCCAGTCACGTTTGGCATCGATGTTGCCAAGCCGCAATTCCTTCTGCTTGCCCTGCTTGATGCGTGCCACCGCGTCGGTGACCTTGCGGGTGACGAACTCGATGCCGCGCAGTGGTGATTCATGGTTGAACAGGATCCCGCAGGATGCGTGCAGGTCGAAACTTTCACGGTAGTTGATGGTGATCCAGTGTCCGTAGAGCTTAGCCACGCCGTAGGGGCTGCGTGGATAGAAAGGCGTATTCTCGGTCTGGATGGGATCCTGGATCTTGCCGAACAGCTCGCTGGTCGAGGCCTGGTAGAAACGAATCTTCGGGTTGATGATGCGAATGGCCTCCAGCATGTTCAATACACCCACGCCCGTCACCTGCGCGGTCAACTGGGGCTGCTGCCATGAGGTGGCAACAAAGCTCTGCGAACCCAGGTTATAGATCTCGTCCGGTTGGGATTCCGTCGCTGCACGGATCAGGGAAGACAGATCGGTCAGATCACCTTCGATCATCGTCACATCGTTTTCGACACCCAGGTAGCGCAAACGCCAGAAGGTATCGGTGGCACGACGCGCATGCAGGCCAAATACTTCGTAACCTTTATCAAGAAGGAAGCGGGCAAGATAGGCCCCGTCCTGCCCGGTAATACCCGTGATCAATGCACGCTTAGTCATTATCCTGTTTCTCCCAGTATTCCACGACGCTCGCCACACTCTCCTGCAAGCTGTACTTTTGCTTCCACCCGGTCTGCTTTACCAGGCGGGAATTGTCACCACACATCCGTCGCTGCTCCGATGGTCGGAAGCGCGACAGATCCTGCTCGATGCTCATTTCCAGACCACATTCCTGGCTGATGAGTGTAATTATGTCACGTATGCGGGTCTCCCGGCCCGAACACACATTGTAACATTCTCCATTGATCCCTTTTTCCAGAATCAGCAGGTAGGCGCTCACCACGTCACGAACATCGAGAAAATCCCGTGTGACGTCGACATCGCCGGCCTTGAGCACCAGCGGTTTTGCATGCCGTTTGATGCTGACAATCTGGCGGGAAAAATCCGACACGGCAAAGTGGTCGCTCTGCCCGGCGCCAATGTGGTTGAACGGGCGGGCAATGACACACTCGAAACCACCCGTCTGGCTGAACTGGTAACACAGGGCCTCGGCCGCGACCTTGCTCACCGCATAGGGGTTGCGTGGCCGCGCCGGCATCTCCTCTGTAATCGGCAGCTGGTCTTCCGTAACCCGCCCGTAGATATCCCCTGAACTGATGTACAGAAATCGGCCTCGAAATCCACACTCCTGCAATGCAGACAGCAGGTTGAAGGTGCCATGAAAGTTGATCGCAAAAGTCGTTTCCGGATCCTCGAACGATGCTGGTACGTGGCTTTGTGCCGCCAGATGGATCACCTGCTCCGGAAGTCGATCAGCAAGAAAATCCCGGATACGCGTGCGTTCACGGATATCGATAGCACCTGCTTCATCGATCAGCTCCAGCCCATCGACTGCCTGACATACATACTTGCCGACAAAACCGTCCGCTCCTGTTACCAGAACACTCATCGTTTTCGAATATTTTCGTTGCGTATTTTAATCTGTACCGGCACCGAGACAGGCCGCAGCTGGAGTCAGCCTGCCATACTGACTCGCTCCCAGAAGTCCGAAGTATAATGGGGATCGATCCATTGTTTAAACGCTTTCCAGCGGGGAAAATACTGCTGAAAGCTGGCCGCACTCATGCGCGCATCCTTGGCGGGATAGACGGCCCCGCCCGCAGCCACGACCCACTGGTCAAACAGATCGAGCATCTCACGGGTTTCCCTGCCGCGGTTCTGAAAATCAAGCGCCAGGGTGACCCCGGGCCGGGGAAAGGACAGCAGCCCCGGAGAGGATCTGTCGCCAAATACCTTGATGACGGACAGGAATGAACTCGCGTGTGATCTGGCGGCAGACTTCAGGATCTCGCTCAATACGTCTTCTGCCTCGGCGGAGGGCACTACGCACTGGTACTGAAAGAAACCTTTCCTGCCATAGATCCTGTTCCAGTTGGCTACCGAATCCAGCGGATAGAAAAAGCTGTCATACCCAACCAGCCGGTCACCCTGCCGGCTGTTGGCACGGTAGTATGCCGCGTTGAAGGCCCGCACTGTGTAGCGGTTAAGCACAAAGCCCGGAAGATCCACTGGTACCGTGACCGTCCGCCGTTTTGCCCGCAATTGGCCGGATGGTGCCGTCTCGCCCTCATGATCGCCAAGGAAGAAGATACCACGCTGTTCATCTGACAGGGCATCCAGCCAGGCAACCGTGTATTCCGTGTTCCGATCGAGTTCACCGGAGATCTGCAGGAACTCACTGATGCCACGGAAGGTAATGGCGTGTTGCCGAATAGCGGGACCAGGGATGCGCATCAATTTCAGTTCCGCCCACAGGATGGTACCGGTCAGTCCCAGGCCACCGATGGTGGCATTGAACAACTCGGTATTTTCCTGTGTGCTGCATTGCACTGCTCCCTGCTCCTTACGATGTAACAGTAATGCAGTGACATGACAGCCAAAGCTGCCCCTGACGTGGTGATTCTTCCCGTGGACGTCATTGGCGATTGCACCACCGACAGAAACATGTTTTGTGCCGGGTGTGACGGGCAGGAACCAGCCACGCGGGACGATCACTTCGAGGATCTGTGCCAGACTGACACCACCCTCGATACGAAGAATTCCACTCTCTGTATCGAAGTGGAGAAAACGATCCAGTCGGGTCAGGTCAAGTACAGTGCCATCACCGAGAAGGCAGCTATCACCATAACTTCGCCCGTAGCCGCGCGCGAGCATGCGCTCCGAATCCTTGCAGGCGGCAGCAAGCTGACCCGGCCAGTAGATGGAACGGATCTCCTGTGCCGTGGCACACACCCGCCCCCAGGAACAATGTTTACCCCGTGTCAAAGCGCCAGCCACAGACCTGTCAGCGAAATGGCGGCAATGCCATAGCTGGTGCGATGTTTCAGAGCAAAAACGATGGGGTCTTCGTCCATCTCACCCCGGTAGGCGGTAAACCACAGTGACGTGATCCAGAACAGTACCGCCGGACAGATCATCCACAACATCGCGGGGTTGCTGTATAGCTGAGTGATATTTGGATCGTTGATATACAGGGCCAGGATCAATACCGCGATATATCCACTGGCAACACCCATGGTGGAAAGCGCGGGAAGATCGCTGGTCCGATAACCGCGACCCACACTGTGGGTCTCCTGCCGAGCCTGAAGGTTATGAAGTTCCGAGTACCGCTTGATCATGGCGAGGCTGAAAAAGATAAACACCGAAAAAGCCGCCAGCCAGAATGATATTGCCACATCGATTGCCGTTGCACCGGCGATGATACGCAGTGTATAGAGACCAGCAAGCACAGCGATATCAACCAGCTCGATTTTTTTCAGGTAATTGGAATAAAGCAACGCCATACCGGAATAAATGCCAAGAACCAGTAAAAAGTCGTTACCAAGGAAAAATCCGAACAGGACAGCCGTGCCAACCAGCACCAGGGACAATATATAAGCAACCCTTACAGGAAGCTGACCGGCAGCAATAGGACGAAACCGTTTCCTGGGGTGCTGGCGATCGGCCTCAATATCGATAACATCATTTATGAGATAAAACCCGGAAGCCATCAGGCTGAACGACAGGAACCCCAGCATGGAATTCAGTATATTGGCGGTCTCCCCCCAGTAATGACCCAGCATCAGGGGAACAAATACCAGGAGATTCTTGGTCCACTGATGAATGCGAATTGCACGCAGGAAGATACCCGGATACTTCAGCATATCAGACCACCACTTCGGTAGATCGCATCTTCTCTGCAACCGTGTCAACGCCCATAGCTATCTTCGAATCGTACGATGTCATCTTCACCAAGATAACTACCCGATTGCACTTCAATAAGTTCAAGGGGGATCTTACCAGGGTTCTCGAGGCGGTGCTTGACACCTACAGGGATATAGGTTGATTCGTTTTCGCTCAACACGAATTCTTCATCACCTCGGGTGATCTTTGCTGTGCCCTTGACCACTATCCAGTGCTCGGCACGATGATGGTGCATTTGCAGTGACAATCGGTGTCCGGGTTTGACCGTAATATGCTTTACCTGGAAACGCTCTGACTGTTCAATGCAATTAAATGATCCCCATGGGCGTGGCACACGCCGATGAGAAACCGCCTCCTGCCGGTTATGATGTTTCAGCTTTCCAACCAGGTTTTTTACATCTTCATTCCGGTTCTTATCCATAACCAGAATTGCATCGCCGGTCTCAACAATAACAAGATCCTTTACGCCAATGGCTGTCAGTAAACGATCCTCGGCATGCAGGTAACACCCCTTCGTATCAATCGCCAGCACATCGCCATCTGTGCGGTTACCATGCTCGTCGTGTTCACCAACTTCCCACAATGAATTCCATGAACCTACGTCGCTCCATCCGGCTTCCATGGGCACCACGGCAGCTCGATCGGTTCGTTCAAAAATTGCGTAGTCGATGGAATCACTGGGGCACTCGAGAAATGTAGTCCGGTCTGCGCGTAGGAAATCACTATCGGCACTGGCCTTCTCCAGAGATGTACGGCAACAGCTCTCGACATCGGGACATAGACGTTTCACTTCCTGGAGGAAAGCAGAAGCCTTGAACAGGAATATTCCACTGTTCCAGAGATACTCACCGGACTCGACGTATTCCGTTGCCCGTTCGATATCCGGTTTTTCCACGAAACGATCGATTTTCAGCGCAGTGATCTCTGCCGGTACTCTGCCGCCTTCTGCCTTGATATAACCATAGCCCGTATTTGGATGCGTCGGGCGCACCCCAAAAGTTACCAGCATGCCCTGCTCAGCAGCAGCGACTGCAACCGAAATCGACTTGTGGAAACTTTCGATGTTCGTGATCACATGGTCTGCCGGCATGACAATCAACAAAGGATCCTCTTCAATACTGAGTGCCTGGAGTGCTGCCAGGGTCACGGCCGGCGCTGTGTTGCGCCCAGCAGGTTCCAGGATGATATGTTTCCCGGCGTAGCGTTCATTATTGAGTTGTTCCGCCACGAAAAAGCGGTGTTCCTCATTACAGACAACGATGGGGGCCGATACACCCGGATAGCTGACGATCCGATTGACCGTGGCCTGGAGCATGGTGTCCGCTCCGACCAGGGGTAAAAACTGTTTGGGATAACCTTCTCTGGAAAGCGGCCACAATCGGGTTCCCGAACCGCCGGAAAGCACTACTGGGATCATGTTGTCTCCTCAACCCGTGGGCTTCGATCGTCTTCCACCCGCCGCCCTTACTACGTCGCGGGAGCTTGCCCGGAACGGCCAGACCACCAGCCATACCACACACAGGCTGTTGTTTTTATGATGTTTTTTACCATGCTCGCCCGAGGCGAAGCGGGTCTAGGATAGCATGTTCCGTAACGCAAACCGAGAGGCGAGGATTCTCGCGCAGGCCGAATCACGGGTCAATGCAGTGCCCCGGGTTCCTTACGCAGGGGTGTCACCACGGCAGAGCGCATATGATCAACGATGTCGCCGTTGGGAGCATAATCGTTGACTACCGCCAGCAGGATGCTGCGAATGGTCTCATACTCTGACTCCTGACAGGCCTGCAGAAGTTCGTCGAGATGCTTCTGCATACGTTGCCAGGGGATCATGGCTTCCATGGCACGCAGAATCATCGGGTGCCGGGTACCTTCGACGTGGTCTCCAATCAGGAGTTCTTCAAAAAGCTTCTCTCCCGGTCGCAGCCCGGTGTATTCGATGGCAATATCACCATCAGGATTGTCATCATCCTTCACCGACAGACCCATCAGGCGGATCATCTTGCGAGCAAGATCATCGATCCGCACCGGGTCACCCATGTCGAGTACGAAGACATCACCACCGGTCCCCAGGGAACCCGCCTGAATGACCAGTTGCGCAGCTTCTTCGATGGTCATGAAATAACGCACCACCTCGGGGTGAGTAACCGTAACCGGACCTCCCAGCCGAATTTGCTTGCGAAAGACCGGTACCACAGATCCGGAAGAATCCAGCACGTTGCCAAAACGCACCATACAGAAGCGGGTGGCCTTGGTCGTCTCTGCCAGACCCTGCAGGATCAACTCGGCGAAACGCTTGGTAGCCCCCATGACATTGGTCGGCCGCACCGCCTTGTCGGTGGAAATGGATACGAAAACTTCCACACCATGTGCAACCGCCGTTTCGGCCAGGGTGCGCGTTCCAAATATATTGTTGAGTACACCAGCCGTAATGTTGTACTCCACGATGGGCACATGTTTGTAGGCGGCGGTATGATAAATGGTCTGTACACCGAAGCGTGACAGGACCGCATCCAGGCGCGCGCGATCCTGCACATTGCCGAGCAGCGCCTTGACCTCTGTGACCATTCCATTGCCGTGTTCCTGCGCAAGGTGTTCCATCTCCTGCTGGATGCTGTAGAGCGCATACTCGGAGGCCTCGTACAGTACCAGCACCTTCGGTCTCAAACCGATGATCTGGCGACAAAGCTCCGAACCGATACTGCCACCCGCTCCTGTTACCATGACAACCTTGTCATCAACACAGGCCCTGAAAAGCTCGCGATCTGGCGCAACCGGATCACGCCCAAGCAGATCCGAAATATCGATTTCCCTGAGATCTGCGACACTGGCACGTCCCGCGATAATATCCTCTACTGCCGGGATGGTATAGACGTGCACCGGATAACATTCCAGGGAGTCGATGATCTCCTTGCGGCGCCGACGAGAGGCATTGGGGATCGCCAGCAGGATCTGTTCGATCCCTTCTTCCTTGATCAGATACTCTATTTCCGAAGTATGATAGACCGGCAAACCTGCCATGACCCCACCAGCCAGTGACCTGTTGTCATCGATAAAACACACCACATCGATTTCCACGTTACGGCTGAGTATATGTGCCAGCTCATTACCCGCTTCACCCGCGCCGAAGATCGCAGTTTTCCTGCCACCGCGTGTGTTACCCCCAGTGGTAAAGAAGTTGCGGATCACGATCCGGATCCCGACCATGTAGAACACCATCAGCATCCCATATATAAGGAGAACTGAGCGTGGAAAACCGTGCAGCCGATGGAACGTGATAACAGCGGCAATGGTCAGGGTGGACAGGGCAACACCCTTGACGATGGACCAAACGATCTCGGAGCCGGCAAAGCGCAGGATGGAGCGATAAAGCCCCAACCACACAAATACCAGAAGTGTTGCCGGCAACAAATAGGGAATAATGACATAGAGATGATGCACGTACGGGCTGATGTCGCCACCGAGACGAATCATCAGGGCCAGCCAGAGCGCAATCGGTATCGCTACCGCGTCGAAAGAGGCCATCAATGCGCGCTTCACACCCCGTGGGAGGGAAAGAAGGTAGTTCTTCACACTACAAATCCATTCCTGCACAACCATCCCCTTCTTCTGTTCTTAAAGCATCGTGCTCCGCACCCCGGAAGGGCACACAATCCTGATTTTCATCCCTGTCCAGCGATGACGTTGCGACACCATCCCCTGTTCTCGCCATACCAGCGCACGGTCTGTTCCAGCGCATCTTCAAACGCGTATTTGGGTGTCCAGTCCAGTTGTTCGCCCACCCGTCGGGTATCCAGGCTATAACGGAAATCATGGCCTGGCCGGTCAGCTACGAAACGAATCAGCTCTGTGTAAGAGCCACCTCCCTTACGGGGGTACAGGCTGTCCAGGACACGACACACCTTTCTGACGATATCGATATTGGCCCACGTGTTATTGGCACCGATATTATACTGGCTACCCTGCCCGACTCGACTCAGTATAAGGTATAACGCATCAACGTGGTCTTCGACATACATCCAGTCACGAATATTTTCACCCGTGCCGTAGACGTTTATCGGTTCCTCGGCCAGCGCATTTAGCACAATCACCGGAATAAGCTTCTCCGGATACTGCCAGGGCCCATAGGCATTGGCACAATTGACCACCATGACGGGCAGGCAATAAGTTCGATACCATGCCCGCACCAGGTGATCCGCCGATGCCTTGCTCGCGGCATAGGGCGAATTGGGCCGATACGGACTGTCCTCGGTGAACACTTCACCTTCTTCCGCGCTGCCATAGACCTCATCCGTAGAAACCTGCAGGAAGCGAAAGTGTTCCTGTTGGGGCGATGGCAAGGCCTGCCAGTAACGACGCACGCTTTCGAGCAGATGAAAGGTGCCAACGATATTGGTCTGCACGAATGCCGCGGGACCGGCAATGGATCGATCAACATGGGATTCGGCGGCAAGATGCACCACCGCGTCAGGTTGGTGTCGGGTAAATACGGCGTCCAGTCCGTCCTCGTCAACGATATCCAGCTGGATGAACTGATGACGCGGGTCATCCATGCAGTCGGCGACAGTCTCCAGATTACCGGCGTAGGTGAGCTTATCGACGTTGATGACGGTGGCGTCGGTTTCACGGAGGAGGTAGCGCACCAGCGCGGATCCAATGAATCCCGCGCCGCCCGTGACCAGTATCCGTTCAGGTGTGTAAGCGCCCAATGTACTTGTAATCGTGTGGCAAAAACCGTCTTCCATGGCGGGCCTGCCGGGGCCCGATACTGTCTTCCTGCGCCGAGTCTAGCACCCTAACTATATGGCGGCAAACGAAAAAGGGGCGCCCGCGGGCGCCCCTCTCCTGCCCGGAGGCAGTCCCGCTCAGGGCGTTTCCACCATCAGATTCTCCCGGTTCTTCTCCACCGTCTTCGGGCCGATCCCCTTGACCAGCGCCAGGTCCTCGACGCGCTGGAAGGCACCGTGCTCCTTGCGCCAGGCAACGATGGCCTCGGCCTTGCGCAGCCCGATCCCCTTGATATTGGCGGCCAGGGTCACGGCGTCGGCGGTATTGATATTGACCGGCTCAGCACTGGCCAGCGTGCTGAAGGTAACGAGCGCGGCGAAAAACACCAGAAAGATCAGTTTCTTCATGATTGGCTTCCTTTGCTTGGTTAACAGTCCATTGTCATGTGGACCTCCCTGATCCACGCGCGCAGTCTGCCGCAAGCGTCTCCCACTCACCAGTCGGAATTGTCTGATTTTTTTGTAGGAAAAGGCTTACAGCGGGGTTAAGGATGGGAAGGCGGCTTGCCGACGACGGGTGATCTTGCCGGGAGAACGCTTATGTGTGCGGCCTTCCCTGGGGTGA
>DRKU01000143.1 GCA_011051615.1 Gammaproteobacteria bacterium
CAACCAGCCGAGGCGCGCGCAGGTGACCAGCACGGCGGGCCACAGGCTGGTGTTGATGATGTCATGCAGGCTGGCGGTCCAGCGCATGTGGCCGACCCACTGCATGTCGTCGTAGAGATCGACCACTTCCATGAGTACGGCGACGACAAGCACGGGAATGAGGCTCTTCCACGATCCCAGCGGGCGGCGAAATGCGATCACCCAGATGAGCAACACCAGCAGGCCGATGTAGATGTGCACCGCATCCTTCGTCAGCGGCACGAACTCGAGTAGAAACAGCTTGAAACTCTGGTAGGTCGACATACTACTTGTCCTTACCGCTTGCGCGATCCATCCGCTGTTGAACGGTCCCCGTCCGCCCTTGTCATCTTCGGTGGCAGGGTATCACGATCTTCGTCGTGAAGGGATGTGACCGTATGCACAACAAGGAAGACGGCATATTCTCCCCGTACCTGCATACCCGACACCCACCGCGAAGGATGACAGGTAAGCGGCTGATCCTCGCTACCCGCTACTCACGACTCGAAACTGGTTTTCAAGACACTCAAGCATGGCGCGGGCCGCATTGGAGCGGGTGCGGCGGCGGTGCCACACCACGCCCAGTTCGCGTTGCATGACGACACCCTCCAGTTGGCGTACGGCAACATCGTCGCTCTGCATGCTCACCGGCAGGATAGACCAGCCGAGGCCGACGCTGACCATCATCTTGATGGTCTCCAGGTAATTGGTCGCCATGCTGATCTGCAGCTCCACGTGATGTGGCGCCAGCGCCGCCTCGATGCGCTCGCGGGTATAGGTGCCGTGGGCGGGCAGAATGGCGGGGTGATCAGCCAGCGTCTGCGGCGTGAGGGGATCGCAGTGGGCCAGCGGATGATCGGGGGCGACGAAGACCGCCAGTGGATCGGGCCACAGGGGCCGGTATTCCAGATCGGCCATCGGCCGCGAGGGCAGGGTGACGATGCCCAGCTCCAGGCGTCCCTGTTGCACGGCCTGGCAGGCGTCCTCGGAATCCATGAACTCGATGTCCAGTTCCACCTCCGGCCAGGCGGCGGTGTATTCCCGCAGCACCGGCGGCAGGCGGTGTAGACCGATGTGGTGGGAGGTGCCGATCTGCAGGCGGCCCGCCACCTGGCCGCGCAGATCGGCCAGTGCGCGTTTGCTGTCGGTGATCTCCTGCACGATGCGCCGCGCGCGCGGCAGCAGGGTGTCGCCGGCCTCGGTGAGCGCCACCTGGCGGCCGATGCGATCGAACAGGGGCACCGCCAGTTCCGACTCCAGCGCGGCGATGCGTTTGCTCACCGCCGGCTGGGTGAGGAACAGGCGTTCGGCGGCGGTCGAGAAGGAACGGGTCTCGGCCACGGCGATGAAGGCATGGAGTTCGGCGATGTCCAGGGGGACCTCCGGCGCAGGCAATGAACAAAAATAATAGACAGGAATAGATTACATGAAAAATATGAATTTGTGTAATACATAAGACGGTCCTACACTAGGCCCACGCTTTCATTAGCAGGACTCCATCGAGGCAGGACCATGGCCGGCAGGACACTCTACGACAAACTCTGGGACAGCCACGTGGTGCGCGACAACGGCGACGGCACCGCACTTATATATATCGACCGGCATCTGGTCCACGAAGTGACCTCGCCGCAGGCCTTCGAGGGCCTGCGCCTGGCCGGGCGCAAGCCCTGGCGGGTGGATGCCAATCTCGCCGTGCCCGACCACAACGTGCCCACCACCGATCGCAGCAAGGGCATCGCCGACCCGGTGTCGCGCTTGCAGGTGGAGACCCTTGACCGGAATTGCGCCGAGTTCGGCATCACCGAATTCACCATGAACGATCCGCGCCAGGGGATCGTTCACGTCATCGGCCCGGAGCAGGGCGCCACCCTGCCGGGCATGACCGTGGTGTGTGGCGACTCCCACACCTCCACCCACGGCGCCTTCGGTGCGCTGGCCTTCGGCATCGGCACCTCCGAGGTGGAGCATGTGCTCGCCACCCAGTGCCTGGTGTTGAAAAAATCGAAGGCCATGCTGGTGAAGGTCAATGGCCGTGCTGCACCCGGTGTCACCGCCAAGGACATCGTGCTCGCCATCATCGGCGAGATTGGTACCGCCGGCGGCACCGGTTACGCCATCGAGTTCGGTGGTGAGGCCATCGAGGCGTTCTCCATGGAGGGGCGCATGACCCTGTGCAACATGGCCATCGAGGCCGGCGCGCGCGCCGGCATGGTGGCGGTGGACGAGACCACCCTCGAGTACGTGCGCGGCCGACCGTATGCGCCGCAGGGCGAGATGCTGACACGCGCCGAGGCCACCTGGCGTGAGCTGCACAGCGATGCCGATGCCGTCTTCGATCACGTGGTGGAACTGGATGCCACCGCCATCCGGCCGCAGGTGACCTGGGGCACCTCGCCGGAGATGGTGGTGGCGGTGGACGACCGCGTGCCCGATCCGGCCGAGGAAGCCGACGCCGTCAAGCGCGAGGGCATGACGCGGGCACTCGAATACATGGATCTCGTCCCCGGCACGCCCATTACCGATATCGCCGTGGACAAGGTCTTCATCGGTTCATGCACCAACTCGCGCATCGAAGACCTGCGCGCCGCCGCCGAGGTGGCACGCCGTGCCGTGGCAGAAGGGCGCAAGGTGGCCGACAATGTCAGACTGGCCATGGTGGTGCCGGGCTCGGGCCTGGTGAAGCGACAGGCCGAGGCCGAGGGCCTGCATGAGATCTTTCGTGCCGCGGGTTTCGAGTGGCGCGAGCCGGGCTGTTCCATGTGTCTCGCCATGAATGCCGATCGCCTCGAACCGGGCGAACGTTGTGCCTCCACGTCCAATCGTAATTTCGAGGGACGCCAGGGGCAGGGCGGGCGCACTCACCTCGTCAGCCCGGCCATGGCCGCCGCTGCGGCCATTAATGGGCATTTTGTCGATATACGGGCAATGCAAAGCTAACCGCAAGGGACGCAAAGGTTCGCGATGAAGGAAAAAACCGCTGTTTTGACTTCGTGAAACTTCGCGACCGTGGCGGTAAGAAAGAGATCGAAAAAAG
>DRKU01000144.1 GCA_011051615.1 Gammaproteobacteria bacterium
ACTTGGTGACGCCGGTATCGGCGGCCAGCACAAAGACCACCGCCTGGGCGTTGGGCAGCATGTTGAGGGTCAGTTCCGGCTCCGAGCCCAGCGCATTGAGGCCCGGGGTGTCGAGGATGGTCAGGCCTTCCTTGAGCAGGGGATGGGGGAAGCTGATCATGGCGTGGCGCCACATGGGCACTTCCACCTGGCCGGCGGTGGCGGGATCGGCACCGGCTTCCAGCAGCCCCAGCTTCTGGGCCGTGGCCGCATCCACCAGCTTGGTCTTGACCACTTCGCGGAAGGCGTCGGCCATCTTTTCCGAGGAACTGGTGTCCAGTTCGATGGTGGTCCAGTGGATGGGTTCTTTCTTGTATTCCTGGATGCTCTTGTCATCCAGCCGCGTCTCGATGGGCAGCAGGCGGATGTAGTTGGACTCGCTCTCCAGGTCGTAGAACAGTTCGGTGGGGCACATGGTGGTGCGCCCGGCCTCCGAGGGCAGCAGGCGGCGATCGTATTCCGAGAAGAAGATGGCGTTGATCAGCTCGGTCTTGCCGCGCGCGAATTCGGCTACGAAGGCGATGGTGAGGTGGTCGGACTTGAGGGCATCGAGCATCTCGAACATGCGCAATTCCACTTCCGGACTGCTCATGCCGTTCTCATCCAGCCAGTTCTGGAACTTCATGACGGCTTCCATGAGCTCGTGCTTCCAGCGGCCGTAAGCCTGCATCTGGTCTGTAAAGCGGTCTTTGGCCATGTAGATCCCTCGGGAAATCTTAACTTGCTAATTAATATAGCTTTTATTCTTCGAATAGTACATTGCCATCGGTCCCTGGCGCTGCGACGGGTATCGGGCCCGCGCCCCTGCAGGGACGCCGGTCTGACATTGTAGCGGCACAATGGGCGAATTTTTTAGACCTGGGCCCACTTTGGGCCAAAAAATGCGAACTGGCGCCGCTTATTCCGGCCCCACGATGCCCGCGGGCAGGCGTCCCGGTGCCGCCAGGGCGAGGCGCTTGTGACGCCCGCGCTGGCCGGCGATCAGCGTCACGCGGCTCGCCGGCAGGTCGAACTCACGAGCGAGGAAGCGGATCAGGTGGGTGTTGGCGCGCCCGTCCACCGGTGGCGCGGTGATACGCACCTTGAGGGCGCTGCCCTCGGCGGCATCGACGACACCGACGATCTCGTCACGACTGGCCCGCGGCTGCAGGAGGATGCGCAGGATCAGGGTCTCGCCCTGCCACTGGTAGCACGGCGTCGAAGCCTCGGTCGACATGGCTCAGAGCAGGCTTTTGCCGAGGTCGAGGATCGGCGCGGCCACCAGCATCTTGATCAGCACCAGGGCGAAGCCGACGATCATGATGGAGAAGTCCAGCCCACCCATGGGGGGCAGGGCGCGGCGCACCGGGCGCAGCAGCGGCTCGTTGACCTGGTGGATGAGCAACAGGGCGGGGTTGTGGCCGTGGGGCTGGATCCAGGAGAGGATGAACTGGATGAACAGCAGCACCAGGTAGAGGCTGGCGGCGGTGTTGATCAGGGTGCCGGCCGCCATCACCATCAGGCCGGCGATATTGGGCAGGCTCTGGTAGGCGATGAGGCTGATAAGCACCAGCGCCAGGGTTTGCAACAGCAGCATCAGCACGAGGGACGCCAGATCGATACCGCCAAGGCCGGGGATGATGCGGCGCAGTGGGATGAGCAGGGGATTGGTGATCTTCACCAGGAACTGGGAGAAGGGATTGTAGAAGTCTGCGCGCACCAGGGCGAGGATGAAGCGCAGCATCACCGCCATGATGTAGAGCCAGAACAGGGTATCGATGAGAAAGACACCGGCGTTGGCGAGATAACTCATGCTTTCGGGATCTCCTGCTTGAGGGAAGCGCGGTTCACTGTCCCAGTTCGTCGGCCAGTTCACGGGCGCGGCGGTGGGCGGCGTCGAGTGCCCGCTCGAACAGACCACGCAGATCGCCCTGCTCGAGGACCGCCAGTGCCGCCTCGGTGGTGCCACCGGGCGAGGTGACCTTGCGGCGCAGATCGGCGGCGGGCTCACCCAGCTCCAGCGCCAGCTTGGCGGCACCGAAGGCGGTCTCCAGTGTCAGCAGGCGGGCAACTTCGGTGTCGAGGCCGAGCCTGCGCCCAGCTTCTTCCATGGCCTCCATGACGAGGAAGAAATAGGCTGGGCCACTGCCCGACAGGGCGGTGACCGCGTCCAGTTCGTCTTCCAGCTCCACCCACAGGACCACGCCCACGGCGCGCAGGATGGACTCGGCGGTATCGTGCTGGGTCTCGCTGACGGCGGGCGTGGCAAACAGCGCCGAGGCACCGCTTTGCACCAGCGCGGGGGTATTGGGCATGGCACGCACGACGGCGCAGTCCTCGCCGAGCCACTTCTGGATGGCGGTGGTGCGCACGCCGGCGGCGATGCTGATGAACAGCACATGGGGGCGCGCGGAGATATCCAGTTCCAGGCATACCTGCCTGAGCACCTGCGGTTTGACCGCCAGCACCACCGTGTCGCAGGTATCGAGCACGGCCTGGTTGTCCGCCGCCGGCGTGAGGCCGAATTCCTGCTGCAAGGCCTCCAGCGCGCCCGGTACCGGATCCGAGACCAGGATCGCCGCCGCATCCTGGCCACTATTTATGAGGCCACCAATGAGGCTGCGCGCCATGTTGCCGCCGCCGATGAAACCGATGGAATGCGTTGTCATGGCGCCTAAGGTACCTTAAATCAGTAACGCGTATCTAGGGGCGAGGAACGAGGAATTGATCCGCCTCAACACGAGCGAGAGAAAGGAACGACGGTTGATCTTGTTCGTCATTCCGGGGGCCGCCAGCGTGGCTTCCTCTGCGTTACCTGTCCCTCTCGCCAAAGATGCCCGTACCGACACGCACGAGGGTCGCGCCCTCGGCGATGGCGGCTTCGAGATCACCGGTCATGCCCATGGACAGGGTATCCAGTGCCAGGCCATGCTCCTTATCGATGGCATCGCGCAGCGCGCGCAGGCGGGCGAAGGCCGCACGCTGGCGCGCCACATCGGACTCCCGCGCGGGAATGGCCATCAGGCCGCGCAGTTGCAGATGCGGCAGGCTGGCGATTTCCCCGGCTGCCGCCGCGACGGCTTCGGGGGCGAAACCGGACTTGCTGGCCTCACCACTGATGTTGACCTGCAGGCAGATCTGCAGGGGTGGCAGGGTGTCGGGGCGCTGGTCGCTGAGACGGCGTGCCAGCTTGAGGCGGTCGATGCTGTGGCACCAGTGGAAGTGCTCAGCCACCGCGCGCGACTTGTTGGATTGCAGCGGGCCGATGAAATGCCACTCGATATCGTGCCCTGCCAGCGCGGCGATCTTGTCCAGCGCCTCCTGCACGTAACTTTCGCCAAAGCGGTGCTGGCCGGCGGCCAGTGCGGCACGCAGATCGGCCACCGGGCGGGTCTTGCTCACCGCCAGCAGATCGACACTGCCGGGCGCGCGGCCACAGGCGATCTCCGCCTTTGCGATGCGTTCACGTACCCTCGCCAGCGCCTGCTCTATACTCATGGGGCCCACTCCGGACAGGGGGACGGCGCCGGCGCCACCACCGGCAGGGAGAGAGCAGTATCGCAGGCAAGAGCGGGGTGCCGCTCAGGGGGCATATCCGGAATTTTTATATAGTGGAATCATTGACTTGTCAGGCCCACCCCCGGGTTGTTAAGTTATTCCCTGTCGGGGTTAAGTCTTTATGGCGTCCGTCCGATAAGCAAGAGGATACCTCGCCGCGCCCGGCTCGCGGCGTGACCAGCATGACCGCGCTGGCGGTCAGCACATTATAACAAGCGTCTATCAGCATAAGGGAATCCGCCACCGATGGATATCACAGAACTGCTGGCCTTCAGCGTCAAGAACAAGGCCTCGGACTTGCACCTCTCGGCAGGACTGCCGCCCATGATCCGCGTCGACGGTGACATCCGCCGCATCAACGTACCGCCGCTGGACCACAAGACCGTGCACACCCTCGTGTACGACATCATGAACGACAAGCAGCGCAAGGATTTCGAGGAATTTCTCGAGACCGACTTTTCCTTCGAGATCCAGGGCGTGGCCCGTTTCCGCGTCAACGCCTTCAACCACAACCGCGGCGCCGGCGTGGTGTTCCGCACCATTCCCTCCAACATCCTGACCCTCGAGGAGCTGGGCTGCCCGGCGGTGTTCAAGGACATCGCCGACAATCCGCGCGGTATCGTGCTGGTCACCGGACCGACCGGCTCCGGCAAGTCCACCACCCTGGCGGCCATGGTGGACTACAAGAACGAGAACGAATACGGCCATATCCTCACCATCGAGGACCCCATCGAATTCGTGCACGAATCCAAGAAATGCCTGGTCAACCAGCGCGAGGTGCACCGTGACACCCACGGCTTCAACGAGGCCCTGCGCTCGGCCCTGCGCGAAGACCCCGACATCATTCTCGTTGGCGAGCTGCGCGACCTGGAGACCATCCGCCTCGCCCTGACCGCGGCCGAGACCGGTCACCTGGTGTTCGGCACCCTGCATACCAGTTCGGCGGCCAAGACCATCGACCGCATCATCGACGTCTTCCCGGCGGCGGAGAAGGGCATGGTGCGTTCCATGCTGTCGGAATCCCTGCGCGCGGTCATCGCCCAGACCCTGCTCAAGAAGATCGGCGGCGGGCGCGTGGCGGCCCACGAAATCATGATTGGCACCCCGGCCATTCGTAACCTGATCCGCGAAGACAAGGTGGCGCAGATGTATTCGGCCATTCAGACCGGCCAGGGCATCGGCATGCAGACCCTCGACCAGTGTCTGCAGGACCTGGTGGCGCGCGGCGTGGTCAGCAAGCAGGATGCGCGCATGCGTGCCATGAACAAGGAAAACTTCCAGTAAGGCCGGGTTGAAGTCAGGAGAAGGCGATGGAATTCGAACAACTGCTCAAACTCATGGTGCACAAGAATGCATCGGACCTGTTCATCACCGCCGGCGTGGCGCCGAGCCTCAAGGTGCACGGCAAGATCACGCCCGTGACCCAGTCGAGCCTGACGCCGACCCAGGCGCGCGAGATCGTCTACTCCATCATGACGCCGGCGCAGCGCGAGGAGTTCGATCGCACCCACGAGTGCAACTTCGCCATCAGCGCCAGCGGCATCGGTCGCTTCCGCGTCAGTGCCTTCCAGCAGCGCAACCACGCCGGCATGGTGTTGCGTAAGATCGAAACGAAGATCCCCACCATCGAAGAACTCAAGCTGCCGAAGATCATGCACGAACTGGCCATGACCAAGCGTGGCCTGGTGATCTTCGTCGGCGCCACCGGTTCCGGTAAGTCCACCTCGCTGGCCTCCATCATCGGCTATCGCAACGCCAACAGTACCGGCCACATCGTCAGCATCGAGGACCCCATCGAATACATCCACCAGCACGGCGGCTGTATCGTCACCCAGCGCGAAGTGGGCATCGACACCGAGTCCTTCGAAATGGCGCTCAAGAACACCCTGCGCCAGGCGCCGGACGTGATCCTCATCGGCGAGATCCGCACCCGCGAGACCATGGACCATGCCATCGCCTTCGCCGAGACCGGCCACCTGTGCCTCGCCACCCTGCACGCCAACAACGCCAACCAGGCGCTGGACCGCATCATCAACTTCTTCCCCGAAGACCGCCGCAACCAGTTGCTGATGGATCTCTCGCTCAACCTCAAGGGCATGGTGGCCCAGCAACTCATCCCCACGCCCGACGGCAAGGGCCGGCGCGTGGCCTGCGAAGTGTTGATCAACACCCCGCTGGCGGCAGACATGATCCGCAAGGGCGAAGTCCACACCCTCAAGGAACTCATGGCCAAGTCACGCCAGCTCGGCATGCAGACCTTCGACCAGGCGCTGTACGAACTCTACAAGGAAGGCGAGATCACCTACGAAGACGCCCTCACCCACGCCGACTCCGCCAACGAGCTGCGCCTGATGATCAAACTGGGCGACTCCAGCGGCGACCCCAACTCCATGGCGGCAGGACTGGAAGGCGTCACCATCCAGGAGACGGATTGACACTCTCCCTTGGGCGGGGGGTCGGTCTCTTCTCCCTCAGGGACCTCGGTGCCCCCTGGGGGCAGGAGGACAGGATGAGGGGATCAACTTCATGACGCGATAGCGGTACCTGGCTATCCCGGGCGCGGTGGCTCTCGCCACACATTTGCGTAGCCCGGCCGAAGCGTAGCGGAACCCGGGGAGTATCCACGCCAATTTCCGGATTGCGGTCTTCGGCCTGCATCCGGGCTACACAGAACTCGGCTGACATCGTTTTACTGTAGGAGCGCCGCCCTCGGCGCGATAAATCCGTTTTTGATAAAACATCAACATCGCGCCGAGGGCGGCGCTCCTACGAGTCAGCCAAATACCTCCCCCGCCTCGAACACCGGTCCGTCCACGCACACGCGTTTCATCGCCACGCCGGTCTCGGTCTGCACTTCCACCACGCAGCCGGCGCAGCCGCCCACGCCGCAGGCCATGAATTCTTCCATGGAGACCTGGCAGGGCAGGTCGTAGTCACGCGCCAGTTGCGCCACGGCCTCGAGCATGGGGTGGGGGCCGCAGGCGAAGACTTCCACTTCCCCGCGTGCGTCGTCATCCAGGGCGTCGAGCCAGCCGCGCGCCAGGTCGGTGACGTAGCCGTCGAAGCAGCCGGCATAGCCCCGGGTGCTGGTCAGCCGGCTGGCGATGCCCCAGTCTTCGAGCAACGGGCTGGCGGCGATGACGCCGTCGGGGATGCCCGGCACCATGATGGTGGAGGGCCGCGCGACGAAGGGGAAGGGCACCTCGGAGCCGAGGATCACGAAGGGCTGAAGATCGTTTTGTGCGCGCAGGGCGTCGGCGAGGAAGATCATCGGCGGCATGCCGACACCACCGCCGATGAGCAACGGTCGGCGCGTTGTGGCGCTCACCTCGAACGGTCGCCCAATGGGGCCCAGGATGCTGATCAGTTCACCTTCCTGGTGTTCGGCCAGGCGGCGCGTGCCCTCGCCCACGGCCTTGTAGAGAAACTCCACCCAGCCCTGTTTGTCATCCACGCGCATGATCGAAATGGGTCGGCGCATGGGCAGGGCACGGTCGCAGGTGATGTGCGCAAAGCTGCCGGGCCGGGCGCTGGCGGCAATGTCGTCGGCCTGTACGCGCAGGATGTGCTGCTCGCCGTCCAGGTGATGATGTTCGAGGATGGCGGCCTCGACGAGTTCGATGGTGCCGCGCTGGTTCATGCGCCGTACACCAGGCGGCCGTCGAGCAGGGTATGGGTGACCTTGCCCTGCAGCTCCCAGCCATCGAAGGGGGTGTTGCGCCCGCGGCTCAGCAACTGCGTGCTGTCCACGCTCCAGTGCTGCCCGGCGTCGAAGATGCACACGTCGGCACGATCACCGACACCGAGGCGACCGGCGTCGATACCGAGGATGTCGGCGGGCTGGCAGGTGAGCCGCGCGACAAGATCCGGCAGCGGCAGGATGCCATCGTCGGCCAGGCGCAGGGTCAGCGGCAGGAAGGTCTCCAGTGCGCTGATGCCGGGCTCGGTGTCACAGAAGGGCGCCAGCTTGGCATCGGCATCATGGGGCTGGTGATCGGAACAGATGGCGCCCAGCGTGCCGCGCGCCAGTGCCGCGCGCAGGCCATCGCGGTCACGCTCGCTGCGTAACGGCGGCTGCACGTGGCAGTTGCTGTTGAAATACCCGATGTCCATCTCCGTCAGGTGCAGGTGA
>DRKU01000145.1 GCA_011051615.1 Gammaproteobacteria bacterium
GCCCTGTTTGCGCTCGCCGTGTTACGCGCCCTGCCATAGATCGACCCCCGGCGTATCGGCGTCATGGATTTCGGCGGCAGCATGGGGATCGCGACCGGTTTCGACGAAGTCCGCCAGGCAGTGAATCTCGGTGGTACCGGATTCTCCGTGCATGTGGCCCTGTACCCCAACTGTAATATCCGCCAGTGGTCCGCGAATATCACCCCCTTCGCCCGTATGGATCCTGCACGGTGAACTGGATGACTGGAATACTGCGGCCGCCTGCACCAGTTCCGCAACGGCACTGAATAACATTGGGGGTATGGTGACCATGAAGACCTATCCGGGCGCCTATCATGGTTTCGATGGCGCAGGTGCCATGAGTTTCATGGCCAATGTCAGTTCAAACCGTATGTATGCAGGTGAGTTCCGACTGGATACACGCGTATTGCGTCGCTATGACAATGGCACCGTATTCCTGAGCACCAGGCGTTTCAAAATTATCTGGCAGGCTGAAAAATAGACGGTGCAACGACGGGTGGCAATGCCATGGCGCGCGCGGCAGGCCCTGGCGGATGTGGACAGCCTTCTACGAACGGTGTTTGGCCTGTAAGCGCACACGGTCCAGGTTCCGGGGCCGTGAGGGGGGGAAGGGAGTGTCTTCAGGTCCCGCTCTCGGCGGCCGGTGCCTCGTACTGGTGTTCGCGTGCCAGCTTGCGAATGAGTCCCTGTAGCTGGTGGGAAATATCGGCATAGCCGCCGTTGAGCAGGCGCTCGGCTTCGCGGGCCTTGCCTTTCTGCGTCAGGCGCACGATATCCGCTGCCGACTCATGGAATGTGGCGTGCATGCTGCGGACCTTCTCGAACAGTTCGGAGCGTTCGAGGGCGTCCCGATGCCCGTAGAGCCACTTTCCCAGCACACATTGATTGTCGAGACAGATGTGCTCCGGATCGAGCTCTTCTTCCGATGTGCCTGCGACGTAGCTCTTCAGGCGTTGTTTCCACATGACATGCGCATTCAGGGCGTCGAGAAAGTTCATGATTACTCCTGGCCAGATACTGAATTGTCGCTGCCAGGTGCATGACAGCACCCGGATTATCTCTCCTGTTGTCGGCGCAAGTACAGGCCTGCTTTAGAATCGATCGGCACTAAAAGTCCGTTTTTTGCAATTTTTTTCAAAAATACCCGACTTCCTGTCACCTCCTCCGGCATTTTTCCCCTGAGGGGCATCGGCAGAGGCTGAACGGTACAGCGACATGGGGCGTGATTGTCACGCCGTGGCGGTGTGGCCGCCATCCTGGCAGTGTGCCAGGGTGTTGGATTCCTCCAGACAGCTGTCCCGCCGGGAGCAGTCCCGGGTAGCCGGCGAAGGCCTGTGGCCCGAGCGAGCCTGGGAACTTGCAACTGGTCCGCCGTTGTCATACAGGGGAGGTAGTGTGCCTCAGTCGTGAATGATGATGCGGTGGGCTCCTTCTTCGACGTCCACGAGCTGGCCGGCCTCATGGGCGATTTCACCAAGTTTCGCCAGAGATGGCAGGGCATTTAGTTCGGCCAGGATCCGGAGTACGTTATGTGCATGGCAGTCGACATGATGGACAGCGGAATTGCCTGCCTTGCACCCACAACTATTGGCATCGATATCGAGGTTGAAATCCTCAGGAAAGCGGATGATCACGGGTTCGGCAAGTTTTACCTGGGCCATGGCATGGACCAGTCCGGCTCCATCGTGCCACTCCAGTACCGGTATATTGTCGTAGTCTCGCATGGGGATTACTCCATAGTTGTTGCAGTCGGGTGCGCGCGGGAGCGTGCGGCCAGTTTTCGACTGGCGGCAATGATGTCTTCACGACGGGGGATGCTGGCCGCCTCCAGCTCATCGTTGAAGGGAGTAGGCATATCGAGGCCGGCGATGCGCTCGGGGGGCGCATCCAGATCGAAAAAACAGCGCTCGTTGAGGGTAGCGATGATCTCCGCACCAGCGCCGGCAAAGCGACAGTCTTCTTCGACCACCAGCAGGCGGTGTGTCTTGCGCAGCGATGCTACGCAGGTCTCCCAGTCGATGGGACCGAGACTGCGCAAGTCGATGACCTCGGCCGATATACCTTCTTCGTTCAGAGCGATGGCTGCGTCACAGGCCAGGTTTGCCATGCGTGACCAGGCCACAATGGTCAGGTCGGTACCACGGTGACGCAACCGGGCAGCATGCATGGGTGGGGGTTCAGCGGCTACGTCCATTTCGCCCTTGCTGAAATACAGCAACTCGTGTTCCAGCACGATGATGGGATCATCACTGGCAATGGCCTGGCGTAGTTGCCAGTAGGCGTCCTGGGGTGTGGCTGGTACTATCAGCCGCAGGCCGGGTACATTCATCAGTGTGTGTTCCAGACGTTGCGAGTGCTGCGCCGCCAGTTGCCTCGCCACACCACCGGGCATGCGCACCACCAGTGGCATGGGAAACTGCCCCCCGGACATGAAAGGGATCTTGGCCGCCATGTTGATGATGGCATCCAGTGCCAGCAGGGCGAAGTTGATAGTCATGATCTCCACTACCGGGCGCATGCCGGTGAGCGCTGCACCGACACCGAGGCCGGTAAAGCCGCCCTCGGAAATGGGTGTGTCGCGTACGCGCCATTCGCCGTACCTGGCATACAGGCCCTCGGTAACACGATACGAACCACCGTATAGACCGACATCTTCACCCAGGATGAAGACGGATTCATCACGTGCCATCTCCAGGTCGAGGGCACGATTGAGTGCCTGCCAGAGCAGGAGTTCTTCAGCCATCATCGACCCCCAACAGTGTTTCATGCCTGCGGTTGCAATACAGACTGTGCCAGGCATCCTCCATACTCGGTGACGGACTCTGCAGGGCATATTTCACTGCATCCTCGACGATGGCTTCTACTTCGCGCTTTACCTCGTCGACGTGTTTCTGCTCCAGGTGGTCGATGGCGGAGGGATGACAGACCAGTTGGGCGACGACGTCGGGGCCGGCGGCGGCGATCTCCCCGGGGCTGGGGTAGCCAAACGTGGCTTTGTCGATAACCGCGCGCACGGGATCGTGTTCCGTGTGCGCATAGAGCTCGGCACGTGGGCGGTAGCTTCCCGGGTCGGCCATGGAATGGCCACGAAAACGGTAGGTTTCGAACTCCAGCAACTGGGGGCCGCTGCCGCTGCGGATCTGGGCCAGGGCGTGACGAGTAGCCTCATAGACGGTAATGACATCCATGCCATCGATCTTTTCTGCAGGCATGTCGTAGCTGCAGGCGCGTCGGTAGACATCGACCACTGCCGAGTGGCGATGGATCTCGGTCCCGATCTGGTAGTGGTTGTTCTCACATACGAAGAGTACCGGCAACTTCCACAGTGACGCCATGTTGAGCGCCTCGTGGAAGGTACCCTGGTTGACTGCACCATCACCAAAGAAACATACCACGACCTCGGGCAGGCGGCGCAGGGCGATGCTGTAGCCGATCCCGGTGGCGACGGGAAAGGTCTCACCGACGATGGCATAACCGCCCATGAAACGCCGTTCGCGATCGAACAGGTGCATGGAGCCCCCCATGCCACGACAGATGCCATCGCGCCGCCCGAACAGTTCTGCCATCACCTGACGCGCAGGTATACCGCGTACCAGCGCATGCACATGCTCGCGATAGGTCGTGACCAGGTAGTCGGCCGGTTCGGTGGCATGGATGACGCCCACGGCAACCGCTTCCTCACCGGGATACAGGTGCAGAAACCCGCTGAAACGTCCCTCACTGTATTCCTGTGCAGCCCGCTCCTCGAATGCACGTGCCAGCAACATATCGTGGAGAAACTGGTGTAAGGTTTCGCGGTCCATGTCAGTTCTTCTGCTCGAGAAACTCGTCGATGGCCTGCATCAGTGGCGTCATGTACATATAGGCCGGACCGCCGTGCATGATCACAGCCATGAAACCGGCCTCGACCAGCTCGTCGCGGCTGGCTCCATGACGTGCAGCCTGCTGTACGTGGAAGGCAATACACCATTCGCATTGCGCGGCCACGGCCAGCGCTACATTGATCAGTTCCTTGTCACGGATGTCCAGGGCCTTGCCGGACTCCGCTTCCTTGAGGAAACCGAGGAAGGCATTGGTCTCGGTGGGATAGTTGTCACGCAGGTAAGTCGTCAACGTCCCGATCTGTTCGAGCTTATCGTGCATGTGCGCCATGGTGCTGTCTCCACAGTGTGTTCAGTCGTTTTCCAGGCTGGCTTCGTATTTGCCCAGCATGGCCAAGTGGTTGAGACGTGCGCGTTTCAGCAGCGCCTGCTGTGCGGCCCCGGTATTTTCCGCCTTGCCTAGCCAGGCGTGCAGGCCCGGTTGTTGCAGGGCGCGGCCATAGGAAATGCTCAGATGCCAGGGTGAACCGCTACCCAGTTGTGCGATGGCATTGAGGTTGGCGGTAGCTTCCTCAGCATCCTGGCCGCCGGAAAGGAAGTTGATGCTGGGTACTGCGGCCGGTACCGTGCGGCGCAGGACGCGCAGGGTGGCGTTCGCCACCTCTTCGGGGGCGGCGCGGCGGCAATCCTTGCCAGGCAGGACCATGTTGGGCTTGAGGATCATCAGTTCCAGGGCTACACCATGGCGGTGCAGGGCGTGAAAGACCGCGTGCTGGACGGCCTCGGTCACTTCGGCATGGCGATCGATGTCGTGGTCGCCATCCATCAGTACTTCTGGCTCGACGATGGGCACCAGGCCCTCGGCCTGGCACACGGCGGCATAGCGGGCGAGCATCTCGGCATTGGCCTCGATGCCGTGCTGGCTGGGAACATGCTGCTCGATGGCATAGACCTCGCGCCACTTGGCGAAGCGCGCCCCCTGTGATCGGTATGTCTGGATGCGTTCGGCGAGGCCATCGAGGCCCTGGGTGATGAGATCGCCGGGTGACAGGGCGAGCGGGATCTTGCCCCTGTCGACCTTGATCCCCGGTACGATCCCCTGTGCCCAGGCGGCCTCCGGGAGGGGTGTGCCCGCATCGGTCGTCTGCTGCAGGGTTTCCTCGAAGAGGATGATGGCACTGATGTACTCACCCAGCCCCGGTGTTGTCACCAGCAGGCTGCGCCAGGCACGTCGCGTCTCCGCGGTGGATTCCACGCCGATAGCCTTGAGGCGTTTGGCCATGGTGGGGTTGCTTTCATCCGCGGCGAGAATGCCACGACCTGTCTGCACCATGTCCCGGATGGTCGCCTGCAGGGTATCCATTGTTTCCTTGTCCATGCTGTTCATGACGCCCTCCCGTAACACGCATATGTGCGTATGGGAAGATGGTGTGCCCGCTGGCTTTTCACGTCTGCAACCTGAGTGACAGTTCTGTACCCGCTGCCTGGACTAAGGTGGCTTCAGGGTCGGACAGGGGCCGCGGGAGAGGAGACAGGCCATGGGTACAGCCGGTGATACCGAGACGGGCACCGGGGGCACAAGCGGGGACGTACATCTCGTCTTGGCCGTGGGTGTGTTTGATTGCGAAGAAAAGGCTGCCGGCGCGGTGGCAAAGCTGATCGAGGAAGATTTTCCCGCTGACAGGCTCTCGCTGTTGCACCATGCGGGCGGCAGTGGCGATGACAAGTTGGGGCTGGCCTGGAACGATACCACCGAGCGTATGAAAGTCTGGGGCGAGCAGGGTGCCCTGTGGGGGGCACTGTGGGGCCTGCTGGCTGGTGCCACCGGCTTGTTCGTCCTGCCCGGACTGGGTCCGGTGCTGGCCGCTGGACCAGTGGTCGAGGCGCTGGCTGGCGCCATTGCCGGTGCGGCGGTTACCGGCGGTGTCATGGCGGGTGCGGCGGCCGTGGCGCAGTTAACGGCAGCATTACACCGACTCGGTATCCCGCGCTCGGCCGTCCTGCAGATCCACCGTGCCATCGAATCGGGTCACTACGTGATCATCCTGCACTGTGACCCTGCACAGGCCGATCAGTGTGCTGCGCGTCTGGGCTGGGCAGGCGCCGATCCGGTGGTGGTGATGCCGGTTACCGATACCCTCGCGGTTGTTCGCGCGCTGGCCGCAGCCAGCAGGACGCGGCGCTAGCACGGCATGGCGATCTGCGTCCTTCCTGCTTGACCGTGCCCGTGGCCTCCTGCATGGTCGTGGAAGGCAAGGTGTAATAGAAGCAATAAATAAGGACAGGCCCTGATGAGCAGACATGCACGACCCGAAGTCCCGCAACCGGCGCACCACCGTCGCCGCAAGGAACCATTGCCCTGGCAGACGCCCAAACCGGAGGCCGAGGACCCCGAGAGCCCGGCCAAGC
>DRKU01000146.1 GCA_011051615.1 Gammaproteobacteria bacterium
ACACAACTGGGCGCGTGATCCGGTGTGCGGCATGAAGGTGGACGAGTGGACCGCGACGCTGATCAGCGAACATGCCGGCCAGCGTTATTTTTTCTGTTCGCGCCGCTGCAAGGAGCGCTTCGACGCCGCCCCCGAGGAGTGGGTGGGCGAGTGAGGCCAGTGTCGCCCGCGCAGACTTGCCAGAGACCGTAGTCAGATACGGCCTTGGGGTGTGAAAAAAAATTGCAAAATTCGGCTCGTTACGCCTTGACCTGGAGCCAACTCCAGCATTTAGACTTCTCCCATCAATAAATTTAGTCAACCGGCATCAATATTTCGTGGAACCTGGACCCGGCTCCAGGTTGTCTCAGGATCCAGGTGCCACAAGTGGAGAAGGTGACGATTCGTGAAAAGAACTGCAATCAGTATACTGGCCGGCCTGCTGCTGGTCGAGGTGGCGGCCGCCCACGACCCGGTATTCGGCCTTGGCCCCCACGTCCTCTTCAAGGGTGGTTTCGAGACCGCCATCGAACTGCACTCCGCCCGCCGGGGCGATGAACTGGAGAACGAGTTGGGCGTCGAACTGACTTACGGCCTCACCGGTGACTGGGCGGCGGGTATCGAGCTGCCCCTGGAAGCGGTGGCCGACGCCGGCGCGGCCAGCGGTGGCCTCGGCGACATCAGCGTCTTTACCAAGTGGCGCTTCTGGCGTAACGACATGCCCGGTGCGCAGGAGAGTGCCGCGCTGTTGTTCAAGCTCATCGGCGACACCGGCGACGACACCCGCAGTCCGGCGCTCGGCACCGGTACTACCGACGGCATCGTCGGCCTGGCCTGGGGCTACGAGTCCCGTCGCTGGTACCGCTGGGCCAGCCTCCGTTACCGGCAGAATGGTACCGATGCCAACGGCCTGCAGCGGGGCGACATGATGCGCCTCGACCTGGTGGGTGGTATACGCCTCAAGCGCACCGGCTACCTGGAACCGGACATGGTCTGGTTGCTTGAACTCAATGGCGAGTACGGCAAACGGGCGCGCCTCAATGGCATGGACGTGGCCAACAGCGGGGGCACCCAGTGGTTTGTCTCACCGGGGATCTTCTGGACCTACCGCAACTTCGCCATCAAGGCGGGCGTACAGATCCCGGTTTATGACGATCTCAATGGTAGCCAGCAGGCCACGGACTATCGTGCCCAGCTGGTCTTTGAATGGCACCTGTAAACAAACCCCTACTCCATAATATATAGAAGGAGCACATGAAATGAAAAAGACCCTCTTGACCCTGTTTCTGATCCTGATCCTGACGCCGGCGGCCTGGGCGGCCGGCAGCCAGTATGTCATGCGTGTCGATGGCCTGGCCTGTCCGTACTGCGCCTATGGCGTGGAGAAAAAGTTCAAGGCCATCGAGGGCGTGGAAAAAATCGATGTGGACCTTGACAAGGGTATCGTTACCGTCGATGTCGTGGATGGCGTGGAATTTACCGACGAGCAGATGAAAAAGCTCTTCGCGGACTCCGGTTTTACCTTCCGTAGCATGACGCGCAAGGATCGCGAGTGAGGCTCCAGGTAAAACTAAGCCTCGTCCTGTTGCTCGTCACCATGCCGTGGAGCGCCGGCGTGCTGGCGCAGGGCAGGGTCTATGAAATCTACACCAATGAACTGACCTGTGACTACTGCGCCTGGGACCTGGAACAGGCGTTTCGCAAGATCCCCGGGGTGACGGATTTTGATGTGGATATCGACGGTATCCTCTTCGTCCATGCCGAGGAGACATTGGTGCTGGACGAGACAAGGGTTCGCAAGATGTTAATCGACAATGGCTTCGATTACCGAGGCATGAAGGAGACACAAAGTGAGTAAGCACCCCGTGGCAGGTGAACGCAATATCACCCTTATCACCCTGTTTACCTCGACCGGCACCCTGGTGTGCTGCGCCCTGCCCATCATCTTCGTGACCCTGGGGCTGGGCTCGGTGGTGGTTTCCATGACCAGTACCTTCCCGTTTCTCATCACCCTGGCCAAGCACAAGGCGTGGGTGTTCGCCGCCTCGGCGGTGATGCTCGCCATCTCCGGCTGGCTCATGTACCGCCCCGGGCGTCATTGTCCCACGGACCCGGAACTGGCGCGCAAGTGCGCCACGGTGCAGAAATGGAACGCACGTATCTACTGGACCTCGGTAGTCATCTGGGGCATCGGCTTCTTTGCCGCTTTCCTGGCCCTGCCATTGCGCAAGATGCTGGAGGGCTGAACGATGACCTGTCGCGCGGCCTTACCTCGTATCTTCGATGGCGTGCGAGTGGCCGTGTGCTGGGGGCTGGGGGTGCTTATGGCGAATCTATTGCCCGGCCAGGTGAATGCCGCGCCAATCACGTTCATTACGGCGTTGCCGGTAGCCAGTGGCGAGTTCGTCGCACGTGAGCAGGTGATCGTGGGCCGCTCCGGCGAGGATCCGGGCACGAGCGAGCGGGATCGCCGCGAAACGGCGGCGGTGACGGCGCTGGGCTACGGGATCAGCGGCGAGTGGGCGGTGTTTGGCGTGGTACCGTATCGTGATATCGAGCTGCGGAGCACCACCGGTGTACGCCGTGCCTCCGGCCTCGGTGATCTGTCCATCCTCCTGCGTTACGTTGCATGGCGGCGTGACCAGCGGGGCGGCACGCTGCGCGTCGCACCGTTTATCGGTATCAAGGCGCCGACGGGAAGCAACAATGCACGCGATGCCCTGGGTCTCCTGCCGTCCTCGGTACAGATCGGCAGCGGCTCCTGGGACAGTTTCGCTGGCGTCGTCGTGACGCGCCAGACCCTGCACTATCAGTTAGATGGCCAGCTGCGCTATCAGTACAACACTGAGGCCGACGGTTTTCAGGCCGGCAGCCTGTTGCGTCTCGATGGATCCTTTCAGTACCGCGTCCTGCCCTCGGAATTTTCAGGCGGCATACCGGATTTTCTCTACGCCGTACTGGAAGCCAGCCTGGTCACTCAGAAGGAGAACCGTCTCGCGGGGGCAGTGGACGTCAACAGCGGTGGTACGCGCCTGTTCCTGACACCGGGGATCCAGTACGTGACGCGACGCTGGATCCTCGAAGGCGCGGTCGCGATCCCGGTGGTGGAAAACCTGCATGGCACGGCGCTGGAGGCGGGGAATACCTGGCGGGTCGGTGTGCGTGCCAACTTCTAACCATGTGTTCCGAAGAGTCGATACCCGGGGTCTACCGGTTCAGTCTCCAGGAGGTTTGTTAACATGACTATCAAGGTGGAGGTCTTCTCCTCGCCGGGCTGTGGCAAGTGCGGCCAGGCAAAGAAGACGCTGAAGAACATCGTCGACGAATTCGGCGACGCTGCCATCCAGTGGCGCGAGGTGAATATCCTCGAGGAGCTGGACTACGCCGTTAATCTCGGTGTGCTGAGCACGCCGGCCATCGCCATTAATGGCGAACTGGAATACACGGGCCTGCCGTCCGCCGGAAAGCTGCGCGCGCACCTGCAGAAACTGCTGGAGGAAAAGGCATGATTACCGTCCTCCTTGCCACCGCATTTGTGCTGGGGGTGCTGGCCTTTTTCGAGCCCTGTGCCATTGCCACCCATACCCTGTTTACCGTGCGCGCTCACCAGGCCCCGGCGAAGACCTGTTGTTCGCAATTGTTCCTGGTCTGGCTGGCGCGCAGTTTATTGACCTCAGGCCTGTTGCTGCTGGCCGTTGTGCTGACTTCGCCCCCCGCATGGGGTGCCTGGCTGCCCAGCATTCTGCTGTCGATCATGGCGGCGGTGTACCTGATTTCGCGCTATGTCTATATCCCGATACCTCATCTGGATTTCTCGCGCCTGTTACCCCGCGGGAAACACTATCCGGATGCGGTAAAACTCGGTCTGACACTGCCAGCCTGTAGCTTGCCGCTCTTCATGGTCATTCTGGGTATCAGTATTACCCTGGACGGTGTGGTCTGGGCGATGGTCGCTGGTCTACTGTTCGCCACCGGGTTCAGCCTGCCCATGATCGTTGCCGCACGCAAGGGTATCCATGAGGCAGGCCAGGCCTTTCTGCAACGGGCGGCCAAAGGCAGCCCGTGGTTCACCGCCGTGCTCCTGCTGGGTGCGGCACTGGTGCTGATCCTGCCGCAGGTGGATCTCTCGGTGCCGGCCCTGCGCACGACGCTCGGCGAGGCCAACTGGGCGGCCATCGGTCTTGGCTTTCTCGCCGGTTTTGTCTTCAGCTTCAATCCCGTGTCGTTTGCCTCCATCCCGGTCATGCTGGCCTACGTCACCCGCGCCTTCGACGACCATGAGCAGGAAGAGCGCAGTGCACTGCTAATGGGGACTGCCTTCGTACTGGGCATGGTCG
>DRKU01000147.1 GCA_011051615.1 Gammaproteobacteria bacterium
CGCGGCATGGCGATGGGACCGTAGCGCACGCGCATCAGGCGGCTGACGGTGGCCCCCACGGCCTCGAACAGGCGTCGCACTTCGCGGAAGCGGCCTTCGCGCAGGACGACGTGGTACCACTGGTTGCGCCCTTCCCCGCCGGCGTGGCGGATGGCATGAAAGTGCGCCTCGCCGTCTTCGAGCATGACGCCCTCGCGCAGTTGTTGCAGGCTTTCTTCGCTCAGGGGGCCGAGCACGCGCACGGCGTATTCGCGCTCCACTTCACTGGAAGGATGCATGAGACGGTTGGCCAGTTCACCATCGGTGGTCAGCAGCAACAGGCCGGAGGTATTAAGATCGAGTCGGCCGACGCTGATCCAGCGTCCCGCGGCGGGGCGCGGGATATGTTCGAAAATGGTCGGACGACCTTCCGGGTCCTTGCGCGTGCACACCTCCCCCACCGGCTTGTGATAGATAATGGTACGCGGCACTACCTGCCTGAGACGCAGTGGCCGGCCGTTGAGCTGGATGCGCTCATCGCCGCGAATGCGATCACCGAGCGTGGCCACCTGGCCATTGACGCGAATACGTCCTTCGCGCAGCCAGCCTTCGATTTCGCGGCGCGAACCATAGCCTGCCCGCGCGAGCACCTTGTGAATTTTTTCGTCCATTGGGGGATTACCGAAGGATCAGGATTCCGCCTGCCGCGGTTCGCCAATCGGCGCCGGGCTGTCATCGCCCGGGGCGGCCATGACCTCGACTTCGCTGGTAGCGGCGGCCTCGCGGGTTTCCTCGTCCTCATCTTCGCGCGCCGTTTCCGCTTGCGGTGCACTTTCCTCGCCTTCGTCCTGCGCCGCGCGCGCGGGGATGGCGCCATCTTCACCTTCGCCTTCTGCCTGCGGCGCACCGGCCTGATCCAGGTCCAGCTCGGCATTGATGGACTCGATGTCGCGGATCTCCGCCAGGCTCGGCAACTCGCTCAGGCCCTTGAGGTTGAAGTAGTCGAGGAACTCGTTGGTGGTGGCATACAGGGATGGCTTGCCGGGCACATCGCGGTGACCGACCACGCGCACCCAGCCGCGATCGAGCAGTGTCTTCATGATGTTGCTCGATACACTGACGCCGCGCACTTCTTCGATCTCAGCGCGCGTGATGGGCTGTTTGTAGGCCACCAGTGCAAGGGTTTCCAGCAGGGCGCGGGAATAGCGCGGCGGCCGCTCTTCCCACAGCTTGCTCACCCAGGGCGCGAAGTCCTGTTTGATCTGCAGGCGAAAACCGCTGCCCACTTCCTTGAGTTCGATGCCGCGCTCGGCACAGGCCTCGCCCAGTGCACTCAGCGCCTGTTGAATCTCCTTGCGTTCGGGCGCGGCATCCTCGGGAAAGAGCTTGATGATCTCACGGATGCTGAGCGGCCCGCCGGTGGCCAGCAGTGCGGCTTCGATAATGTTGACCAGTTGTTTTTGATCCATTAGCTGTCGGCTTCCCCGTCGTTTCCTGCATTGTTACCGTCACCCTCGCCGGCGGTCTCGCCGTCGTTGGCAGCGGTTACGTCAAAATCGATCTTTTCCTCGCTGTGTTCAGCGGCCTTCACGTGGATGGGCCCGTAGGGCTCACTCTGCACCATTTCGATGAGCGACTGCTTGAGCAGCTCAAGGATGGCCAGCAGGGTGACCACCACGCCACTGCGCCCTTCCTCGATATCGAACAGGGCGGAGAAATCGGTAAACTGACTGGCGCGCACGCTGGACAGGACATGCGACATGCGCTCGCGCACCGACAGGGGTTCCAGTTGCACGTGGTGGTGGGCAAAGGTTTCAGCACGGTGCATGACCTCGGAGAAGGCGGCGAGGATCTCGCGCAACTCCACGCGCGGCGGCAGGCGCACGATCTTGCGGTCCACCAGTTCGGCGCGCGCCGGATAGGTGTCACGCTCCATGCGCGGCAGGGCGTTGATGTCCTCGGCGGCCTGCTTGTAGCGCTCGTATTCCTGCAGGCGACGCACCAGTTCGGCGCGCGGATCACCCTCGTCCTCCTCGTCGCCGGCCGGGCGCGGCAGCAACATGCGCGACTTGATCTCGGCAAGCATGGCGGCCATGAGCAGGTATTCACCGGCCAGTTCCAGGCGCAGCTCCTTCATCAACTCGACGTATTCCATGTACTGCCGGGTGATCTCGGCAATGGGGATGTCGAGGATCTCCAGGTTCTGGCGCTTGATGAGATAGAGCAGCAGGTCCAGCGGGCCCTCGAAGGCCTCGAGGAAGACCTCCAGCGCATCGGGCGGAATGTAGAGATCGGTCGGCAGGGTGGTAAAGGGCTTGCCCTGTACCACGGCGAAGGGCATTTCCTCCTGCTGCGGCGTGTGGTCTTCAGTCTGCATCTGCCCTGCTCTGCCCCTGGTCTGCGGATACCGTGCGCGCTGCGCGCACGGCCATATTAGCGATATGCCAGTTTCATGGCCTGGCGCACCTCGTCGAGGGTCTCGCGCGCGGCATCGCGTGCCCGCTCGCAGCCCTCGTTGACGATCTGTCGCACCCGGGTGGGATCTTCCTGGTATTCCTCTGCCTGTTCCTGGATGGGCCGCAGCTCGGCCAGTACCCCTTCAATGAGCGGGGCTTTACAGTCCAGGCAGCCAATGCCGGCGCTCTTGCAGCCTTCCAGCACCCAGTTGCGGGTCTCGTCGTCCGAGTATACCTGATGCAGTTGCCACACCGGGCAATTTTGCGGATCACCGGGATCCGTACGCCGCACGCGGGCCGGATCGGTGGGCATGGTGCGCAATTTCTGTTCAACTTCCGCCGGTTCGTCGCGCAGGGCAATGGTGTTGTTGTAGGACTTGGACATTTTCTGACCATCCAGGCCCGGCATCTTGGCCGCCGGCGTGAGCAGCGCATCGGGCTCGGGCAGGATGATCTTGCCGCTGCCCTCCAGATAGCCGAACAGGCGCTCCTGGTCACCGATGCTGAGGTTCTGCTGCTGGCCGAGCAGCGCGCGCGCGGTCTCCAGCGCCTCCTCGTCCCCCTGCTCCTGGTAACGGCGACGCAGCTCGCGGTAGAGCCTGGCGTTCTTCTTGCCCATCTTGCGCATGGCCTGCTCGGACTTGTCCTCGAAATCCGGCTCGCGGCCATAGAGGTGGTTGAATCGGCGCGCCACTTCGCGCGTCAGCTCCACGTGGGCCACCTGGTCCTCACCCACCGGCACCAACCCCGCCCGATAGACGAGAATATCGGCGCTCTGTAAGAGCGGGTAGCCGAGGAAGCCGTAGGTGGAGAGATCCTTCTCGCGCAGCTTTTCCTGCTGGTCCTTGTAGGTGGGCACGCGCTCCAGCCAGCCGAGCGGCGTGATCATGGACAACAGCAGGTGCAGCTCAGCGTGTTCGGGCACCTTCGACTGGATGAACAGGCAGGCGGAGCCGGGGTTGATGCCCACCGCCAGCCAGTCGATGATCATGTCCCAGGTGTTCTGCTCGATGTCCTCGGGCGTATCGTAGTGGGTCGTCAGGGCATGCCAGTCGGCGGCGAAGAAAAAGCAGTCGTACTCGTGCTGCAGGCGCAGCCAGTTCTTGAGCACACCGTGGTAGTGCCCCAGGTGCAACGCACCGGTGGGCCGCATGCCCGAGAGCACGCGCTGGGCCTGGTTGGAAATACTGCTCAAGACGGATCGACCCCGTGGGCGGGCTCGGCGGGTCGGGGGAGTACGGAATTGCGCGCGCGACGGCGACCGGGATACGGGCTGTTCATGGCGGCCATTATACCGGTTTCGCGCCGCGGGTTTGAAATCCTTTTCACACCCCGGCGACCACCGGGGCGCTCAAATCGTGAACATTCCTGTTGCCGTCAGGCACCCTCGAAGGGTGCCGGATCGCCCTTGCCACGGCGCACGATGACCGGCGCCTCGCCGGTGAGGTCCACCACCGTGGTGGGCTCGAAACCGCAGTGGCCGCCGTCGATGACGAGATCGACCTCGTGCTCCAGCGACTGGCGGATCTCCCACGGATCGGTCAGCGGCATGTCCTCGCCGGGCAGGATCAGGGTGGTGCTCATGAGCGGCTCGCCCAGCTCATCGAGCAGGGCGCGTGTGATGATGTGGTCGGGGATGCGCAGACCAAGGGTGCGGCGTTTGGGGTGCAGCATGCGGCGCGGCACCTCACGGGTGGCGTTGAGAATAAAGGTATAGGGCCCCGGGGTGTGGGCCTTGAGCAGGCGGTAGGTGGGATTGTCCACCTTCGCGAAGGTGGCGATCTCCGCCAGGTCGCGGCACACCAGGGTCATGTTGTGGCGCTCGTCCACACGGCGTATGCGCCGCAACCGCTCCAGCGCCTGTTTGTCTTCCAGGTGACAGCCCAGCGCATAGGCCGAATCCGTAGGATAGGCCACCACCGCGCCGCCACGGAGCATTTCCACGGCCTGCGCCAGCAGACGGCGCTGGGGGTTCTCCGGGTGAACCTGGAAGTACTGCGCCACGGGGTCGCCTCAGGCGACACCGGCGGTGGACACGCCGGGCCAGGCAGGAGCGTGCCACACCGGCACACAGCCCGGTGGCAGGGGCGCGAGGCGTCCCAGCTCCACGTATGGCTGCTCCGGGCCGTGATAGTCGGAGCCGCACGAGGCCAGCAATGCGAAGCGCCGCGCCAGTTCGCCCATGTAGCGGCACTCGTCACGGTTGTGGCTGCCCGAGACCACCTCCAGCGCATGGCCACCGAGTTCGGTGAATTCCGTCAGCAGGCGGCGCAGGCGCGTGGCGGTGAGTCGGTAGCGTGCCGGGTGCGCCACCACGGCGATGCCGCCGGCGGCGTGGATCCAGCCGAGCACCTCGTCGAGGCTGGCCCAGTCGCCGGCCACGTAGCCGGGTTTGCCTTTCACCAGGAAGCGTTTGAAGACCTCGCGCACCGACGCGGCCTGGCCGATCTCCACCAGGTAGCGGGCAAAATGGGTGCGTGAGACGATGGGACCACTGGCAAAGGACCGGGCCCCTTCCGCCGCCCCGCCGATGCCCTTCTTTGCCAGCCGGCGGGCGATCTCGGCGGCGCGCCAGTGACGGAACGCCTGCTGGCGCGCAATGCCATCGCGCAACGCTGTACAGGTCGGGTCCACATGTAACCCCACCACGTGGATGGTCATGTTGGACCAGGTGACCGACAGTTCGATGCCCGGCACCAGCGTCAGGCCCACCTCGCTGGCGGTGGCGGCGGCCTCGGCCACGCCGCTCACATCGTCGTGATCGGTGAGCGCCAGCACGTCCACACCGCGGGCATGGGCGCGCCTGACCAGCTCGGCGGGCGTCAGGGTGCCATCCGAGGCGGTGGAATGGGCATGCAGATCATAGCAAGGGGACATGGCGCGGCAGTGTAGCGAAAATGCGCCCGCCTGTCCCTGCCAGGTGGAACTTATCTGGACGACCCGCCAGCGGGAAACCGGGGTGCATCCGGGTGACCACGACCGGGAAGCGTCAGTTCACGGTTTCCGGCCACATTTTCGGTTTATAATGGTCTGGTTATTTGCCCGAGTCAGTGACACCATGCTGTATGCCATCATTGCCAGCGACCGCCCGGACAGCCTCGAGACCCGTCTCGCAACCCGTCCCGAGCATGTGGCGCGTTTAACCCGCCTGCGCGAAGAAGGGCGTTTGATCCTGGCAGGTCCGCATCCGGCCATCGATGCTGCGGACCCGGGCCCGGCCGGCTTCAGCGGCTCGCTGATCGTCGCCGAGTTCGAGTCACTGGAAGCGGCCCGGCAATGGGCCGACGCCGATCCGTACCGGGCGGCCGGCGTCTATGAAACTGTAATCGTTAAACCGTTCAAGAAGGTTCTGCCCTGATGAGTGACAATCCCCGCGTGAGCATGATCCGCGAAAAACTCACGTCCGCCTTTTCACCCGTGACACTGGAGATCGAAGACGACAGTCATCGTCATGCCGGGCATGCCGGCGCCGCCGGTGGCGGTGGCCATTTCAACGTCGCCATCACCGCCGACGTCTTCGAAGGCAAGTCCCTCATCGAGCGTCACCGCATGGTCTATGCCGCCATGGGCGAGGCCATGCAGACCGACATTCATGCGCTGAGCATCAAGGCCACCGCGCCTTCCGAGGCCTGACCCGCCAGGCGCCCCGTTTACATCCCGCTACCCTTAAGGAAATCTCTGATGCGTTATCTTTCGACACTCCTGCTTATCCTGCTCGTTTCCACCGTGGTTCTCGCCGCGGGCAAACCGGTGGCCACCGTCAATGGCAAGGTCATCGACGAAGCAACCTTTGAACACTTCATGCGCCAGCACGCCAAACAGGTGCGCCGCGCACCCACGCCGCAGGACCAGCAAGCCGTCCTCACCGAGCTGATCAACCGTGAGCTGCTCTATCAACGCGCCATCAAGCTGGGGCTGGAAAAGGATCCGGAACTGCAGTTCCGCATCGAGCAAAAGCGCCGTGAAATGATCATCGGCGCACTCATGCGCAAGACGGTGGAGGCCACCCCCATTACCGACGATATGCTGAAGAAGGAATACGATGCCCAGGTCGCCGGCATGAATGCCAAGGAATACAAGGCGCGCCACATCCTGCTCAAGACCGAGGCCGAGGCCCAGGCGGTGATCGCCGAGCTGGCCAAGGGCAAGGACTTCGCCAAGCTGGCGAAGAAAAAATCGGTCGGTCCCAGCGCCGAAGGTGGTGGTGACCTGGGCTGGTTCCGTCTCGACCAGATGGTACCTGCATTCGCCCAGGCCGTGCTCACCGCCAAGAAGGGCCAGGTAGTGCCAAAACCGGTACAGACCCAGTTCGGCTGGCATGTCATCAAGCTGGAAGATACGCGGCCCATGCCGGTGCCCAAGTTCGAGGACGTCAAGCCGCAGATCCTCAATATCGTGCGCCAGCAACGCATCCAGAACCTCATTGAGACCCTGGCCAAGGAAGCCAAGATCGAGGTCTCGCCGTAAGCATCTCCTGCGGCACTGAACAGAGAAACCGGCTGCGGCCGGTTTCTTTTTGCCCGTCGATCACGGCCACCTGCCCGTCCTGTGCTGCCAGGTAAGACGACGCGGGAAACCCGGTTTTTCCTGACCCGCGTCAATGCAATACCGCGCGCCTGCGCCATACTTTGAATGTAAGCAACAAGGGAGGAAACTGCCATGACACCACTGAGCACTTTCCTGACGACACTGGTCATCATTGGCCTGGTCGCCACCATCGTCGGCCTTGGCTGGGGGCTTTTCTCCATGGCCGCGGGCGGTAACTTCGACCGCAAGCATGCCACCCAGTTCATGAGTGCCCGGGTAGGATTTCAGGCGCTGACCATCGTATTGCTGCTGGTCGCCCTCTACCTGACACTGGCCTGAGCGCGGTCGAGCGCGGAAGCATGGCCGGGCGAAAGCCCGGGGGTGGTGTGTTGTGTTTCGATCCAGCCGTCCACCAGGAAGCCCCGTTCAATGCACAGGAGGTGACACATGTGGAAGAAGGTGAATGACTACGCCCTGTACTGGTCCGCCGGTGACAAGAGCGGCACGGTACTCCTCGATCTCGAGGACAACAGCCGCGGACGCGTAAGACACCTGTCGAAGATCGAACTCGCCGCGCTGGGCGATATCTTCCGCAACGAAAACCCGGTGTGGTTTCACTCCACGCGCGGCGACATCAGTACCGAGAAACATCCTTCCGACGAAGAAGAGCTGACGTGAATCACCGCGTCTGCCCACGCCAGCTTATGAGTTCAGCAACGCCCTGAATTCGTCCTCGTCGAGCACCTTCACTCCCAGCGCTTCGGCCCGGGCCAGTTTGGAACCGGCCGCCTCGCCCGCCACCACGTAGTCGGTCTTCTTCGACACGCTGCCGCTGACCTTCGCACCGAGCACCTGGAGCGCGGCCTTCGCCTCGTCGCGCGTCATACCGCTCAGTGTCCCGGTAAGCACGAAGGTCCGGCCCGCCAGGGGTTGCGCACCGGCCGGCGGCTTTTCCATGGTCGGCCAGCTGACACCGCGTTGCCGCAGCTTTTCGATCACTTCCAGATTGTGCGCCTCGTGGAAGAAGGCGTGAATACTTTCCGCGACCGCGGGACCGATATCGGGCACGGTCTGCAGGTCTTCGACGCTGGCCGCCTCGATGGCCTCCAGCGTACCGTAGTGCCGGGCCAGGGTCAGCGCCGTGGCCTCCCCCACCAGACGTATGCCGAGAGCAAACAGGAATCGCGGCAGTGTCGTGCGCTTGCTCTTCTCGATGGCGACAATGAGATTCTCGGCGGACTTCTCGCCCATGCGTTCCAGTCTGGCCACGTCTTCGGCGCGCAGGGCGTACAGATCCGCAACGTCATGGATGAGCCCGTGTTCGTCCAGTTGTTCCACCAGCTTGTCGCCCAGCCCCTCGATGTCCATGGCACGCCGCGAGGCAAAATGCTTGATGGATTCGCGGCGTTGCGCGGCACAATACAGGCCGCCGGTGCAGCGCGCCACGGCCTCGCCCTCGAGGCGAACAATCTCGGAGCCACACACCGGGCAATGCGTGGGCATGTGAAAACGTCGCGGCCTGCCCTTGCGACGTTCCTTGATAACGGCGACCACTTCGGGGATCACGTCACCGGCGCGGCGCACGATGACGGTGTCACCGACACGCACATCCAGGCGATCGATTTCGTCCTGGTTGTGCAGGGTGGCGTTGCTTACCGTGACGCCGCCGACGAAGACGGGCTTCAGGCGCGCCACCGGTGTCACCGCGCCGGTGCGGCCCACCTGTACGTCGATGGCCTCCACCACGGTCAGTTCCTCCTGCGCGGGGAATTTGTGGGCGATGGCCCAGCGTGGCGCGCGCGAGACAAAGCCGAGCCGCTCCTGCCAGTCGAGACGGTTGACCTTGTAGACCACGCCATCGATTTCATAGGGCAGCTTGTCTCGGCGCGCAAGGATGTCGCGGTAATAAGCCAGGCAGTGTTCGATACCAGCGACAGTGCGGATTTCGCGGTTGACGCGGATCCCCATGTCGCGCAGGCGTGCAAGAACGGCGTCGTGGCGATCAGGTAACTGCATCCCTTCCACCTTGCCCAGCGCGTAACAGAAAAACTCCAGTGGCCGCTGCGCCGTAATACGGGGATCGAGCTGGCGCAGGGAACCGGCCGCGGCGTTACGGGGATTGGCAAAGAGTTTTTCGCCCGCCTCGCGTTGGCGTGCGTTGAGGGCCTCGAATCCTGCCTTGCTCATGAGCACTTCACCGCGTACTTCCAGCACCGCCGGTGGCTGCCTGTCCAGCAGGCGCAGGGGAATGGTCTCGATGGTACGCACGTTCTGGGTAATATCTTCGCCCGTGTAGCCATCACCCCGGGTGGCCGCCTGTACCAGCAGGCCATCTTCGTAGCGCAGACTCACCGCCAGGCCATCCAGCTTGGGCTCGGCGGTGTATTCCACGCTCTCCACTTGCAGGCGCTCGCGTACGCGGCGATCGAAGTCATGCACCTCCTCCTCGGAGAAGGCGTTGCCCAGCGACAGCATGGGGACCTCGTGCCGCACCTCGGCAAACTCGCTCAGGGGTGCGGCACCCACGCGCTGGGTGGGCGAATCGGGCGTGATCAGTTCCGGGTAGCGTGACTCGATGTCCTGTAGTTCACGCAACAGGCGATCGTATTCCGCATCCGGGATCTGCGGATCGTCGAGTACGTAATAGCGGTAGTTGTGATAGTTGATTTCCTCACGCAACTGCGTGGCGCGTGCGGCGATGTCTTTCGGGGCTGGCATGGTCGTGTACGGGATCCCGGTTGAAACGGAAAAAACATGAAATGTGGCGGACTAGTGATGTCGTCTGCGGATCTGCGCCATGCGCATCTTGAAACGCCAGGCCTCGAGTTTTTCCTTGAGGTGGCTGACCGTCTGCGCGGTCAGTACACTGCGCGATTCATCGTAGAGTTCGCCATCCAGCTGCTGCGCCAGGCGCCGCCCCACTTCGAGCATCTTTTCAAAGGCCTCGCGCCCATCCAGGGGCCCGGGCAGTTGCAGAAACAGGGTCAGGCCGGGTGTACTCAACGTGTCCAGTTCTTCGCGGCGAAAATGGCCCGGCTCGATGCCATTGGCAAGGCTGCAGATCACCCGTGGCTGCAGGGGCGGCTGCACCTGAGTATAGAGATGGAAGATATCCATGTCACCGTGGCGCATGCCCACTGCCTGTGCCGCCGCATGGATCTCCTTGCCACTGAAGTACGCACCGCGGGGCGCCAGGATACGCAGGACGAGAATAAACTCCTCGCCGGCGGTAACAGCGGGTTCTTCCTCGTCGAGCGTGTGCACACGGATATCGAAGTCCTCGGCATCGCCGTCCGCATCGGCACTGATGGGCTCATCGTCCCAGTCCAGATCTACGTCATCATCCGGTCTCCTTTCGCGTGATACCACGGAGCGCGTTGGACGCCAGGCGACAACGCGTTTGAACAGGGGACGGATCAGGGTAAACAGCGAGAAGGAACGCTCGGACTCGCCACGGCGCCCCATGATATAGATCATGAGGACGACAAGGATGCCGATGGCTAACAGGCTGAGACGGAATCCATCCATGTTTACTCCCGGGTTATGGCCCGGTCAACAGTGACTGGCGGTTCGAAACGGCGCGCTGGCAGCCGCGCTCTCATACCGGCAACGGTACGACGCACATGGCAGGCTCAAACAGCCGCCATCTCCACGGCCTGCTCCACGTCCACCGCCACCAGGTGCGAGACACCCGGCTCGTTCATGGTCACGCCGTTGAGCTGGTGGGCGATCTCCATGGTCAGTTTGTTATGGCTGATGAAGATGAACTGGGTGGTCTCGGACTTTTCCTGCAACATGGCGCTGTAACGCCCAACGTTGGCATCGTCGAGTGGCGCGTCCACCTCGTCGAGCATGCAGAACGGCGCCGGATTGAGTTCGAAGATGGAAAATACCAGCGCCACCGCAGTCAGCGCCTTTTCACCACCGGACAGCAGGTGGATGGTGCTGTTGCGCTTGCCCGGTGGCCGCGCCATAACGGTGACACCGGCCTCGAGCAGATCGTCACCGGTCAGCTCAAGGTAGGCATGACCGCCGCCAAACAATCGTGGGAACAGGGACTGCATGCCGCTGTTGATCTGATCGAAGGTCTCCTTGAAACGCGTACGCGTCTCCTTGTCGATCTTGCGAATGGCGTTTTCCAGGGTCTCCAGCGCCTCGGTGATATCCTTGTGCTGCTCATCGAGGTACTTCTTGCGCTCCGACTCCTGCTCGAACTCCTCGATGGCGGCAAGATTAATGGGGCCAAGACGCGTGATCTTGTTCTCCAGCGCAATCACCTGCTCGGACCAATGCTCCTCGGTGGCCTCCGGCGGCAGTTCTTCGCACAGCCTTTGCAAATCAAAACCGGCCTCGGCGATCTGTTCTTCCAGCGTCTGGCGGCGCACCTTGTATTCCTGCCAGCCGATACGCAACTGTTCCAGTGCGCTGCGGATCGTCTGTACTTCTTCCTCGGTGGCCGTACGCTGTTCTTCCAGTTCGCGCATCTCGAAGTCCACGGTCTCCAGGGCCTTGCGCGCCTCGTTGAGGCTGTTCTCGATGGTAACGCGTTTTTCCAGTTCGGCGTCCAGTTCCGCCGCCATCTTCTGCAAGGGTGCCTCACTCTCGCTGATGGCCTTCTGCAATTCTTCGCGGCGACTGGAGAGTTGCTGCATCTGCTGTTCCATGCGCTCCAGCGCCTGGGTATAGGAATTGAGTTCGGTGCGCGCGGTCTCGGCACGTAACTTGATCTGGTGTGCAGCCTCACGGTCACGGCTGGCCTCGCTACGCGCCACGTCGAGACGCGCGCGGATATCATCACGGGCACTGATATGCTGTTCCCGTTGTTGTTCGAAACCGGCCACGGCCTCCAGTGCCGCCTGCAGACGCGTACGGGCCTCGGCAAGTTCGCGTGCATGCCGTTCGCGACGCGCCTCGGCCTCGGCGCGCTCCTGTTCCAGCGCACTGCGCCGCTCGCGGATCTTTTCCAGTCCCGCACGGCGCGCACTGAGCGCCGACTCGTTGCTGGCATGATCGCGGTTGGCGGCGTTGAGTGCCTGCTGGGCACTGTCGCGTTCGCCCTCGCGAGTTTGCAGTTCAGTGCGCGCACCATCGAGTTCCGCCTGCAGGCGCTCCAGTTCGGCGGTGGCCTGTTGCAGTTCGCCGGTTACGGTCTTGAGTTCCTGTTCACGTTCCAGTACCCCGCTGCGCTCATCCCGATCACGCACCACGCGCAACCAGCTGCGGCCCAGCCAGATCCCGTCGCGGGTGACAACCGATTCGTGCGCCGCCAGTTGTTCGCGCAGGGCCAGTGCCTCGTCGAGACGCTCGGCCACATAGACATTTCCCAGCAGGGCATCCAGCGACCAGGGGGCACGCACCTTGTCAGTCAGGCGTGGCAGCGGCTTATGGGTCTCACCCTGCACCGGGTGACGGGTATCGAACAGCGTCAGCGTACCACCCTGCAGTTCCTGCAACCGGGTGCTCAACGCATCGACGCCGTCGACGCACACGGCTTCGAGATTGAAACCCAGCACGCATTCCGCTGCACGTTCCCAGCCCTGCTCGACGGTGAGCTCCTCGGCCAGTCGCGGTGCGCCATCCAGTTGTTGTCCGCTCAGCCAGTCGCTGACCGCGCCTTCCTGCTTGCCCAGCGCCGCCTGTTGCAGGGCCGTGAGCGAGGCGTGACGGTTCTGTAACGTCTGCACCCGCTCGCGGTGAACATCTACCTGCTGGCGTAACTCGCCGATACGTTCACGTAAGCCGCGGATGGCTTCCTGTGTGTCCTGCAGGCGCTCCTGTGCGGCGGCCACGGCCTGTGCACTTTGCTGCACGCGCTGCTCCAGCTCGCGCAGTTCCCGTTCCTGCTGTTCCGACGACTGCGAGGCGAGTTCGTCGTTGAGTTTCTGCAACTGCTGTTGCAGGCGGCTGGCCTCCTGCTCGAGGTGTTCGATGCGCGTGCGTTCCACTTCCGCCGTCTGCGACGGCTTCTGCGCCTGCTGGTTGAATTCGTCCCAGCCGGTCTGCCAGGCGTGCATTTCCTTTTCAGCATCGTGGAGTTTCTGTGTCGAGGCCTGCTCGGTGGCGAGGGCCTCGGCCAGCGTCGGTCCGATTTCCTCCAGTGCCGCACTGGTCTCGCTGATCTTGTTGCGATCGAATTCCAGCTGTTGCTGAACCGAGGCCCAGTCACTTTCCAGTTGCGCAAGATCGTTCTGCTGTTGCTGACGACGCTCACGGGCATGCTGGATGGACTGTTCCAGGCGGGCGATGTCGGCGCCGATGCTGTAGAAACGGCTCTGGATGTCGTTGAACCTGTCTGTCGCCTCCACGTGCATTTCGCGGCGCTTTTCGATCTCGCTCTCGATGCCACGTTGCCTGGCCACTGCCGCTTCGAGGCCGGTCTCCTTCTCGCGGATGGCAGTCTCGGTCTCGCGTGACTGTTCGTTGACACCCTGCCAGCGCAGGGCCTGCAACTGGGCGCGCAACAGGCGTTCTTCTTCCTTGAGGACCTTGTAACGTTCGGCGGTGCGCGCCTGGCGTTGCAGACGATTGAGCTGTTTCTCTACTTCGTCGCGCAGATCGTTGAGGCGATCCAGGTTGTCGCGCGTATGGCGAATACGGTTTTCAGTCTCGCGGCGGCGCTCCTTGTAGCGGGAGATGCCGGCGGCTTCCTCGATGAAGACACGCAATTCCTCGGGTTTGGCCTCGATGAGGCGCGAGATGGTGCCCTGCTCGATGATGGCGTAGCTACGTGGCCCGAGGCCGGTGCCGAGGAAGATGTCGGTAATATCGCGACGGCGGCAACGCGTACCGTTGAGGTAATAAGTGGACTGACCGTCGCGGGTCACGCAGCGCTTGATGGAGATCTCACTGTATTTGGCATACTCGCCGCCCAGGCCACCGTCGCTGTTGTCGAACACCAGTTCCACCAGGGCCTGACCCACCGGCTTGCGCGAAGACGAACCGCTGAATACCACGTCGGCCATGGAATCGCCGCGCAGGTGCCTGGCCGACGACTCACCCATGACCCAGCGCACGGCGTCGATGACGTTGGACTTGCCGCAGCCATTGGGGCCGACGATGCCGATGAGGTTGCTCGGCAACGGGATGGTGGTGGGATCGACGAAGGACTTGAAGCCGGCCAGTTTTATCTTGCTCAATCGCATGGCGTGAAGATAACGGATCGGGGCAGGTATTAACAAGATTGACATCACGGCGTGGATGCCGTGGGGGCCCCGTGACTGGCTATATTTCAGCCACTTCGCCTGCCTTGAGCCCCCGCAGCCGATCCGGTAAGGTGCGCCCCATGTCCGAGCCCCCTGCACAGACCAGTACACGACCCGGCAAGACCCTGGAGACCTTCGACAACCCCATGCCGGAGCGGGATTACACCATCCGCATCGAAATGCCGGAGTTCACCTGTCTGTGCCCCAAGACCGGCCAGCCCGACTTCGCCACCCTGAAGCTGGAATATGTGCCCGATGCCCGCTGCATCGAACTCAAGTCGCTCAAGCTCTACATCTGGTCGTTCCGCGACGAGGGCCATTTCCACGAGAAGGTCACCAACCTGATCCTCGACGACATGGTCGCCGCCTGCGCGCCGCGCTTCATGCGCCTGACCGGCGAGTTCAACGTGCGCGGCGGGATCTACACCACCGTGGTGGCCGAGCACCGCCAGCCGGGCTGGCAGGCGCCCACGCCCGTCACCCTGCCCTGAGTACCTGGCGGGCCGCATCCCCATGGCTGCCACCCGCCCCCGCCCCGCCGACGCCCTGAGCCTTGGCATCGATCTGGGTACCTCCGGCTGCCGCGCGGCGCTGCTCGATGCACACGGCCACGTGCAAGCCTTCGCGCGCACCGATCTGCCGCCCGCCCACCAGGCCGGCCCGCTCAGCGAACAGGATCCGCACCACTGGTGGCAGGCCCTGTGCGCCACCACCCACGCCCTGCTCACCCAGCTGACGTCGGCACCCCGCATTGAGGCACTGTGCGTGGACGGCACCTCGGGCAGCGTGCTGGCGGTGGATGGCGCGGGTGAACCGCTCGGCCCGGCCCTCATGTATGACGATCAGCGCGCCAGGGAGGAGGCGCAACGGCTGGCCACGGTCCTCGCCGCCGCCGGACAGACCGACAGTCCCTCCTCCGGTGCGGGGTCCGGGCTGGCGCGCATCCTGTGGCTGCGCGCACGCTATCCCGATGCGGCGCACTTTCTGCACCAGGCCGACTGGCTGACCGGCCGCCTCATGGGTGACTACGGCCACAGCGACGAAAACAATGCCCTGAAGTCCGGCTATGATCCCGTGGCGCGCCGCTGGCCCGACTGGCTGGCCGAGCTGGCGCTGCCGGAATCGCAACTGCCCCGGGTGCATCCCCCCGGCACGCGCATCGGCCGGCTCAGCGCCGAGGCCGCGCGGGCCACCGGCCTGCCTGCGGGGCTCCCCGTCGCCGCCGGCACCACCGACAGTACCGCGGCCTTTCTCGCCACCGGCGCCCATCGGCCCGGCGAGGCGGTCACGTCGCTGGGCTCGACGCTGGTCCTCAAGGTGCTCGCCGAACGCCCGGTGGTAAACAAGGCGTACGGCGTCTACAGCCAGCGCCTTGGCGATCTATGGCTGGTGGGGGGCGCCTCGAACAGTGGCGGTGCGGTGTTGCGCGCATTCTTCAGCGACGCGGACATGGCGCGGCTGACGCCGCAGCTCGATGCGGACACTCCCACCGGGCTCGACTACTACCCCCTGCACCGTCCCGGGGAACGCTTTCCGTTCAACGATCCCGAACTCGCGCCGCGCCTGGCACCCCGTCCCGCAGACGACGCGCGCTTCTTCCAGGGCCTGTTGGAAGGTCTGGCGCAAATTGAATACACTGGCTACCGCCGCCTGGCCGAACTGGGCGCGCCCTGGCCGGTGAACCTGCGCACCGTTGGCGGTGGCAGCCGCAACCCGGCCTGGACCCGCATCCGTCAACGGCTTCTCGGCGTGCCCTTCGTCACCGCCGAACACGACGAGGCAGCCTGTGGCGCGGCGCGCCTCGCCCAACGGGCGCTCACCACGAACAACAACAACGGATGAAGTGACGACACCATGACCAATCCCTTTACCGGCTTCGGCTACTTCTTTCGCGGCCTCGGCCTCATCACCAAACCCGGCGTCAAACGCTGGGTGGCCATTCCGCTGACCATCAATATCCTGCTGTTCGCCTTCGCCATACGCTGGGTCAGCGGCGAGTTCAGTGGCTGGGTGGACGACGTGGTGCCGAACCTGTGGGACTGGCTGTTCTGGCTGGAATGGGTCCTGTGGGTGCTGTTCGCCATTACCATCGGCCTGATCCTGTTCTTCACCTTCACCATGGTGGCCAACCTCATCGGCTCGCCCTTCAACGGCTACCTGGCCGCGGCCGTGGAAGAACACCTGACCGGACGAAAGCCCCCCGACACCGGACGCAGCCTGTGGGCCGAGGCCATTCACGCCATCGTCAACGAGCTGAAGAAGTGGCTCTACTTCCTGCTCTGGGCCATCCCCCTGCTGCTGCTGTCCTTCGTGCCGGTGATCAACCTGTTCTCACCCATCTACTGGCCGGTGTTCGGCGCCTGGATGCTGTCGCTGGAATACCTCGACTACCCCATGGGCAACCACGGTAAGGGCTTTCGCGAGGTCCGCGAGGCCGCCGCCGCGCAGCGTTTCATGAGCCTGGGTTTCGGCGGCGCGGCCACGCTGGCGACCATGGTGCCGCTGCTCAATTTCTTCGCCATGCCGGTGGCGGTGGCCGGCGCCACCGCCTACTGGGTGGAGCAGGTGAAGAACCGGGAGACCGCGACGTTACCGGGCGGCGCCTGAACTCGCTCACGCGCCAAGAAAATCCGCCAGACGTTCGACACCCTGGCGCAGTCGCTCCAGCGAGGTGGTGTAGGCAAAGCGCAGGTGGTGCGTGGCGCGATGGCAGCCGAAATCGTCCCCCGGCGTGATCGCCACCCCGGCGTTCTCGAGCAAGGCCGTGGCCAGCGCCATGCTGTCGGCCAGCCCCGTGCGCGCCAGCCACGCGCTGCAATCGGCGTAGATGTAGAAGGCCCCTTGCGGTTCTACCGGGATGGCAAGCCCCAGTTCGCGCAGGACCGGCAACAGGTAGTCGCGCCGCGTGGCAAATGACTTGCGTCGGGCCTCGAGGATCTCGCGGCTTTGCGGGCCAAGGGCGGCCAGTGCCGCGTACTGAGCCGGGGTCGAGGCAGCGAGGAACAGGTTCTGGGCCAGGCGATCCAGTGCCGGAACCGCCTCGGGCGGTGCCACCAGCCAGCCCAGCCGCCAGCCGGTCATGCTGAAATACTTGGAAAAGCTGTTCAGAACGAACACCTCGTCGCTCACCGACAGGACGCTGGCCGGTTCCCGCCCGTAGACCAGCGCCTGGTAGATCTCGTCTACCAGCAGGTAACCGCCCTGCGCGCGCGCGAAGCTGGCCATGGCGGCCAGTTCCGCGGGATCGATGAGCGTGCCGGTGGGATTGGAGGGCGTGGCGACCAGCGCGGCGACCGTATCCGACCCCCAGTGCGCGGCCAGCAGGCGGGCATCGAGCTGGTAACCGGTGTCCGGCCCCACCGGAATAAGCCCCGCGCGGCCTTCCACGAAACGCACGAAGTGGCGATTGCAGGGATAACCGGGATCGGCCATGAGCACCTGCTGGTCACGATCCACCAGCAGGCCGGTGAGCAGCAGCAGCGCCCCCGAGGCGCCCGGCGTAATGACGATACGTGCGGCGTCCACCCGCACCCCGAAGCGATCCCGGTACCAGGCGGCGAGAGCCTCGCGCAGGGCGGGTAAACCCAGCGCCGGCGTGTAGTGGGTCACCTCCGCGCCGCCCCCTGCCGGGGGCCCGGAGGGGAGCGAGAGGGCCGCGCGCGCCGCCTGCATGACCGGCTCGGGCGTGGCGAAATCGGGCTCGCCGATCTCCATGTGGACGATATCGCGCCCCTGCGCCTCCAGTTCCCGCGCCCGTGCCAGCAGGGCCATGACGTGGAACGGCTGGATGTCGTCGTTACGTCGCGCGACACGCAGGGAGCCGGGCTCGGGAGCGGTCATGGCCTCAGGCCACCCGCTGGCGCTGGTGCTGCTGGTGGAGCTGGCGTACCAGTTCCACATCCACCATGCCCTGATGACGGATACCCTCCAGCTCGCCGGCCAGCACGGTGAACGGCGCCCCCGGCTCGCCCAGCTGATCCACCACCAGCGCGGCGGCGTCGAAATCGTGATCGCGGGTGAAGTCGTTGACCGTCACCAGGGTGAGGAGATCGGCATCGCGCGCGGCAAGGATACCGTTGGCCGAGTCCTCGAAGGCCACGCAGGCCGCGGGCGGCAGGTCCATTTTCGCCAGGGCCCAGGTGTAGATGTCCGGTGCTGGCTTCTTGGCCGGTACCACGTCCCCGGCGGCGATAACCTCGAACCAGTCCAGTGCCTCATGGCCCAGGGTGTGATCGATGAGGGCGGTGACATTGGCCGGCGTGGTGGTGGTGGCGATGGCAAGCCGCAGGCCGGCCTCGCGGGCCTCGCGCAGCAGGCGTTCCACCCCCGGCCGCAGTGGAATGGCACCCTCGGCCAGCAGGCGGGTGTAATGGGCGGTCTTGGCCTGGTGCAGGCCGGCGATGAAGGCATCCAGGTCCGCGGGGGCGGAAAAGGCGGTATTGAAGTGCTCCAGGTAGTAGCGGATACGCTCCTTGCCACCGGTCACGGCCAGCAATTGCCCGTAGAGCTCCACCCCCCAGTCCCAGTCAAGCCCGGCCTCCTGAAATGCGAGATTGAAGGCCACGCGGTGGCCATCACGCTCGGTATCGGCCAGCGTGCCGTCCACATCGAATAAAAAGGCCTTCATCGGTACAGCGGTCATGGTCTGATTTTCTCCTCTTCGGCGTGACGGGGACGCCGGTTGCAAAGGGCCATAGGGTACCTGAGGCGGGCGCCATGATCATCGGCTCAGGACCTGGATCAGGGCCATATATTCTCGGTGGCGTGTTGTGGTATTTTAGGCCCCGGCCCGCCGCGTGGCTGGGCGGATACCTTTATTTATTGCTTTGCAGGCCGCTTTTTGCTATTAAAGCGCGTTTGATTTTGTCAGGACGGCAACCGGCAGGAGAAGTTCCAAGATGCCCGCGAAGAAAACAGCGAGTAAGAAAACCACCGCCAGAAAGAAGGCCGCGGTAAAGAAAAAGGCGCCCGCAAAGAAAACGGCGAAGAAAACCGCCAAAAAGAAGGCGGCGGTGAAGAAAAAGGCGCCCGCAAAGAAAACGGCGAAGAAGAGCACTGCCAAAAAGAAAGCCCCCGCAAAGAAAACGGCGAAGAAGACCGCGAAAAAGAGCACGGCGAAAAAGAAGACCACGGCCAAAAAGAAGACTGCGGCGAAAAAGGCACCCGCTAAAAAAGCGGTGAGCAAGAAGACCACGGCCAGGAAGGCGGCGAAAAAACCGGCGAAAAGGCGCTCAGCCTCACAGGGCTTCGATGACTTCACTCCCTATGTCATGAAGAAGGGAGAGGAGTACATGAACGACGATCACGTGGAGCATTTTCGCAACATCCTCCTCGCCTGGAAGAAGGAACTCATGGAAGAAGTGGATCGCACCGTGCATCACATGCAGGACGAGGCGGCCAATTTCCCTGATCCCAACGACCGCGCCACGCAGGAATCGGAATTCACCATGGAACTGCGCACCCGCGACCGTGAGCGCAAGCTGATCAAGAAGATCGATGAAGCCATCAGCGCACTGGGTAGCGGCGACTATGGCTACTGCGAGGAATGTGGTGTCGAGATCGGCATCCGCCGCCTGGAAGCACGACCCACCGCCAACCTGTGTATCGACTGCAAGACCCTGGCCGAGATCAAGGAACGCCAGATGGGCTGATGCCCATCTGGCAGGCAGGATCAGAAAAGGGGCCGATGGCCCCTTTTCTGTCTCCGTAGCCGGCCAGCAGTGTCACCATTCAGGCCGAGCGGCGGCGATCCTCGCTCACTTCGAGCTGGCGGCTGCGGCGATCCTCGAAGACACATAACTGGTTGTCGCGCGCAAAGCCCATGATGAACTCGTAAGCCGCGGGATTGCTTTCCTTGAGCCCACGCTCCACCACCAGGCAACGTTCACCCTTGACGACACAGGGTTGCGCGGCGCGCGCATAGTTCAGGCGCTGGTCGCGTCCGAAACTCGCCAACGTAGCCGAGATGCGTTCGATCCAGTCACTGGGACGAAACTTGTTGCCGTCCTCGCGCACGCCTCGGATTACCACGACCTCTTCGTCGCCCATTGCCATCTCCTGCTAGAATAAACCGCTCACTACCTGTGTGTATCTTCGGCATCCGGGCAATTTTCTTTAACCGACCGGTGCCGGGCACCGTTTCCACCTCACGGGGGTCACCTTCAGCATGGACATATCCACCGCCATTACCCGGCGTCGCGCAACGCGAGCCTTTCGACCCGATCCCGTCAGCGACGAGATCCTGCAGCGCATACTCGAGACCGCGCGCTGGGCCCCGTCGGGCGTCAATACCCAGCCGTGGCAGGTGGCGGTATTGCGCGAGGCCACCCGCAGCCGACTTACCGCCGCCCTGCTCGACGCGCGCGCGCAGGGACGCGAGCCCAACCCGGACTACCAGTACTACCCGTCGAAGTGGGTGGAGCCCTTCCGCTCACGGCGCAAGGAATGTGGCCTGCGCCTCTACGAGGCCCTGGGCGTGGCGAAAAACGACCCCGCCGCCCGCGAGATCGCCTGGCGCAACAACTACAGTTTCTTTGGCGCCCCGCTGGCGCTGCTGTTCTTCCTGCCGCGCGGGGTGGCCACCGGGTCCTGGCTGGACATGGGCATGTTCCTGCAAAACATCATGCTCGCCGCCCTCGACCACGGCCTCGCCACCTGCCCGCAGGCCTCCATTGCCGACTACCCCGATATCGTACGTGAGCTGCTGGGGCTGGAAGACGAGCCCCTGCTGGTGTGCGGCATGGCACTTGGTTACGCCGACGAGAGCCAGCCAGTCAACCAGTATCGACTGCCACGCGCACCGCTGGAGGAATTCACCCGGTGGTACCCGTAGCAAGGCCCGCGCCGGAACCCTGCCGCGGGCGTTTTGCGCCCTCGCCCACCGGCCCGCTGCACTTCGGCTCACTGGTGGCCGCGATGGCCAGTTACCTGGAGGTCCGTACCCGCGGCGGCACCTGGCTGGTGCGCATGGAAGATCTCGACCCGCCGCGCGAGGTCCCGGGCGCGGCCGACCATATCCTGCGCACGCTGGCGGCCTTCGGCATGGAATCCGACGAGCCCGTGCTCTACCAGAGCCGGCGCCTCGCGGCCTACGAAGACAGCTGGCAGCGACTGCGTGAGACCGCGGGCTGCTTTCCCTGCGCGTGCAGCCGCGCCACACTGCGTGCCGCCGGCAGCACGCTGATCGGCAACGAGGGCCCCATCTACCCTGGCACCTGCCGGCGCCGGCCACCACCACCCGGCCAGCCGGTGGCCTGGCGCGTGCCGGTACCGGATGTCGAGATCAGCTTTACGGATGCGGTACAGGGCCCGCAGCGACAGAACCTTGCCCGCGAAGTGGGGGATTTCGTCGTGCGCCGCCGCGATGGCCTGTTTGCCTACCAGCTGGCGGTGGTGGTGGATGATGCCTTTCAGGGCATCACCCACGTAGTACGCGGCAGTGACCTGCTCGATTCCACGCCGCGCCAGATCTACCTGCAGGAACAACTGGGCGTGGCACAGCCCGCCTGGCTGCACACCCCGGTGGCGACGCTGCCGGAGGGAGAAAAACTCTCCAAGCAGACCGGTGCGCAGGCGGTAGTGGCCAACAGCGCCAGCCTGCATGCCGCGCTGTGCTTCCTCGGCCAGCCCGTGCCGATGGAGCTCGCCCGCGCACCGCTCGCCGAACTGTGGGACTGGGCGCTGACACACTGGCAGGTGACACGGATCCCGCGCCAACTGGCCCGCCCCGCGCCCGCTTAATTTCCCTGCCCCCCCTGCCGATATAGTGCAGGAAGTACGGCGATCCCTATATAATAGTTCGCGACTCATTACCCAAAGTGAGAAGAATGACGGTCACACAGGAATCTGGCAGTGCCACGACGACGGATTTCGTCACCCGCTTCCGCGGCGCTTTCAGCGGCGTGTTGCGCTGGGAGAAACTCGATAGCCTGTGGCAAACGCTGCGCACGCAGGGTGACAAGCAGTGGTATATCTACGCCGTGGGGGAGTCACCGCCGAGCACCCCGGTCAGTGCCGCGCAACTGGATACCTTTCTTGTCGAACTCGACGGCCTGCTGCGCAAGGAACACGATGAAGACTATTGCGGCATCGTCTATGCCGATGAACTGAGCGATCCCACTTTCATCAAGATCTATGACCCGGGCAATCTCGGCGTGGTCTGCGGTTTCAGTGACAACCCGCCACTGCCAGGCTGGATCCTGTCCCTCGAGCCACCGGTGGACCTGGAACATGCCCTGCCGCAGACCGGCAACCGTCGCCGTTGGTGGACACGCATCTTCGGCACAAAAAAACACCAATAACACCTATTCCCAAACCGGCGACTCAGTACAAGCAGTGGAAGAACGACAGGAAGTTCTCGAAAAATCAGCGTTCGATGAAAACGCCCAGTATCTGGTCGAGACCGATCCGGAGAAACTGCGCATCTTTCGCGATCTCATGAAGGCCGGCACCATGGTTACCGCCTACTTCAGGGGCGGCAGCGACTTCCTGTTGACCACGGTCATTCACGTGGATCCCGAGCGTCGCCTGGTCGTCTTCGAAAAAGGCCCCGACGCCGAGCGCACGCGCCAGCTCATCGAGGGTGACCGCATGGTGGGGGTGACCACACACAACTCGGTCAAGGTCCAGTTCATCAGCGAGGGGATCCGTGCCTGCCGCTTCGAGGGCGAGGAGGCGCTGTGCGTCACCCTGCCGCAGAAACTGCTGCGCCTGCAACGACGCGAGACCTTTCGCCAGTCCATACCGCTCAGCATGCACATCACCGCGCGCCTGTACCTGGACAACGGAGAACGGCTGGACCTGCAACTGGTAGATATCAGTTCCGGCGGCCTGTGCCTGCTCGACGAGAGCAACCGTGTCGATCTGCCACCGACGACGAAGATCCCCACCTTTACCACCACCCTGCTGGAACACGGCACCGTGGAGACCGGCATCGAGGTACGCAACCGCTACCGGGTCAAGCTCAACAGTGGCAAGGAAGTCCAGCGCATCGGCTGCCAGTTCGATGCCCTGCCGGCACGCATGAATGCCATGATCCAGCGCTTCATCATCGCCATCGACCGCGAACGCCGCCGTCTGCGCAGCGACTGACGCACGCACCCTCCCCCAAAGGTACTGGCCGGCATGGGTGAGCCCCGGCGGCTTTCCTGTGGCGCGTGAATGTGTAAAATCGGTGTTCCAGCCCATTACTGTCGAGCCAGACGGGCCGCCTGCCGGACCACCCGCGTGGGCCCGCCCGGCCCCAATAATAACCACGGGAGACACGTCCATGTCAGAGTCCAGGGTCTACGAAGTACCGCCGTCCATTGCCAGCCGCGCCCATATCACCGCGGAGAAATACGCGGAAATGTACCGCCGTTCGGTGGACGATCCCGAAGGCTTCTGGGCGGAGCAGGCGGAAGAGTTCGTCACCTGGTTCAAACCCTGGCAGCGGGTGCTGGACTGGAGCTATGACCAGGACAATCTGCACATCCGCTGGTTCGAGGGTGGCAAGCTCAACGTTACCTGGAACTGCATCGACCGCCACCTGGAGACCCGTGGCGACCAGACCGCCATCATCTGGGAGGGTGACGACCCCGGTGACGACAAGCACATCACCTACCGCCAGCTGCACGCCGAGGTGTGCAAGCTGGCCAACGTACTGCGCCAGCGCGGCGTGAAAAAGGGCGACCGTGTGTGCATCTACATGCCCATGATCCCCGAGGCCGGCTACGCCATGCTCGCCTGCGCGCGCATCGGCGCGGTGCACTCGGTGGTCTTCGGCGGTTTCTCGCCCGAATCGCTCAAGGATCGCATTCTCGATTCCGACTGCCGAGTAGTGATCACCGCTGATGAAGGCGTGCGCGGTGGCAAACATGTGCCCCTCAAGGCCAATACCGATGAGGCCCTCGCCGCCTGCCCCAACGTGCACACCGTGCTCACCGTCAAACGTACCGGTGGGGATATTCACTGGGAAGACGGCCGTGATGTCTGGTACCACGAGGCCATGGCCGAGGCCGCCCCGGAATGCGAGGCCGAGGAAATGGACGCCGAGGATCCGCTGTTCATCCTCTACACCTCCGGCTCCACCGGCAAGCCCAAGGGCGTGCTGCACACCACCGGCGGCTATCTCGTCTATGCCGCCATCACGACGAAATACACCTTCGACCTGCACGACGACGACATCTACTGGTGCACCGCCGATGTGGGCTGGATCACCGGGCACAGCTACCTGCTCTATGGCCCACTGGCCAATGGCGCCACCACGGTGTTCTTCGAGGGTGTGCCCAATTACCCCGATGCCTCGCGCTTCTGGCAGGTGGTGGACAAGCACAGCATCACCGTGTTCTATACCGCACCCACTGCCCTGCGCGCATTGATGCGCGAAGGCGACGGCCCGGTGAAGAAAACCTCGCGCAAGAGCCTGCGCATTCTCGGTACCGTCGGCGAGCCCATCAACCCCGAGGCCTGGGAGTGGTACCACAAGGTGGTCGGCGAGAGCCGCTGTCCCATCGTCGATACCTGGTGGCAAACCGAGACCGGTGGCCACATGATCACGCCGCTGCCCGGCGCCACACCACTCAAGCCGGGATCGGCCACGCGCCCCTTCTTCGGCGTCGTACCGGCACTCATCGACACCAGCACCAATACCGTCATCGAAGGCGATGGCGAGGCTGCCGGCGCGCTGGTCATCACCCGTCCCTGGCCGGGCCAGATGCGCAGCGTCTATGGCGACCACCAGCGTTTCGTGGACACCTATTTCAAGACCTACCCCGGTTACTACTTCACCGGTGATGGTGCGCGCCGCGATGCCGACGGCTACTACTGGATCACCGGGCGCATGGACGACGTACTCAATGTCTCCGGTCACCGCATGGGCACGGCGGAAGTGGAAAGCGCACTGGTATTGCACGATGCCGTCGCCGAAGCGGCCGTGGTGGGTTTCCCGCACGAGATCAAGGGCCAGGGGATCTATGCCTACGTGACGCCGGTACTGGGCGTGGAACCCAGTGATGCACTGAAGAAGGAACTGGTGGAACTGGTGCGCAAGGAGATCGGTCCTATCGCCAAGCCAGATGTCATTCAATGGGCACCCGGCCTGCCCAAGACCCGTTCCGGCAAGATCATGCGCCGCATTCTGCGCAAGATCGCCGAAAACGATCTCGACAACCTCGGTGATACCTCGACCCTCGCGGACCCGGCGGTAGTGGAAGATCTCATCAGGAACCGCGCCAACCAGTAGCGCGGCCCGGACACGCAGGCAACAGTGCACAACGGCGTCCCCGTCACCCTGGAGCAGGCACAAGGCTGTCGGCGGAGCGCGTTTCGCACCTCGTGGTGGCTGGCCAACGCCCACCTGCAAACCCTGTGGCCGACGGTGGCACGGCGCGTACCGCGCCTGCCACTCATCTGGCACCGCCTGGAACTGCCCGATGGCGACTTCATCGATCTTGCCACCCTGCCACCGCGGGCGGGCCCGGTAGTGATGATGCTGCACGGCCTCGCTGGTTCGGTGCACTCACCCTACGCCGCCGGTCTCATGCGCAGCCTGTACCGCGACGGTTTCAACCCCGTACAGTTTCATTTCCGCACTTGCAGCGGCGAACCGAACCGTCTGCCACGGCTCTATCACTCCGGCGACACGGGCGACCTGCCCCATGCTCGCGACTGGTTACGCAAACAGTATCCCGGTGAAGCCCTCTTCGCGGTGGGCTTCTCCCTTGGCGCCAACGTCCTGCTCAAATGGCTCGGTGATGAAGGCGCCGCCGCCGGCATCGATGCCGCCGCCGCGGTCTCGGTACCCTTCAACCTGCATCATGCTGCGCAACGGCTCGATACGGGATTTTCACGCCTCTACCAGGGCCACCTGCTGCGCAAACTGCGCAGGACCATGCGTCAGAAAGAAAACCAACTACGTGACTACATCGATTTCGATCGCGCCATGCAGGCGCGAAACTTTTTTGAATACGACGATCTGGTCACGGCACCGTTACATGGTTTTGCCGGTGTCGATGACTACTATGATCGTGTCTGTTGCGTGCCGGGTCTGCGCAATATCCACATCCCCTGTCTGATCCTCCATGCCCGTGATGATCCCTTCATGTATCCGCACAGTATTCCCGGCGATGACAGGCTTTCACCTGCCGTGCGCATGGAGATCTCACCGCGCGGCGGCCACGTGGGCTTCATCGGCGGTAACATTCCGGGACGCGCGCGCTACTGGCTGGAGACGCGGCTTGGCACCTGGTTTCACCAGCAGGGCTGATTGCCATACGCCCGCCGCGCGGGGAGCTATACTTAAAGTATGTCTCGCCTGAATCGATACCATGCACGCTTTATCCTCATACTTCACATAGTCTTTGTCCCGCTATTATGGGCGGCATCCGTGCAGGCGGACGAGGGCGCGGAGTTCGTGGCCACGCCCTATGTGCCACAAAAGGTGATCTTCGACTTCTATTTCGACGATCCACAGAAGATCAACGCCGGCCTTTACTGGATCCGCTCCTTCATGGGTCCCCTGCTCGACGAGCCCTATGGTTATGCGCCGGAGATGCTGGATATCAAGGTGGTCATTCATGGCACCGAGATCGTCACGCTGGCGAGAAAGAACTATGCGCAGTACCGTGATGCAGTCGAGCGCATGCGCTACTACGCCGAGCTGGGTGTGGAATTCAAGGTCTGCGCGCTGGCGGCGCGTGATTTCGACTATACGCGCGAAGATTTTCAGGACTTCGTGCAGGTGGTGCCCTCGGCCATGACCGAACTGGTGCACTGGCAAATGCAGGGTTATGGTCTCATTACGCCACGCATCATGAACAAACACCGCGCCAACGACGAAATACGGTGATAATACTGCCGTAATACCTGAACGCCGGGTTTTCCGGCGAGCCCGCCCCTTTCCCATTGGCGGGGGACAGGCTAAAATGTGCCGCCTTCAGCCCGACACCCGTCCCGTAGCCAGTTCTCATGCCCGACAGCCCGCTTTGTTCACCGTTTGCGCCCGTTCTGCCCGCGTCACCCGCCCAGGCGGGCCGCTGGGGGCGTCTGTATGGCAGCAGCCTGGGACTGGTCATCAGCCAGGCGGCACAGAACCATGACGGGCCGGTGGTGGTGGTGACACCCGACACCGCCTTTGCCCAACGCCTGGACAGTTCGCTGAATTTCTACCTCGATGAAACCAGCCTGCCGGTGCTACATTTTTCCGACTGGGAGACCCTGCCCTGGGATACCTTCTCACCCCATCAGGACATCATCTCCGATCGCCTCACGACCCTCTACCAGCTACCCACGCTGCAAAAGGGACTGGTGATCACGCCGGTGGCGCCGCTGATGACACGTATCTGTCCGCGCCAGTACGTGGAGTCCACCACGCTGTTGCTCGATGTGGGGGATCGCGTCGATCTGGAAGCCCTGCGCAGCCGCCTGGAGCGCAACGGTTACCAGTGTGTCGCCAACGTCTATGAGCATGGCGAATTTGCCGTACGTGGCAGTATCCTCGACCTGTTTCCCATGGGCAGCCGCCATCCTTTCCGTATCGAACTCTTCGACGACGAAGTGGAAAGCATCCGCCGCTTCGATCCCGAGACCCAGCGCTCGAGTGACAACGTCGCGGCCATCCGCATCCTGCCGGCACGCGAGTTCGGTCTGGACAAGGACAGCATCACCCGCTTCCGCCAGCAGTACCGCGCGCGCTTCGAGGGCGATCCCGCCAGTTCCACCATCTACCGCGATGTCAGCAACGGGCTCGCACCACCGGGCATCGAGTACTACCATCCGTTGTTCTTCGAGGAGACCGCAACCCTTTTCGACTACCTGCCGGACAATGCCCTGCTCATCCTGCTCCAGCAGGTGGAAGGTGCCGCGGAGACCTTCTGGCAGGAAGTCACCACGCGCCATGAACAGCTGCGCCACGATATCGAACGTCCCCTGCTCGCGCCGGGCGATATCTTCCTGCAGGCCAATGAGGTTTTTGCCGCCTTCAGGCAGTTTCGCCGTGTACAGGTGCAGAACTTCGAACTGGAAGGGGCCGCGGCCTGCAATTTCGCCACCGGCAACCCGCCCAGCCTGCTATTCGATGCGCGCGCCGAAATGCCGGCCCGCGCGCTGCTGGATTTCATCGCCGCTTTCGAGGGCCGCATCCTGTTTACCGCCGAGACGGCCGGGCGGCGTGAGCACCTGCTGGAGATCCTCGCCCGCGAGCACTTGCATCCCCATACCGTCACGGGCTGGCAGGAGTTCCTGCAGGAGGATGCGCGCCTCGCCATTACCGTCGCGCCGCTGGAACACGGCCTCTCGCTGAG
>DRKU01000148.1 GCA_011051615.1 Gammaproteobacteria bacterium
GATGCGTTCGCGCAGGTCTTTCAGGTCTTTCAGGTCTTCGCTCATAAACAAGCCCGGTAAACTCACCAAACTCCGTATCGTCATTCCCGCGCAGGCGGGGATCGATGAACATGTTTTTCTGGATTCCGGGTCTCCGCCATGTTGCACATGGCTCGCCCGGAATGACGCCGCAAGGCGCCAATCAATCGGGCTGTGTGGTCGTTCCATCCAGCCTTGCCCGATACAACCGTCCCCCCGCCCTCAGGGCGGGGGACAGGGGGCGGGGATCAATGCCTCGGCGCCTGCGCCGCTCACCCGGAATGACGCCCTTTTCGTATCCTACAACGGATGCGGCGCAGGGTCATGGCCATTGCCTTGCACAGACGGCGGTGACCAGGTGTTTCTGCATACTGTTCCTGCCTACCCTGGCTCTCGGTACAAAAGCCGGGCTTCCCGCTCCTGCCTACAACGCCCTGACCGCCAGTACGCCGTCGATGTCCTCCAGGGCAGAAATGAGATCATCCTTCACCGGCTGGTCCACATCGATCAGGGTGTAGGCCAGCTCACCGCGCGACTTGTTGAGCATGTCGACGATGTTCTGTCCGGCATCGGCCGTAACGGTGGAGATCTGCCCCAGCATGTTGGGGACGTTGCTGTTGACGATGGCAATACGATAGCCCTCACCGCGCGGCATGTTGACCTCGGGGAAGTTGACCGAGTTGCGGATGTTGCCGTTCTCCAGGTAGTCGCGCACTTCCTGCGCCACCATGATGGCGCAATTGTCCTCTGCCTCGCGAGTGGACGCCCCCAGGTGCGGCAGCGCGATGACGCGCTCATGATTCTTGATCAGGTTGTTGGGGAAGTCGCACACATAGGCGTAGACCTTGCCCGTCTCGATGGCGGCCACGACGGCCTCGTCATCGACGATGCCATTGCGCGCGAAGTTGAGGATAACCACGCCGTCCTTCATGGCCTTGAGGCGCTCGGCATTGATGAGGTTGCGGGTCTCGTCCACCAGCGGCACGTGGAAGGAGACATAGTCCACGCGCGCGAGCAGCGCATCCACGGTGGGCGCCTTCTCCACCGCCGAGGACAACTGCCAGGCGCCTTCGATGGTGATACCCGGATCGAAACCCACCACGTTCATGCCCAGATCGACGGCGGCATTGGCCACCGCGCGGCCAATGGCGCCCAGGCCGATGACGCCGAGGGTGCGGCCCGGCAGCTCGAAGCCGGCAAAGTTCTTCTTGCCTGCCTCCACCGCCTTGCTGATGGACGCGTCGTCGCCTTCGAGATTGCGCGCGAAGTCCCAGGCCTGGCAGATGTTACGACTGGCGAGCAGCATGCCGGCAATGACCAGTTCCTTGACCGCATTGGCATTAGCGCCCGGCGCGTTGAACACGGGGATGCCCAGCGCCGACATGCGATCGACGGGGATATTGTTGACCCCCGCACCGGCACGGCCCACGGCCTTGAGGCTGGGCGGAATATCCATCTCGTGCATGTTGAAGGAACGCAACAGGATGGCGTCGGGATGCTGGATCTCCGAGGCGATTTCGTAAGTCTCGCGCGGCAACTGTTCCAGCCCGGCGATAGAAATGTTGTTGAGTGTGAGGATCTTGTACATGTTGTTTTTCCGTTTACTGCTTCAGTTCATTCTGGATTCCCGCCTGCGCGGGAATGACGGCGAGCCGCGATGCACGGCGATGACACTATACTTCGCATTGTCGCCGCGAGCCTGAGAATCTGATCCCCTCATCCTGTCCTTCGGCTCGGGCATCCTGCTTCGCTCTAACGGCTACATCCCTGTAGCCGTCTCCCGCAGGGAGAAGGGACCGTCACGCAGGACGAGTGGAGCATTGATTTACCCGTAGGAGCGCCGCCCCGGCGCGATTTTTACGTTGGTTTTTTTCGCGCCGGGGCGGCGCTCCTGCAGTTCAGCCGTGTTTCTTCTCGAACTCCGCCATGAAGTCCACCAACGCATCGATACCGGCCTCGGGCATGGCGTTGTATATGCTCGCGCGCATACCACCCACCGAGCGATGCCCCTTGAGGGTCTTGAGCCCCGCCGCGGTGGCTTCTTCCAGAAACAGCTTGTCCAGTTCCGCATCGGCGAGCGTAAACGGTACGTTCATCCACGAACGGCACGACTTCTCCACCGGGTTGGCATAAAAGTCGGAGTTGTCGATGGCGGCATAGAGCTTGCCGGCCTTGCGCTGGTTGATCTCGGCCATGGCCGACAACCCGCCCCGTTCCTTCAGCCACTTGAATACCAGCCCGGCGAGATACCAGGCATAGGTGGGCGGCGTGTTGTACATGGAATCGGCCTTCGCGTGCGTGGCGTAGTCGAACATGCTCGGCTGGCCGTCGAGTGGAGTACCGATGAGATCCTCGCGCACGATGACGATGGTCAGCCCGGCGGGACCGATGTTCTTCTGGGCGCCGGCATAGATCACGCCGTAGCGCGACACGTCCACGGGCCGCGACAGGATGGTGGAGGACATGTCCGCCACCAGCGGCACCTCACCGGTCTCCGGTATGTAAGGGAACTCCACACCACCGATGGTCTCGTTGGGCGTGTAGTGTACGTAGGCGGCATCAGCATCGAGCGCCAGATCGGCCTGCGCGGGCACGCGGGTGAAATTGCTGTCCTCGCTGCTGCCGGCCAGATTCACCGTGCAGTAACGCTTGCCTTCGGCAATGGCCTTCTTCGACCACGAGCCGGTGTTGATGTAGTCGGCGCCTTTCTTGCCGCGCAGCAGGTTGATGGGCACCATGGCGAACTGACTGCTCGCTCCACCCTGCAGGAACAGCACCTTGTAATTGTCGGGGATGGCCATCAGCTCGCGCACATCGGCCTCGGCCTCGGCAGCGATGGACATGAATTCCTTGCCGCGATGGCTCATCTCCATCACCGACATGCCGCTACCACGCCAGTCGAGCATCTCCTCGCGGGCCCGGGTAAGAACGTCCTCGGGCAGCATGGCCGGCCCGGCACTGAAATTGAAACAACGCGACATCGTTATAAAGCTCCCTGGCTTCGTTAAAGTTCAGGTTAGAAAACAGTTCGGAAATATCGGTCACTTGCTAAATGCCTCGATGACATTTTCTTCCCTGTAGGAGCGCCGCCCCGGCGCGAGGACATCACATCCCCCTGAACGAAAATCGCGCCGGGGGCGGCGCTCCTACATTGCTGATACTTCCGACACCAAATACATCCGTGGCGTGATTCTTGAAACAACAATCTCAAGCAATGGAATATCTACCCGGCGGTTCGGCAGGCCACACGCCTGTCGACGTAGCGAACTCTATGCGCTACCCCTCGCCAGCATCGTCCTCGCCGATGCTGGCGATGCGCTCGATACCGGACAGTTTCTCGCCCTCGCCAAGACTGATCAGCTTGACGCCCTGGGTATTGCGTCCCATCTCCGAGATCTCGTCCACGCGCGTACGCACCAGCGTGCCGCTGGTGGTAATGAGCATGATCTCGTCGTCTTCGGTCACCAGCTCGGCACCGATCACCGCGCCGTTGCGCTTGGTGGTCTGGATGGAAATGACGCCCTGCCCGCCGCGACCATGCAACGGATAGTCGTTGACGTTGGTGCGCTTGCCGTAACCGTTCTCGGTGGCGGTCAGCACGTAGCCCTCATCGACGATGATGAGCGAGATCACGCGCTCGCCCTCGGGCAGCTTGATACCGCGCACGCCCACCGCGCTGCGCCCCATGGGCCGCACGTCCGATTCGTTGAAGCGAATGGCCTTGCCGTGGCTGGCGCTGATGATCACATCGCGCTGGCCGTCGGTCAGTTCCACGCCGATGAGCTGATCGCCTTCGCGCAGTTCCACGGCGATGATGCCCGAGGCACGCGGCCGCGAGAAATCCTTCAGCGGCGTCTTCTTCACCGTACCGCTGGCGGTGGCGAAGAACAGGAACTTGTCCTCGGCGTATTCGCGGATGGGCAGGATGGCATTGATGCGCTCGCCCTCCTCCAGCGGCAGCAGGTTGACGATGGGCCGCCCGCGCGCGGTGCGCCCTGCCTGCGGCAGTTCGTAGACCTTGAGCCAGTACACCTTGCCGCGACTGGAGAAACACAGAATGGTGTCGTGGGTGTTGGCCACGAACAGCTTGTCGATGAAGTCCTCGTCCTTGACCGAGGTGGCCGCCTTGCCCTTGCCGCCGCGCCGCTGGGCGCTGTAGGTGGAAATGGGTTGCGCCTTGGCGTAACCCTCGTGCGACAGGGTCACCACCACGTCTTCCTCGGTGATCAGATCCTCGATGGTCAGGTCTTCCTGGCTGGAAAGGATCTCGGTGCGGCGATCGTCACCGTATTGCTCGCGGATCTCCATGAGCTCGTCCTTGATCACTTCCATCAGGCGCTCGTTGCTGCCGAGGATCTCCAGCAGCTCACCGATGAGCTTGAGCAGCTCTTCGTACTCGTTGAGGATCTTGTCCTGTTCCAGGCCGGTGAGGCGGTGCAGGCGCATCTCCAGGATCGCCTGGGCCTGCGCCTCGGAGAGGTGGTACTTGTCGCCCACCAGCCCGCAGCCTTCGGGCAGGCCGTCGGGGCGCGAGGCATGGGCACCGGTGCGCGAGAGCATGTCCACCACCACACCCGGTTCCCACGGCGTGGCGATAAGCTTTTCCTTGGCCTCGGCCGGGCTCTTGGCGGCCTTGATGAGCGTGATGATGGGATCGATGTTGGCCAGCGCGATGGTCAGGCCCTCACGCTTGTGGGCGTTCTCGCGCGCCTTGCGCAGATCGAAGACCGTGCGCCGCGTCACCACTTCGCGGCGATGACGAATGAAGGCCTCGAGGATCTGCTTGAGGTTGACCAGCTGCGGCCGGCCGTCCACCAGCGCCACCATGTTGATGCCAAACACGCTCTGCAACTGGGTCTGCTGGTAGAGGTTGTTGAGGATCACCTCGGCCACTTCGCCGCGACGCAACTCGATGACCACGCGCATGCCGTCCTTGTCCGACTCGTCGCGCAGTTCGGTGATGCCTTCGATCTTCTTTTCCTTGACCAGCTCGGCGATGCGCTCCAGCAGGCGCGCCTTGTTGACCTGGTAGGGCAACTCGGTGATAACGATAGTCTGCTTGCCGCTCTTGTTCTCTTCCACCTCGACGCGGCCGCGCACATAGATGCGGCCGCGGCCGCGTACATAGGCCTCGACGATACCGCGCGCGCCGTTGATGATACCGGCGGTGGGAAAGTCCGGGCCGGGGATGTGCTGCATCAGGCCCGGCACGTCGATGTCGGGGTTTTCGATCAGGGCCAGGCAGGCATCGATGACCTCGCGCAGGTTGTGCGGCGGGATATTGGTGGCCATGCCCACGGCAATACCTGCCGAGCCATTGACCAGCAGGTTGGGCAGACGCGTGGGAAGGATCTCCGGCTCGGTCTCCGAGTCGTCGTAGTTGGGCACGAAATCGACGGTTTCCTTGTCGATGTCGGCGAGCATCTCGTGGGCGATGCGCGACATGCGCACCTCGGTGTAACGCATGGCCGCCGGGGCGTCGCCGTCCACCGAGCCGAAGTTGCCCTGCCCGTCCACCAGCATGTAGCGCAGCGAGAAGGGCTGCGCCATGCGCACGATGGTGTCGTACACCGCCGTGTCGCCGTGGGGGTGGTACTTACCGATGACATCGCCCACCACGCGTGCCGACTTCTTATAAGGTTTGTTCCACTCGTTGCCCAGCACCTGCATGGCGTAGAGCACCCGGCGGTGCACCGGCTTGAGGCCGTCGCGCACGTCCGGCAGGGCGCGCCCGACGATGACGCTCATCGCGTAGTCCAGGTAGGACTGACGCATTTCCTCTTCGATATTGATGGGGAGGACTTCTTTGGCGAACTCTGTCATGGGGTAGAGAGACCCTGATTTCCTTGGTAACGGTTAGGTTTTATCGTGATCCGGCCCCGAATGAGGGACCGTAGAGGCGCGATTATACCATACCCTTCGAACCACGGGGAAATGAGAAACGGCCCTCAGATCGCATCTGTGGGCGGCTGAGGCAAAAATGCCGGAAGGAAATCAGGCCGATTCCATCAAGGCCAGCAACGAATCGCGGTCGGGCCGCTCCAGCACGCCACGCTCGGTGACCAGCACGTCCACCAGTGCCGCCGGGGTGACGTCGAAGACCGGATTCCAGGCCCCGGCGCCGGGCGCCGCCACCGGCCGATCGCCCAGCCGGGTGACCTCCTCGGCGGCGCGGGTCTCGATGGGAATGGCCGCGCCCTCGGGGCAATCGAGATCCACGGTGGAGGTGGGCGCCACCACCATGAAACGCACGCCGTGCTGGCGGGCCAGCACGGCAAGGCCGTAGGTGCCGATCTTGTTGGCCACGTCGCCGTTGGCGGCGACGCGGTCCGCGCCGACGATGACCCACTGCACTTGTCCCTGGGCCATGAGGCTCGCCGCCGCGCCCTCGACGATGAGGGTGGTGGGAATGCCGTCGCGCAGCAACTCCCAGGCGGTGAGCCGCGCGCCCTGCAACCACGGGCGGGTCTCGTCGGCATAGACGCCGGCGAGCCTGTCCGCCGCCCAGGCGCTGCGGATGACGCCCAGCGCCGTGCCGTAGCCGCCGGTGGCCAGCGCCCCGGCGTTGCAGTGGGTCAGTACACTCTCGCCCTTGCCGATATAGTCCGCACCGAGCACGCCCATGCGCCGGTTGATGGCGATGTCGTCCTCGTGGATGGCCTGCGCCTCGGCGAGCATGGACGCGCAGCGCTGTGCTGCATCGGCGCCCTCCGTGACCAGCTGGTTGAGGCGCAACTGCATGCGATCCAGCGCCCAGAAGAGGTTCACCGCCGTGGGCCGCGACTCGCGCAGCCGCGCCATGTCCGCCGCCAGCTTCGCCTGCCAGTCGGGCGCATTGCCGTGTTCCTGTACCGCCAGCACCACGCCCCAGGCCGCGGTAATGCCGATGGCCGGCGCGCCGCGCACCACCATGTCGCGGATAGCCGCCGCGGCCTCCCCCGCCGTGCGGCAGACCACGTCCTTCTCTTCCTGGGGCAGGACGCGCTGGTCCAGCAGCACCAGCGCGTCGTCGCGCCAGGCAATGGGTCGGACGGCGTCAGGGGGGCTAACCTGAGTCATGGCATGCGTGTCCCGTCGAGGAATGGAAAACCGGCGGGGGATCTTAGCAGAAAACAACGGGCGACCTGCCGCCCGTGGGCCAGCCTGCCGCGTGGCGCGGCGGGGCTACTGCACCCCGCTTCGTGCCTGCAACTCCAGGCGGAGGCGTGGCATGGCCATCTTTTCCGTGCCGTCGTAGTTGTTCAGGCCCAGCGTGCCCACGTAACCGCGGAAGGCGGTTTCATAGGGGCTGCCCGACATGCCGTAGTCGATGACCCACTGATCGACCGTGGTGGAGGCCACGTCGTATTGCCAGGCCAGCTCGATGTAACGGATGCGGCTGATGTGGCTGTCCCAGGCCGAGAACACCGCGGAGATGAAGGCCGCCTGCTGCGCCTCGCTGCTGTTGTTGGCGGCGCTCGAGGGATAACCGCACTCCTGCAGGAGGATGTCCTTGCCGGGGATGGCGTCCACCATCAACTGGAAATCGCCGGCCACGGTGGAGACCGGGCGCATGGTGAAATCGGCGTTGAGCGGGTAATAGGTGAGCACCGCCGTGTCGAGATCGGCCAGCAGGTTCGAATACAGGGACAGCTTCGTGGCGTCGCTCAGCAAGGAAAACTGGATGATGCTGCTCACCTGGACACCCGCGCCCCACAGGCTGCGCACCTTCGCCTTCGCCGCCTGGAAGAAGGTCCGCCATTGCGACCAGCGCGTGGCATCGGTACCGAGGTAAGCGTCGATCTCGTTGCCGATCTGGATCCACTGCAGCTTGCCGCTGGCGTTCAGCGTGCCCAGCTGGGCATGAAGATTGGTGAGGAATTTCTCGAAGGCGGCGATGACGGCGGGATCATCGTAAGGTTTGCCGACCAGCCCGGCGGGCATGGACGGCCCCGGGGTATCCAGCGGACGCAGGACGAGGGTGAGATCGCCCGTCTGCGCAGGATAGAAGGTATCGATGATCCCCGGGATGGTATTGTCGTACGCGCCGACGGTGGGCTCCAGGTCCGCCCAGTCCAGCGACACACTGACCTCGCGCGCACCGAGCGTCATGGCCTGGCTGTAGGCCGTCGCATAGGTCACCGACGGCACCTCCTTGACATTCATGCCGAGGATGCGCGAACCCTGGGCGACAGGCATGGACATGCCACCCCCGTCGCTGCCACTGCCGCCACAGGCTGCCAGCAGCAAGACGATCATGGCCAGCACGGCAAATCTGATACTCATGGGGATCCTTCTCTCAACCCGTTTTCTGCAACCACAACCCGGTGCTCCGGCTCAGGAAATACTCAGGAAACATAACGTCCCTTTACCGGGATTCCTTACGGGAAATACCAGTTAACCGGCGCATGGGCAATAAAACCGGTGGCAAAAACAGAAACGGATCACGTTTTTTGGGGGATGGATGAGGAAAAACGTGGTCTGTCCCTGACAGTCAGTCCCTGACAGTCACTTTCTTTGGTTAATACCGCTTAAAGCCTTTCCGCGGGATCACAGGCATAGGGCAGATCGGGCCGTTCCCTCACTGAACCGCCCTGGCAAAATACCGCACCATTGGCTACAACACATTCTCCTCGTGGCTCCCTCGCACAGTGAACGGCACCACCAAACACGACACATTCCCCCGGTCCGGCAAACACCGCCCCATCGTGTTCGATAATCCCGCCCCCGGAGAACGGAGAGCACAGGACCGCGCCATTACTTACAATACATTTTCCCTTGCCACACAGCGCGGCCCCATTGTAAACCAGCGCATCCCCACCTTCGTCCGACGCGCAGAATACAGTACCGCCATACGCGACACACGCGCCCTTACCGCAATAGGTACCCCCCTGATACGTAATACACTTCGCCGTTGCCTGTCCTGCAATAGATACGACAAAAAAAACCAGAAACACGCGGACACTAAACATTAAGAAACCCCTCCCTGTCATTCAGTCACAAAGCCCTGGCAGATTTTACAACACCGAAGATTTAGGAAGATTCAGAAAAGATTCAGGGTCAGAGTAAAAACTTCATGGAATATCTCCAGAAAAACGTGGCCTGTCCCTGACCGTTCCGGTTCAAATAGATCGCTGCAAACAGAATTATAAAGTATGCCAGCGCCTCGAGCCCCCCGGAAATTGCCGACACCCATAGCGGGACTTCGATTGCGGATTGTATTTGAGCGCTCATATCCACCTGCGGAGAACTCATATAACCTTCCCTTGCCTCACAACGTCAGTATCAGCGACAAAGAACATGGCGTTATCTTGTCCAATCGAATACTGGAAAAACGTGGTCTGTCCCTGACCTACCCTGACCTACCTGCTGACCTACCTGTCCCTGACCTACCCGGTTTTACCCATTGCAACCACCAAAACCACCAACAAGAGCATGCAGGCAAGCGCTTTCCTGCGGTATCTGTTACCTTGCGGATTAAACATATCCGAATCAAACAAGTAGAACCAGTTGAAGAACATCAACGGACTCCTGGTTTCTTTCGTTTCAGATATCGCATGAATCCAGTTGTAAAGATAAATCACGGACACAAGGACAATCAGTATGAGGAGTACTGTAACAAGTCCATCCATATTGATTGTCTCCACCCGAGTTCGCACAGGGAAAACATGGCTATCCCTGACTGTTCCGGTCCCTGACTGTTCTCCGCGGAAAATTATAGCCAAATTTCAGCGTGGCACAGATTGCCGCGCCCGCCAGGCAGGCTCGCAATGACCTGTTCCCCCTTGCCAGCACGGCGGCGGCCCCTGTAACGTATGCACCCCATGGAAGTCGATTTACTGGTCCAGGCCCGTTGGGTCGTGCCCGTGGAACCTGCGGGCACGGTGCTCGACGATCATGCCGTGGCGGTGCGCGACGGGCGCATCGTCGCCGTCTGTCCCGCCGCGGAGGCGGCGCAGTTCACCGCGCAGACCCACCTGACACTGGACCACCACCTGCTCTGCCCCGGTTTCATCAACGCCCAC
>DRKU01000149.1 GCA_011051615.1 Gammaproteobacteria bacterium
GATGAGGAAGAAGACCAGCGGATTGACCAGTTCACTGCGGTGGCGGTAGGCCAGCAGCAGGTCGCGGCGCAGCATGTGGCGGGTGACGGTGAGCAGGCTCATGCCGTGCCTCCCGCCTGGCCCAGCACCAGGCGGCGTGGCCGGCTGTGAGTGAAGGCGATATCCTGGTGGGTGGTGAAGATCACCATGCCCCCACGCGCTATATGGGTATCGATACATTCGGCCAGCATGGCCACACCACGTACATCCAGTGCGGTGAAGGGCTCGTCGAGGACCCACAGGCGGGTGTCCATGAGAAACAGGCGCGCCAGCGCCACGCGTCGGCGCTGGCCGGCCGACAGGGTGCGCGCCGGCAGGTCTTCGAAGCCAAACAGGCCGACACGGTCCAGCGCCGCCATGGCGTCGGCATCGTCCCGCGCGCGGTGCAGGGCGCAATCCACGGCGAGGTTTTCCAGCGGGCTGAGATCGGCCTTGATGCCCGGCAGGTGACCGATATAGGTCAGCTCGGCGTTGAACTCGGGGCGCACCTGCCCGATGGGTTCACCGTTCCAGAGGATATCGCCCTCATCGGCCTGGCGCAGGCCGCACAGGGTGCGCAGCAGGGTGGTCTTGCCGCTGCCGTTGGCACCCTCCACACGCAGCACTTCGCCGGGTTCGAGGTGAAACGCCACTTCGGCGAACAGGCGCCGATCACCGCGCTCACAGCCCAGGCCGCTGACGGTCAGGTTACAGGTAGCGTTGTCGGTGAGGGTGGACATGGCAGGGGTGTTGGGCGTGGAACAGCGCGTCGGATGGAATAACGGGAGGCTATTGTCTACGACGCTTCCCGGCCTGTCCAGCGCGGGCGGCGGGGCCGTGACCGGTTCGTCACTTGCCCGTCATGGCGAGGAATTTGTCCGCGCCATGAAACTTGTCGCTGTCGCTTGCGTCCAAACAGGGGATTGCCTAGGCTGATCGCCACCTGTGGATTTTACTGAGGAGTTGAGAATAATGACCAGATTTCGGGCACTGTGGCCGGTACTGCTGCTGTTGTTGTTGCCGGGTATGGCACTGGCCGCGGGGATGCGCACCTTCGATGAGGGCATCGAGTACATTCCCCTCAAGCCACCGGTGCCCACCAGCGATCCCCGGCGCATCGAAGTGGTGGAGCTGTTCTGGTACGGCTGTCCCCACTGCTACCGCTTCGAGCCCAAGTTCCGAAAATGGATCAAGGAACGCAAGCCGGACAATGTCAACATCGTGCTGATCCCGGCCATCACCGGCCCCGGTTGGGTACCGGCCGCCAAGGCCTTTTACACGGCCGAGCTGCTGGGTGTGCTGGACCGATCCCACCAGGCCCTGTTCGATGCCATCCACGTGGAGCGCAAGCGCTTTCGCAATGGGACCGACTTTGCCAGATTCTTTACACGTTTTGGCATCAGCGAAGAAAAATTCCTCGAGACCTATAGTTCCTTTGCCGTCGATCTGAAGGTACGCCGTGCGGCGGATCTCACGCGTCGCTATGGCGTCGATGGTGTGCCCAGCGTGGTGGTAAACGGCAAGTACCGCACCAGTGGCCCGCTGGTCAACGGCGACGAAGGCATGCTCGATGCACTGGATTATCTGATTGCCCTGGAAGCCGGCAAGCTCGGCAAGTAAGACCCCGCCGGTGGGCGGAATCCGTTGCAGGGGTAAAGCCGCTGCACCGCCTGCCGATATTCCCTTAGACTGGAACTGGCTGCCTGAATCGCCTGCGCAAGGAGTTGCCCATGAAGGCCTCGGAACTGTTCGTCAAATGCCTCGAAAACGAGGGCGTGGAGTATATCTTCGGCATCCCGGGTGAGGAGAACCTGGATGTCATGGATGCCCTGCTCGACTCGAAGATCAAGTTCGTCACCACGCGCCATGAACAGGGCGCCGCTTTCATGGCCGATGTCTATGGTCGACTCAGCGGGCGCGCCGGGGTCTGCCTCGCCACGCTCGGGCCTGGTGCTACCAACCTGGTGACCGGCGTGGCGGATGCCAACATGGACCATGCGCCCCTGGTAGCCATCGCGGGCCAGGCCAGCACCTCGCGCCTGCACAAGGAATCCCACCAGGTCCTCGACCTGGAAGAGATGTTCCGTTGTATTACAAAGTATTCGGCCCGCCTGTTGACACCCAACATCATCACGGAAGTGGTGCGCAAGGCCTTCAAGGTGGCGCAGACCGAAAAGACCGGCGCCTGTTTCATCGAGTTCCCGGAAAACATCGCGGAAATGGAAGTGGACGATCACCCGCTGGAACTCAAGCACCCCACCATGCCCGAGCCACCCACCGCCAAGGTGGAGCGCGCCGCCGAGATCATTGCCGAGGCGAAACATCCCATCGTGCTGGCGGGCAACGGCGTGGTGCGCGGCAAGGCCTGGCAGCAACTGGCGGAGTTCGCCGACAAGTGGGGTATCCCGGTGGCCAATACCTTCATGGCCAAGGGCGTGATCCCATTCAAGCACCCCATGGCGCTGGGCAGTGCCGGCCTGCAGGCCAATGACTACATCAGTTGTGGTTTCAATCGCGCCGATGTGATCATCTGTATTGGTTTCGACCTGGTGGAATATCACCCCTACCTGTGGCACCCGACGAAGGATCGCATCATCATCCATATCGACCAGGCGCCGGCGGAAGTGGATGCCTATTACCCGGTGTCCATCGGCGTGGTGGGCGACATCAAGCATTCGTTGATCCGGCTTACCGAGCTGGCGACACCGCGGCCCGGTTTCACCATGCGTGCCCTGCGCGAGGCGCTGGTGGAAGACATGAACCAGCACAGCGAAGACAACTCGGTCCCCATCAAGCCACAGAAGATCATCTGGGACCTGCGCACCGCCATGGACCTTGAAGACATCGCCATCTGTGACGTGGGTGCGCACAAGATGTGGATGTCGCGCATGTTTCGCTGCGAGTTCCCCAACACCTGTATCATTTCCAACGGCTTTGCCAGTATGGGCATCGCCGTGCCCGGCGCCATTGCCGCCAAGCTGGTCAATCCCGATCAGAAGGTGGTAGCGGTAACCGGTGATGCTGGCTTCCTGATGAATTCGCAGGAGATCGAAACGGCTATGCGGCTCAACACGCCCATCGTGATCCTGATCTGGAATGATTCGGCATACGGTCTTATCGAGTGGAAGCAGATGAACCAGTTCGGGCGCAAGTCGAACATCGACTTCACCAATCCGGATTTCGTCAAGTATGCCGAAGCCTTTGGTGCAAAAGGATACCGCATCGAAAAGGGCGAAGATCTGCTGCCGACCTTGAAAAAGGCACTGGCCGACAATACTGTTAGTATTATAGATTGCCCCGTCGATTACAGCGAGAACCTGAAACTGACCGCCAAGCTGGGTGAAATGGTGTGTCCCATCTAGGCGCGGGCATCGGGCACAGGTGCCTGTCTCCTCTACAGTGATTCATCGCGGTGAGTACAGAAACGACAGCCATGCAGGAAAACAGCGTTTCACCCGTCCGCGAGGACGGCGTGCTGCACCTCATGAGTTACAACGTGCAGGTGGGGATCAGCAGCTCGAAGCCGCACCACTACCTGTTGCACAGCTGGAAGCACCTGTTACCCCATACCCAGCGCTTCGCAAATATCGATCAGTTATGTCACGAGCTGCATCGCTATGACATCGTCGGCCTGCAGGAGGTGGATGCCGGCAGCCTGCGCAGCAACTTCATCAACCTCACCGAGTACATGGCGCACCTGGCCGGTTTTCCGCACTGGTATCATCAGATCAACCGCAACCTCGGACACCTGGCGCGGCATAGCAACGGCCTGTTGAGCCAGTATAAACCCGCCGAGATCCGCGACCTCAAGCTGCCGGGCATGATCCCGGGGCGGCGTGCCATCATGGCCCGTTATGGCAGCGAGGCCAATCCCCTGGTGGTCTTCGTGTTGCACCTGGCGCTGGGCAAGCGTGCGCGCATGAACCAGTTGGCCTATGTCGCCGAGATGATCAACGAATATCCGCATGCCATCGTCATGGGCGATCTCAATACCGCGGCTGACAGTAGCGAGATGCTGGAACTTTTCCGGCGCACCCGCCTGCATGAACCCCTGGAAGAGATCCATACTTTTCCCAGCTGGCGGCCGCGCAAGCATATCGACCACATTCTCGTCACCACCGATCTCGAGGTGCAGGATGTGCATATACCGGCACTGCCGACCTACTCGGACCACCTGCCCATCGCCATGAGCCTGCGTCTGCCCGCCGGGCTCGAACTCACCCGCCAGGCTATAGTGGTCTGAACACGCTCCATGGCCAGGGATGTGGACGACCAGGGCGCCAGCCGCTGGAAGGAAAAATACCTCGATACCCTCGAAAACTTCGAGCGGCGCGAGAAACAGTGGCAACAGCTGGAGACTACCCTGCGCCAGGGCCTGTCGCGCCTGACCCTGCTTGCCGATGATGTCGATCCCGCGCTGGCCCGCCAGCTCGATGCCCTGCGCAAGGCGCTGCGCCAGGGCCGTGAAAGCGCGCAACTGAAACCCCTGCTCGCAGACATTGCTGCCGCCATCGCGCGTCTTGATGAGCAGCGTGGCCGACGCGGTACACAACTGGCAGGTAACCAGTTGCTTGCCCGCCTGCTGGATACCATCAAGGTGGCGCGCGATAAACAGGTCGAGGTACGCCGCGCGCGGAAAAAGCTCGTAGCCGCCGGTGATCTGCCCGTTGAAAAGCTGGTCGACGAAGTGGCACGGTTCATCGAAAGCCTCTATGACGATGATCGGGTTGCCGCCCCCGCAGAGCAGGCCAGGCCGGATACGAAAGTTACACCCGACGAACCGGCTGCGAAGGAGGTTGCTGGCGACAAACCCGGCCTCCTCGCGCGCCTGTTCAGGCGCGAGGGTCGGGGCAGCGAAACGGCCACCAGGCCAGGCGGCGAAGTGCACGAAGTGGGGGATGACACCGGCTACACCGAGGAGGCACAGTTTACCGGCGTGGCCGAACTGGCCGACATGGCGCTTGCCGCAGAAGTGCTCATCCAGCTCATCGAGCGCCTCGATCTACCGAGCGATCTCGAGGCCGAAAGCCGCGTTGTGCGTGCCGATATCGCCGGGTCGGTGGACTGGCCGCGTATTGCCGGTGCGATCGCCGCCACCGCGGAGCTGGTTGCCACCATGCGCGTGCGCCTCGAGGCCGAGCGCAGTGAACTGGAGACCTTTCTCGGCCAGCTTACCCTGCGTCTGCGCGAGATCGATGACGGCTTGCAGGAAACGGCCCACATCCATCACAAGGTGCGGGCGAGCAATACGCAACTGGATGACGCGGTGAGCCGCGAAGTGGGCGGACTCGAAGACGAGCTCAGCGGTGGTGACGTGGATCGCATCAAGCAGGCCGTGCAGCTGCGCGTGCAGAACATCCGTCGCCATCTGGATGCCTTCCGCTCGGCGCAGGAGGCGGATCTCGGTTCGGCGCAGGAGACCATCACGCAGCTTACCGAAAAACTCCAGCAGACCGAGCAGGAAGCCGAGGCACTGCGTGCCGAGCTGGAAGCGGCCCACCAGCAGGCCCTGTGCGATCCACTCACCGGGATCGCCAACCGCCTGGCCTGGGAGGAACGCCTGCGCACCGAGCTGGCGCGTTTCGAGCGCAACGGTACGTCATTTTGCCTCATGGTGTGGGACGTGGACCTGTTCAAGCAGGTCAACGATACCTGGGGACACGACGCCGGTGACAAGGTGCTGAAGATCCTTGCCGAGACATTGAGCGCACGGATGCGTGCCGTGGATCTGGTAGCGCGTTACGGTGGCGAGGAATTCATCGTCCTTATGGCCGACACCGAACTGGAACAGGCCATGGCCACTGCCGAGGAACTGCGCCAGACCATCGCCGCACTGGATTTTCACTATCGTGAGCAGCACGTGCCCATCACGGCTTCCTGCGGCGTGACCCAGTGCCGCAGTGGCGATGATGGCGAGAGCATGTTTCGGCGTGCCGACGCGGCACTCTACGCGGCCAAGCAGGCCGGGCGTAACCGCTGCCACAGGGCCTGAGGGGAATCGGCTCAACGCCGCGCAGTTAGTGGTAGCGGTGGCCTGGTAGCGTACCGATTAGTTTACTTTCGCTGTGCGGGTCCAGCGGAGTGGCGTAGAGGAAGTAGATGGTATTGCCATCGATGAGCTTGCCGCCTTCCCAGCGCCGGGCCACCAGGTTCCCGCCGGCCTGCCTGATCATCGCATCCACGTTATGGATCCAGGTGCAGTCTCGCTGCCTGGGAACGGACTGCTCGAGGGTGGCATTGTCCTCCTCGGGATGGGCGAGGGCGGTGATGGCCAGCATCTTGCGGGTGTGTTTCATCATCAGCTCTACCAGACGCGTGGCGGCGGGCTCATCGAGATAGAGCAGTATTCCGGCGGCCAGCACGAAGTCGAATTTCTTCTCTCCCAGCAGCTCGTCCAGCTGATCCATGTCGGCATGTAACAGTTCGATTCGGGAATCGATCCTGGCGAGATAGTGGTTGCCGGTGTCGATGGCGTAGGCGTCGATGTCGATCCCCTGCAGGCAGGTTGCGGCAGGGAACATGTCGGTTTCCATGAAGCGCAGCAGGTAGCCCGAAGAACAGCCGACCTCGAGAACAGAGTGGATATCTCGCCGGGCATCAAGTCCCACGGCCCGCAGGCGACGGGGCAGTTCACGGAAGAACAGCTTGCGTGTCACGTTGAAGTTGTCATACCCGAAGCGCTGCGCGATCTCGTAGGTCTCGGCATAATCGAGGTGATACCGCCACATGAACTTGTGATAGGCATTGACATCGCGCTCCGCCA